>CAZBDC010000199.1:0-9605 GCA_964490575.1 uncultured Anaerolineaceae bacterium | reverse complement strand
ACACCCTATCCTACACTCTTTCCCTACACGACGCTCTTCCGATCTCCATCTGGCGACCAGGCAATATCACTGATGCTCTCTTCTTCCCCAAGCCATTCTAACTGCTCATCCGCGTAAAGCACATACAACCGGTGCGGACCACCTGGAATATGGGCAGCGAAGGCCATTGCGGCACCGTCTGGCGACAGAGCCGAGTAACTCACCAATGTTCTCGGCGGCGATCCATTAGTCAGGCTGACGCCGTCATCAACCAGCAGAAAAAGCTGGTTATCCCGCAATAGAAATGGACGGATATCCGGTGTGGGCGGCGGTTCAGTGGAAAGCAATGGCCCACCTTCTACTGCCATGCTGTACCATTCCGGTTCTGCTGAGCCCTGGCTGCCCCTAGAGGAAGGTGAAAGGCCTTGTTGGAAGGTCACGCGCAGCCCATTTTCTGAGAAGGTAAATCTGCCCTGGATGGGCGTTGCCTCATCCCGAATTGAGAATGCCGCTTCACGTTCACCCAGAGCCGTGGTGAGTGACAGCCCTCGCAGAACGAGGACGACCAGCAGGAGAAACCCTCCAATTGTGGCAAGATAGCGGGCTGCTTGTTTTGGATGCATGTTTGCTGAATTCCTCAGCTGTCTAAATGCGCCGCCAGAGCAGCAGGATGAGATAGATCACCCCGACTGGTATGATCATCGCCAGGGCGATACTGAACAGCGCAAGCAAAGCCTGGGAAATTCCAGCGCTTGAAAGGTCAGCATTGCGGTTTAGCGTGCTGGCCAGGTGGTTGATTGAGCCCAGCAGGCCGAGCAGTCCAAAAAGGATCACGCCCCATTTCCTTCGCTGATACAGGCCCCAGGCCGATGCCAGGGTGAGGAGGCTAACCACAAGGGCAAGCGATCCGTAAAGAATATGGCTGCTCAGGATGAGCCAGAAACCCAGACCCGCAAAAACCAGGCCGGTCAAACCGAGTATTATGCACAATCCGACCAATCCTGACTGATTTTGCAAATTCGATTTCATGATGTGGATTGTACCTGGAAAATGGAATTCCATGAAGAGTGGGGTAGTCCGAAAGTGATCGGTACAATCTGCAGGATCAGCGAATACTCAAAAAAGTAACTTTTGAGCAGCGGCGGTATAATGGTGGAGATCAGAGGGAATAAATACCTGCGAGATCACAGGCTTACTTTCCGCCATGTCCGGTTTCGACATGGATCAAGAAACTACTTTGGAGGGTGAACGATGAAGGTCGGGTATATTGGGTTGGGTTTGATGGGAAAATCAATGGCTCGGAACATCATGAAAGCCGGCTTTCCACTCGTGGTCCATAACCGTAGTCGTGGGGCAGTGGACGAATTGGTGGCAGAAGGGGCGACTCCTGCTTTTACCCCGGAGGAAGTCGCCCGGCAGGTAGATGTTGTTTTTACCAACCTGCCTGACTCGCCGGATGTCGAAGGCGTGGTCTTAGGCCCCCATGGGATTCTATCCGGTGCGAAGGATGGGTTGATCTATGTGGATAACTCTACGATTAAGCCGGCGACCGCTCGTTTTGTCGCCGAAAAATTAGCGGAAAAAGGTGTCCAGGCATTGGATGCACCCGTGAGCGGCGGCGATATCGGCGCGCGCAACGGTACTTTGGCGATTATGGTTGGTGGTCCTGCGGAGGCTTTGGAAAAGGTGCGCCCGGTGCTTGAGGCGATGGGTAAGAAGATTACTCATATTGGAGACGCCGGCAGCGGCCAGGTTGCTAAGGCTGCCAACCAGATTATGGTTGCGGCGCAGATGGTTGCGATGGGTGAACTGATGGTCTTTGCTCAAAAGGCAGGAGCTGACCCGCAAAAAGTGATTGAGGCCATCAAGGGTGGGGCGGCGCAATGCTGGACTCTGGATGTAAAGCCGCCGCGGCTGTTTGCCGGGAACCGCCAGCCGGGGTTTAAAGCCAGGATGCAGGCAAAAGACCTCAATATTGTCATGGAAAGCGCACGCGAGTTTGGCACTCCACTCCTTTCGGCTTCGGCCCATACCCAGCTCTTTAACGCGATGGTCGAGAACGGCTGGGGCGACCTGGATAATTCGGCCGTGATTGGCATGATCGAACTTCTGGCACACGAAAAGCTGGCGACTGACGATCAGGAGGAAGCAGGCCGACAAGGGCGATTATGATTCATCTTCGCTCCGTTCAGGTAAAAAAACTTCACCCGTGGCCGGATTATTTTCCGTTTAATGTACAGGTTCTGACCTCACTTGAGGAATTGAGCTTTCTCACGCCGGTGACCTTCCTGGTCGGTGAGAATGGGTCAGGTAAATCCACCCTGTTGGAAGCTATCGCAGTTGCCTCCGGGTCAATCGCAGTGGGCAGTGCGGAGACCCGGCGCGATCGCACCTTGGACCCTTTACGAGAACTGGCAAAAGATCTCAGGCTGGTCTGGAACCGGCGAACCCGGAGAGGTTTTTTCATGCGCTCTGAAGATTTCTTCGGTTTTGCCCGCCGGATGGATCAGGCGCGCGCCGAAATGCAAGATTACTTGCGCGAGGTGGATGAAACGTATCGCGACCGCTCCAGGCTGGCCCAAGAAATGGCCCGCCTGGCTTACCAACGGGAACTTGGTGATATGGAATCTCGTTACGGCGAGGGTGTTGATTCCCGTTCCCATGGAGAGAGCTACCTGAACCTGTTTCAGAACCGCTTTGTACCCGGTGGTCTCTATATACTGGATGAGCCCGAAGCCCCACTTTCACCCAAGCGCCAGCTCTCTTTCCTGGTATTGTTGAAAGAGATGGTCGAACAAGAGGGCCAATTTATTATCGCCACCCATTCGCCTATCATTATGAGTTTTCCCGGCGCAACGATATTAAGTTGCGATTCGGGACAGCTAAAGCCAGTTGAATATGAAGATCTCGAACATGTCAATATCACTCGGGATTTTCTGCAGCACACCAGCCTGTACCTGCGTGAGTTGGGTTTGATCGGCAAGGAAAAGCTCTAAAATCTATATTGACATATTAGAAAATATGTTCTATAATGGAAGCACCCGGAAAAGAAGTACTGCCGGGATTCTGCCACAAGCTGACCGTCTTCGGACGGAAAGGAGCCAGATATGCTTCCCTCCAATTCCCGGTCAAGTCAGCACAACCCGAATCTGCTGGGGTTGCTTCGTCCTGGCGCGGCATTCGTCGCCATTATCTTCTGCGCGCTGGTTGCATTTGAAGTCTTTAACTTTTCCACGACTGAATATGCGCTGCGTGATTTGTTGGGCAATTTAAGCTTTGGCGGATTTTACTGGGCAACTATTCTTTCAATAGCTTTCTGTGGAATCGATTTTGCCGGGATCGCCCGATTGTTTACACCTGAACAGGGGGCGGATGAGCCTAAGGAGGTCTGGTATTTGTTTGGCGCCTGGTTAATGGCGGCGACGATGAATGCCGTGCTGACCTGGTGGGGTGTTTCAATGGCGGTCGTCAGCCATAATTTACAGAGCAGCAGTGTAGTCGACCCTAAAACGATTACCGGAGTTGTGCCAGTTTTTGTCGCAATTATGGTATGGGTAATCCGCATCCTGATCATTGGCACGCTTTCGCTTGCCGTAGACCGGCTAATTCACCCCGACACACACCAGCGGACAGCATTCCAGAACGCCTTTTCATCGGCATCCAGTTTCAACCGGGGGATAGCACCTTTTGAACCCGCCGGACGAAATATGGGGAGGAATCAAACCCAATCTACCCAACCCAGGCCAACAATGTCACGCTCTTATTCACCACCAGACACCGGCGCCGGGCGTGAGGTCGTTGAGCCGACCTATCATAGTTTGACGATGAGCGCCCGCCCTCGCGGTGGAGACAGAAACAGTTCCCGCGGAAGCCGCTTGTAAACCGGCGTGCCTATCAATCTCTCTATGCTGGCTGGCATACGAACATCAAATTCAACGAAAAATAAGGCCAAAGCTTATGGCGTAAGTACGTGCACCGGTTCCGACCCATGGGGATCTCGCCAAAGAAATCGATCTGCGAGAAATCTGCCTGCATAAATAATTGCTGCCAGATATGGGGCGGATGGGTGGAAATGTGAGTTCGGTCGATGAAATTGCCGATGCGAGTAACCAGGCCGCCCACCAGGGCAAAATTATTCGGCACCGATCCGATGACCACTCCGTCTTTCTTTATCGCGCGGGCAATCTTTTGAATGGCGTCCCCGGGATAGCTTAGATGTTCCAGGATGTTGAAGACGACAACAACGTCATAAGAATTGGTAGGAAGAGGGTCTGTTGCCAGATTCGCCACGCTGACTCGTTCACCAAAGTGAGGGCGGATGGCATCAATCGCATGCCTGGAGATATCCAAACCCTCGACCTGGAAATAATCCTCCGCCAGGCGTAGAAAACCGCCCTTGCCACAACCGATCTCAAGTAACTGGCCGCCCTGTTTTCGTTGAAGCAGTAATTTTAGCCTTGCCCGATTGCGCTGCGAGTTTTCCACTTCTCGATAAAGGAAGTGATCGTGGTAGCCTTCTTCAAAATGGCGCTTTAGCAGTTTATTCCCTCCGGTTACGGCCTGTTAAAATTCTTGATGTTCGGTGCGAGCAATAATCTCGTCTTGAAGGGCTTCGCTTAGATCGCAAAAATAGTCGGAGTAGCCTGCCACGCGGACAATCAGGTCGCGGTGCTGCTGTGGGTATTTCTTAGCTTCGCGCAGGGTGGCAGCGTCGACTACGTTAAACTGGATGTGATGACCATCCAACCTGAAATAAGCGCGCACTAACTGAACCAGGTGGTTCAGACCTTCATCGCCGGACAGCAGTTGTGGAGTAAACTTTTGGTTCAAAAGCGTGCCGCCTGTGCGGGCGTGATCCATTTTTGCTGCCGAACGGAGAACGGCGGTTGGGCCGTGACGGTCGGCGCCCTGGACAGGTGAAATGCCTTCGGAGAGCGGTGTCCATGCGCGCCTGCCATCTGGTGTGGCGCCGGTGACCGAGCCAAAATAAACATGGCAGGTTGTCGGTAAGAGATTGATGTGATATTCGCCGCCGCGGGTATTTGGACGCCCGTCCACTGCATTGAAATAGGCTTCGAACACCCGCACCATGACCGAATCGGCGCGGTCGTCGTCGTTGCCAAACTTCGGCGTGCGGTTGAGCAGCATTTGCTGAATGCGTTCGTGGCCGACAAAATCATCGGAGAGAGCTGCTAACAGCTCGCTCATTGAAAATGTTTGTTCTTCAAAAATGTGGAATTTTACCGCGGAAAGGCAGTCGGTGATGCTGCCCAACCCAACACCCTGGATGTAGCTGGTATTGTAACGCGCTCCGCCGTCATGGTAATCTCTCCCGCGCAGGATACAATCGTCTGTTAACAATGATAGAAACGGCGCTGGCAGGTAAGTCGCATACAGGCGCTCAATCACCTGGCTGCCTCGCACTTTGATATCTATGAAATGGTTGATCTGGTTTTCAAAAGCGGTGAAGAGGGCATCAATGGTTGTGAAAGAAGTTGGGTCGCCGGTCGCCAGACCTAACTGTTTTCCGGTACGCGGATCTATACCGTTGTGAAGAGTAATTTCCAGAACTTTGGGAAGGTTGAAATAGCCAGTCAGGATGTAGGCTTCTTTACCAAATGCGCCAACTTCCACACAGCCAGAGGATCCACCACAGCGCGCGTCGATTACATCTTTGCCCATCCGCACCAGTTCCTGGACGATCAGGTCGTGGTTGAAGATGGAGGGTTGGCCAAAACCGGTGCGAATTATCCTGGCGGCACGCTTGATAAACCGGTCGGGATTCTTCTTACTGACCTGGATCGACGCAGAAGGCTGTAGGAGGCGCATCTCCTCGACCACATCGAGCAGGAGGAAAGAGACTTCATTGACGCCATCAGAACCATCTGGGCGCTGACCGCCGATGTTGATTTGGGCGAAATCTGTATAGGTGCCCGATTCGGCCGCCGTCACACCAACTTTGGGAGGAGCGGGTTGATTGTTGAACTTGATCCAAAAACAATGCAGCAGTTCTTCAGCCTGATCGCGGGTCAGGGTTCCCTCGGTTAATCCCCGCTCGTAAAAGGGGAAGAGGTGCTGATCGAGGCGTCCTGGGTCAAAGGAATCCCAGGTATTTAGCTCTGTGGTGACGCCAAGGTGAACGAACCAGTAATATTGGAGGGCCTCCCAAAAGTCACGCGGAGCATGGGCAGGCACCCTCGTGCAAACCTCGGAAATCCGCTCTAACTCGGATTTGCGATGGGGATCGCTTTCCTGGGCAGCCAGGCTGCGCGCCAGACTGGCATGCCGTTCAGCAAAGCGGATCAGCGCCCCGGCAGCAATGTGCATGGCCTTAAGCTCTTGTTGGCGGCTGTAGGCATGAGGATCGTGGAGGAAGTCAAGCTGTGAGAGGGCTTCTTCAATATCATGTTGAAAATCGAGCATGCCTTTATGGTAGATTTTGTCATCCAGAACTGTATGTCCTGGCGCGCGTTGTTCCATGAATTCAGTGAAAATTCCGGCATCATAAGCGTCGATCCATTCTGACGTCATCTCAGCGAAGATTCGCTCGCGCATTGTCCGATTTTTCCAGAAGGGAATGACTTCGTTTTCATATTCTTTTCGAGCTTCAGCAGAAACGCGGAAGGGGATCTTTTCGCGATTGTTGAGAATATCCAAATCCGACAGGGTGTGGCAGCACAGCTCAGGATAGGTGGGTGTCGATTTGGGAGCAGGCCCTTTTTCACCCACGATGAGTTCTCCATCGGAGATGGAAATGGTTTTATGCTCCATTAAGTAAGCAAAGGATTTTGCGCGAAAAACCGGGATCGACTCAAGTTCCTGATGCTCAGCGTAGAACCTGGTCATCAGGCGAGCACGCTCGGTTGAAATTTCTGGGATGGCATCCAGCGATGCGCGGCGAAGGCGGATAACCCGATCGGTGGGCATAGATTAACCTCCAATTTTTACATTAAGGCGATACTGTTCGAGCAGATGAACAGTTTCACGCACGTGTTCATCCGAAGGCGAGACCGCCTCTGGTAAAGCGTAGGATAACGCAAGGCGCTCGTATTTTCCCATTGCGGATGGGTGATATGGAAGGACATCCACACGATCCAGCCCCGGTAAAGCCGACAAAAAATCACCCAGGCAGTGAATATTTTCTTGATCATCATTTACACCGGGGATTAAGGGAAACCTGATAATAATGGCCTGCCCACATTCTGTTAATCTGCGCAAATTCTCGAGGATGCGCCGGTTTGACACGCCGGTATACTGGCGGTGGCGGTCGTCGTCCATTAATTTTAGATCGTAGAGAAATAAATCGACATAGGGGCGAATTCTCTCCACAATTTCCCAGGAAGCGTACCCCGATGTATCGACAGCCGTGTGGATATCCAATTTTTTGCAGGCTCGCAGCAGTTCACCCAGGAACGCTGGCTGCGCCAGGGGTTCTCCGCCCGAGAAGGTTACGCCGCCGCCCGACTCCTCGTAGAAGGTTCTGTCCCGTTCGATTGTGTTCATGATGTCGTTTACGCTCATCCGCCGGCCAATCATTTCTCTGGCAGATGCCGGGCAGAATGCGATGCATTCACCACACTGGGTGCAGAGGCTCCGGTCAGTCAGGTAATGAATCTGCCCATGCTGGTCCGTAGTGGGAATAATTGCTTCTTCTGGGCAGTGCCCGACGCAAGTTCCGCATTGGATGCAGCGTGACTCCCACAGCATGATTTCCGATTGGAAGGATTGGGATTCGGGGTTGTGACACCACTGGCAGGCGAGCGGGCAACCTTTGAGAAACACCGTGGTACGGATACCAGGGCCATCATGCAAGGAGAATTTCCGTATATCGAATATCAACCCCTGGTTTGCATTCAAGGAAATACCTGTAGGTGGTGAAGGGCAGATCCGGTAATGAGGCTCGAGACTTTAAGACATTTAGGAGCATATTTTAACACAGTCGGGATTGTTTTCAGGGGCGGTACTGAATAATGATGCTGGCATTCGGCGGTATTTCGGGCAGTGGCTGGAAATTTTCCGCCTGTCCATTCTCATCCAGGATGAGATTTTGTGCTTTTCCACTCCCCAATAGCAGGGATGGGCTCAGTTTGCCTCTTAGCGAGGTGGGTCCCAGAGAAAGTGGAGGATTGGCAATTGCCTGGTCAGATAGATTGACCAGCACCAGCACACTCTCTTTTTCTGCCACGCGAAGCATGCCAAACAGGCTACTGTTGCCTGTGGTGACAGCCACATATTCGCCGGTTCGCAGAGCGTAGTGGCTGCTGCGGATGCGAATCAGGCGGCGGTAGTGACTGAGCAGCGACTCCTCGTCATCGGTTTGGCTCTGTACGTTGACCTCCGGGAAATCCAGCCTGGCAGATTGCCAGGGAACACCGGTTGTGAAACCAGCGTTGGCCTCTGCTGACCACTGCATGGGGGTGCGCAGGGTGGGGTCAGGTTTGGTGCCGGTCATACCGATTTCTTCGCCGTAGTAAATGAAAGGCGTTCCTGGCGCCGTCAGGAGGAGCGTCGCAGCGGCTTTGGCGCGCTGGATGTCATCGTTGAGGCGCGTCATGGTCCGGGTCTGGTCGTGATTCGAGAGGAATGCAGCGTATCGCCCGGGGTTAAAAGTACGCGCCTGCTGGGCAAGGGCGAAATTGAGTAAGGTCGCTTCTCCACTCGATGCACAGTTCAGAAATTGTTCAGCCAAATCGAAATTGAATACCAGGTCAAACTCACCATCATTAACGTATTGGGCTGTATCTTTCGAGGCTGACCACACCTCTCCCACTACCAGGGCGTCCGGGTTGAGTTCCCGGTAGTAGGCATTAAAGTCTTTCAACCAGGCGTGGGTGGCCCGGGTATTTTCTTGGACCTGGCCCTCTTCAATTAAGTGTTTGGCCCCGTCGACTCGAAAACCATCTATGCCGATTTCCTTTAGCCAGAAATCAGCAATCTGTTCGACCTCGCCGGTAACTTCCGGGTTGGTGAAATTCAGGTCGGGCATATCCGGGGAAAAGACGCCGTAAAAGTAGCGGCCGCTATTTGCATGCCAGACACCCTGTCCCCACGGACCGGTATAGCCGGGATTTTCATCTGTCCAGATATAGTAATCTTCGTATGGGGCACGGCTTTCTGCTGAGGCTTCGAACCAGGGATGCCATACAGACGTGTGATTGATGACAAAGTCAATGATGATACGGATACCGCGGCGGTGCGCTTCCTCCAACAACGTCTTAAAATCATCCAGTGTTCCGTATAGGGGATTAACTGCCATGTAATCGGTGACATCGTAGCCGTGATAAGACGGGGAGGGAAAGATAGGCATCAGCCAGATTCCCGTGATGCCCAGGTCGTCACCTGTTTTCGGATCGCCATCGTTAAGGTAATCGAGTTTTGCGGTGATGCCGTTAAAGTCGCCTACTCCATCACCGTCTGAATCATAGAAGGACCGGACGAAGATCTGGTAAAAGACTGCATCATTGCCCCAATAGGTACTCTGAACATCTTCCCATTTTGGCTGGCATCCGTTCAACAGTAGCCCAAGGACAAGAAGAATCGACAGGGATCTGGCCAGGCGCATTTCGTTCTCTCCTTTTTTGATACTTGTATCGTTTTGTGTGGGCGACGCAGTCGCCCACACAAAA
>CAZBDC010000198.1:0-9621 GCA_964490575.1 uncultured Anaerolineaceae bacterium | reverse complement strand
TACGAGATGGAATCTCGTGACTGGTGTTCAGACGTGTGCTCTTCCGATCTCTGGGAAGCACTGCAAATCGCCCGGCAAAACGCCCGCAACCACGGCCTCAGCCAGCGCCTGCGCCTGGTGCAGGGCAACCTGCTCACAGCGGCTGCGGGAACCTTCGACCTGGTATGCGCCAACCTGCCCTATATCCCCCGTCCGGCATTAGGGGAACTTTCGGTAGCACGTCACGAACCACGCTTGGCCCTGGATGGCGGGCCAGACGGCCTGGCGCTCATCCAGGCCCTCCTCGCCGATGCCCACCGCTGGCTGGCTCCTGGCGGGCTGCTGCTGCTTGAAATGCAGTTTGACCAGGGCGAATCCATCCGGCAGATTGCCCGGCGCTTTTTTACCAACCCCAAATTCATGATCCATGCGGACCTGGCAGGCTTGCCACGGCTGGTGGAAATTGAAGATGTGCGCATGAGTTAGAGGGAGTATGAATACACGAGTGCTTTCTACCGATCACCCAAATGCCCTGGCCAGCGCGCTGGATGTGCTTGCGCGCGGCGGGCTGGTTGCCTTCCCGACCGACACGGTGTACGGCGTGGCCGCTTCGCTGACCCTGCCATCCGGAATTGACCGGTTATACGAAGCCAAGTCACGCTCGGCCAATAAAGCCATTGCGGTTTTGATCGCCGAAGTGGACCAGCTTGCCCTGCTTACCCCAGGATTAACCCCGGCTGCCCGGCGCCTGGCCGAACGGTTCTGGCCTGGCGCGCTGACCCTGGTGCTACCCAAACTACCGCAGTTGCCGGCCAACCTTTCTCCGCTGCCTACGGTAGGCGTGCGGATGCCTGATCACCCTTTCGCGCGGGTGCTGATTCGCTCAGCCGGTCCCCTGGCTACCAGTTCAGCCAATGTCTCTGGCGAAGCCAACCCGTTGAAAGCGCAGGATGTCCTGGCCCAACTTGAAGGCCGGATCGAGTTGATCCTGGATGGCGGCCCGGTATCCGGCGGCGTGCCTTCCACCGTGGTTGACTGCACGCAAGATCCGCCGCTGATTCTGCGGGTGGGAGCGATCCCAGAGGGAGAAATTATTAATGTATCGGATAAAAATTAATCGATTTTTCTAACCAGATTCTTAACATTTCTTCAGCTTTTTCTTAACTTCATTTTCTATACTACAGAAGCATTCTCCTAAAAAATTCCCCGCGAGTGAGATGGCGCCTCACTCGCGGGGAATCATTTAAACCAGATAGCATTGGCTTCAAAGGCCAGCCTGCCCAGTTCTGCTGCTCAGGCCGCCAGCCTGCGCAGCATCAGAAACAGGCCAACCAATAACAGCGGCGCCAGCACCCCCGCCGCGCAGGGCAAAGTTTGGGCCGGCGCCGGTCCATCCGGCACCGCTGCTGGCGGTGAAGCCCGGGTCGGGACCATCTGAATGGGGGTTTCAGTCATGCTGGCAGCCGGTGAAATCGGTGGCAGTTCTCCACCGGGCAGCGCGGGCGGAAGCTCCAGCGGGCCGGTCGATTTCCCTTCCAGGAGGATGCGGTAAGCCAGTCCATCCACGACCAGCGTGACCTGATCCCCCAGCGCCAGAGCCGGGGCAATATCTGGCCGCAGGTCCAGCAGCCGGGCATAATCATCCGAAAGAAAAACAATTTCCTGCGCTTTCATTTGCTGTGGATCAAAGGTCGTGTCGACCCACGCCCCTTCCTGGAACACAAACGTGCGCGGTCCCACCACGCGGATGGTTGTTCCAGGCACTTCGCCGGCCTGCCCGGGCTGCGGTGCCGCCGGGGCAACATCCGCCGACTGCATCTGGCCTTCCTGCGCTGCCCGGTCAACAGCCGCCTTCCCAGAAGCCTCCAGTGGCGCGGCCTCCGCAGCGCCAAAGGCTTCTTCGGCGATCCGTTCTTGTGCCTCCGCACCGAGCGGCATGGGGTCTTTAACCAAGTAGGAAGTATAGGGCGTGATGATCCCGTAGCGGATCGACAGCTTTACAATCTGTTCGATTGTCTCTTTTTGGGGGCCCAGCAGGCGGATTGCGTTCAACAGGTGGCCAACCTTGCGGGTAGCCCACAAGCGCGGCAGCATCTCGAGATTGCCAGGCTGCCCGCGGCTGTCCGAAGCAAATGCCTGCCGCGGGTAGTTGAAAACCTGTTGCCGTCCGTTTACCTCACCCCGGAGAATGATATTCGTGGAGCCACCTGTCCGGTATCGCCCAACGACGATGACCTGGGTGCCCGCGAAAAGGTCGGGCAGAGGAACCGGGTACAGATCGTATGTAACGAAATTGCCAAAATCCAGGGCCAGGTCGGTCAGCACCGGCGTGCTGATGCGCTGGTAAAAAGCGGACAGAACCTCATCTAAGGGCTCGCTCGGGCGGACATAGGTGCTCAACCCATGATGCTCCTGGCTAAGCGAATCAAGCAAAACCGTATCGACGTCATACCCAACACCAAAGGAAAAAAGGCGCAGGTTATCCGGTGCAGAACCGGCAAAGTTGCGCAAAATTTCGTTCGCGTCGACCACCCCCTCGGTCGGAAGGCCATCGGTCAAAAAGATCAGGTAAGTTGGCCGCTCCTCATCGACCACCGCCGCGGCTTCCAGCAAAGCACGGTTAATATCGGTGCTGCCAACCGCGCTGAGCCGGTCGACCCACCCTAACGCCTCATTAGCCTCGCTGGCCGGCCGCAGCCCAGCGGCATACGTCTCAATGCCAGTGCTGAAAGCCTGCAGATAGAAGCGATCGCGCGGGTTTAACTGGCGAAGGATATATCGCAGCGCTGCCTGGGCCTGCTGGAATTTTTCGCCGTCCATGCTGCCCGAACGATCCAATACCAGCAGAACATCTTTATCGACCGGCTCAGGGCTTTTGACAGGGCTGGGCGCCAGAAGCAGCATAAAGAAGCCATCCGGGTCGAGCAGGTCGGCCGGGTTGCGGTATGAAAACAGGTGCAGAGCTTCACTTTCGCCTATGGAATAATAAAGCGAAAAATCCGAATCTGGTAAAACATTCTTAGCCTCATAACCAACGACAACTTGGTTCTCGTTCTGGCGGTCCGTCCCAACCGGGTGGCTGGGCGAATAGACTGCCCGAATGGCCTGCCGGTCACGGATTTCTACCCGGATCTGCACATCTTCCAGAGGTTGGGCCGAAAACTTCTCGGTGCTCAGAGGATAAATGTAGCGAACCAGGCCATTTTCTGCAGTCAGCGCCTGGGAATATTCCAGTTCAATTCGACGCTCGCCGCCGGGCGGGATGGGAAAGAGCACCGCACGCAGTGCGCCGCGATCGATGTATTCAAGCAGGGCCGGATCACGTAAACCGCGCACCACCTCATCGTAATACCGGCGCGCCTGTTCGGCGCTCAGCACTTCGCCAGAAACCGGTTTTCCGTCCACCCACAGGGTAAAGCCGCTTACCGCTGCGTCTACCGGGAGCGGGAAAACATACGTTCCTTCCACCTGCCAGGTATTGGGATTATAGAAAACCTGGTCAACCCGCGTGACCGCCAGCTGATCCTGGATCGAAACCGTGACATGATGATAACGGATCACCAGTTGAGCAACCGGCCTGGGCGGCCCTGGCGGGCAATCCGGCCCAGGGCACGGCAGCGGCAGGGGGATGATGATACCATCCGCCTGCACCGGTACAGCAGCGCCAAACAAGAACAGCACAGCCCAAAGCAATCCAGCCAGCTTTCCGGTCATTTTCTTCTCCTCCATCAATTATCCTGGGTGTGCGGCCACCCTCGCGAGCAACTGCCTGCCCTTAAGACGAAGCGGATGAGGAGAAGTTCCCCTGCCAGGCGATCACTTCCTGATGAATCTGCCACAAACGAGCATACCCCCCACCGGCAGCCAACAATTCGTTATGCCGCCCGCGCTCAATTACCTGCCCGGCTTGCAGGACCAGGATTTCATCCATATCCTCCAGCCCGACCAGGCGGTGGGTGATATAAATGACACTGCGTCCCTGGCCGGCCTGGCGAATCGCTTCAAGGATCAGCCGCTCGCTGGCTGCGTCGAGGTTCGCCGCCGGTTCATCCAGGATTAGCAGCGGGCTGTCACGAAGCAGCGCCCGGGCAATGTTGACTCGCTGGCGTTCACCCCCGCTTAACTGCAGGCCACCCTCTCCAATCCAGGTGTCCATTCCTTGCGGCAGGCGAGCCAGCAGTTCCTCAAGCTGCGCGCCCCTGACAGCGCGGTCCAGATCCGCCTGGGCGGCATCCGGCCTGGCGAGGAGCAGATTCTGCCGCAGCGTGCCGGCGAACAGATACGGCGACTGCGCCACGACCGCTATCTGGCGGCGCACGTCCTCAGGATCGTAACGGGAAATAGACTGCCCGTCCAACTCGATAGCGCCCTGCCAGCCATCCCAGAAGCGGAGCAGCAGGCTGGTCAGCGTAGTTTTACCCGCCCCGCTAGGCCCAACCAACGCAACATGTTTACCAGGTGGAAGATCCAGGCAAAAGTTCACCAGCGCCGGCTCGTCTTCGCCAGGGTAAGTAAACGTCAGGCCCTGGATCCGAAGCCCGGCCGTGCGCGGCGTGGAAATGGCTGGTGAAGGAAGGCCCGCCGGCTGGATCGCACCGGTCAGGTCAAACAGCCGGCGGGCTGCCTGAAAACTGCTCTCAAGCTGCTGGGCCGCCTGTGGGAGGGGATTGACTGCCTCAAAAACAGCCAGAGTCAACAGCGACAGGACTGCCAGCGTGATTCCATCGATGCGGGATCCAACCAGCGGGATCGAAATAAGCAGCACGCCAGCCAGCGCCAGGCCGACCAGCAAGATCGAAAGCGCGTTCGCCAGCGCGCCAGCCACGCCCAGCCGCCACTGCGCCTTTCCCAGCGCCCTGCCAGCCGCCCGAATCCTCGACAGATGCACGTCTGCCTGTCCATACGCCAGCAGGTCCGGCATGCCCTGGATGGCATCCAGCAGGCCTGCCTGCAGATCAGCTCGCCGCGCAACGACTGCTGCGCCGGGCTCCCGGCCAAGGACGTATGCCAGAACCGGCAGCCCCAATCCCCCTGCCAGCAGCGCAGATACCAGCAGCAACGCCAGGCGCGGGTCGAACCAGCCGACGAACCAGCCCATACCAGCCATCACAAATAGAGCCGACAGCGGAGGGGCAATGGCCCGGACGTAAAAATTCTCCAGTGTTTCAATGTCGGCAATGGCCCTGGCAAGCAGATCAGCGCTGCGGGTCTTCTGAAAGTAGGCCGGGGCGAACGGCTCGATATGGCTGTAAAACCAGACCCGCAGGCGAGCCAGGTGACGAAAGTTAACCGCGTGCGAAACCAGGCGCTCCAGGTAGCGAAAAACTGCCCGGCTGATGCCAAAAAAGCGCACGCCCACGATTGCAACCTGCAAGACCGCAATCGAAGGCTGAAACGCGGCATAAGCGATCAGGTAAGCAGAAGCGCCCATCAAACCGATCCCAGAGGCAATTGTCGCGACACCCAACAGAACCGAAAGCGCGACCCAACCGGCAAATGGGCGGAAAAACCTTAGCAGGAGAACCAGCATGCGCAGCCGCCAGGGAAGTCTCATGAGACGCCTCCCTGGCCGGCGTAGTCCGCCAGCATGCGCGCAAAGCGGCCATTTTGGCGGCGGAGCGTATCCGGCGCCCCCTCCTCAACCACCCGGCCTCGATCCAGGACGATCACGCGATCGGCGCGCATGACGGTCGAGAGGCGGTGCGCAATTACCAGGGCAGTCCGCCCGGCGAGCAGGCGGTGGGTCGTTTCCTGCAGCAGCGACTCCTGCTCTACGTCCAGGTGGGCAGTCGGTTCGTCCAATATCAGCAGCGGCGCAGCACGCAAAAATGCGCGCGCCAGGGCCAGGCGCTGGGCCTGCCCGCCACTCAGGCGCGATCCGCCCTCACCGATTTGAGTATCGAGCCCATGGGGCAGGCTTTCGACAAATCCTGCCAGGTGAGCCTGGTCGAGCGCCCGCCATAGCTCAGCGGGCGGGGCTTCTGGCAAGGCTACACGCAAATTTTCCGCCAGCGAGCCATGAAACAAGTAGGGCTGCTGCGGCACCCAGGCAGTTTGTGCCCGCCAGGTTTCCAGGGGCAATTCAGCCAGATCCATTTCATTGATCCGCAGGACACCCTGCTGAGGATTCATAAACCGCAAGAACAGGTGGGCGATGGTGCTCTTGCCCGACCCACTTGGACCGATCAGGGCGGTGACTTCCCCCGAGTGAATTTTGAGACTGAGGTCATCCAGGGCCGGGCAGCTTCGCCCTGGGTATGTAAAGCGGACGTTCTCCAGGGAAATGGTGAAAGCGCCGTCCAGGGAAATTGGTTCCAGGCCTGTACGCTGGCGTTCTGTGATCGGTTCAGGCTGCTCCAGCACTTCAAAGATGCGGCGGGCCGCAGAAACGCCCGCCATGCTGGCATGGAAGCGCAGCCCAAGCGCTCGCAGTGGCTGGTAAAACTCCGGGGCGAGCAGGAGGATAAAAAAGGCCCGGTCAAACGGTACCTGGCCATACAGCAGGCGGAGGCCAATTTGCACTGCGATGATGGCCGTGCCAATGGTCCCAAGCAGTTCGAGCGCCAGCGCCGAAAGGAAGGTAACCCGCAAGACCCGCAGGGTGGTCACCCGGTAGTTCTCGCTGACTTTTGCGATCCGTTCGACCTGATCGCGGCTGCGCCCCAGCGCCTTGAGGGTGGTCAGTCCTTGCAGTGTATCCAGAAAGTAGGCGCTCATCCGGCCCATTGCCAGATACTGCCGCCGGGTAAGCGCTTCGGCGTTGTGACCAATCAGAAACATAAAAATCGGGATCAGCGGGCCAGTGAAGAGCAGGACGATCCCTGACAGCGGGTCCAGCGGAATAACCACGGCCAGGTAAGACAGCGGAAGCAACCCGGCCAGGACAAGCTGCGGGAGGTACTGGCTGAAATAGCCGTCCAGCGCCTCGATCCCCTGTGTAACCGTGTTCACCAATTCACCACTCCGCTCCCCCCGGGCATAAGCCGGGCCAAGCGCCAGCAGTTTGCGCGCCAGTGAAGCGCGCAAGTTTTCCTTTACCCGGACCGATACAGAAATGGCCGCACTTTCCCCCAGGAAACTGAAGACAGCCCGGGCTGCGAAGAGCGCCAGAAGCCATACCAGGGGCAGCGTTTCACCCAGCCCGGCCCCTTCCAGCAGCACACCGGCGATGATCTGGCTGAGCTGCCAGGCCTGCCCGACGGCAGCGGCGCCTGCCAGGAAACCTGCCAGGATGGCCAGCGCCAGGAACAACTTTGCAACCTGGGCCTGTGAGAGAAGCCTGCGGTCAAGATTCATCTCGATTATTTTGCCCGCAATTCGCGCTTTCGTCAACACGGGCTGCACCTGTCTGACCTTTGACGCTGCTCACATCCAGGTTATCTTTTTGCGTATAATAAGAAATATCCAAACGATATGAAAGTGGATTCTACCGGGACGGCCGCAGTAAACCGGCCCGGAAAATGATGGCCAGGCCGATGGAAAATATTTTTAGGAGATGGTGATGAAGGAAAAATTCAGCATCGATCCACTTGCCGACTTCCACAATTACCGGGAGGCGCTGCGCCAGATGATCGAAGGCGGCTGGGTTCTGCCGCGCGATCTGATGCCTTCGGCGATGAACGCTGTAGTCGTCCCGATTGACATGCTCGACAATGGGCCAGAAATCGTCATCAAAGCCAGCCTGCCGGGTGTAAGGCCGGAAGATGTTTCAGTCCACGTCCTGGGCGGCAACCTGACCATAAAGGCGGTCCCCAGCGAGGAGATCGACATAAAAGGCGCCACCTATTTACGCCGCGAGCGGAAAGCCAGCCCGTACGTGCGCACGATTAACCTTCCGCTTTCAGTGGATGCTGAAAGGGCAGACGCCCATTTTAAGAATGGCGTTTTGACCCTCGTTTTACCGAAGAGCGAAAATGTCCGGCCCCGGGTGATTAAGGTTCAATCAGAATAGTTTTTCGGACTTCGTTTGTTTTATGTGGGCGACTGCGTCGCCCACATAAAACGATACAAGGATCAAAGAAGGAGTTGAATGCCAGCCGGCAAGTCCAGTCCTCTCCCCCGCATCCCCTGGTTCACCCGCGGCCCGCTACTGGCCCGTTCCCGGCAGATTGTTACCGTGCTGCTGCGCCACGGCCTGGGTTGGATGCTGGCCCGGGCAGAAGAACGCGGGAGCCCGTCGTCGAAACCCGGCGCCGCCGGTTTTTTCCGCCATGCCACCCCGCGCCAGGCCAGAGAGTTCGTCTCGGCGCTGGTCGAATTGGGCCCCACATTTATAAAACTCGGCCAGGCGCTCAGTGCGCGGGCCGATTTGCTGCCGGCGGAATACATCGACGAACTGAGCAAGCTTCAGGACACCATCCCTCCGATCCCATTCGAGCAGCTGCGGGCCGTCCTGGTGAAGGAGTTGGGCGCCGAGCCCGAAGATTTATATGCCAGGCTTGACCCAACCCCGGTGGCCTCGGCGTCGATTGGCCAGGTTTATAATGCCTGGCTAAAGAATGGCCAGGAAGTGGTCATCAAAATCGTCCGGCCGGGCGCACAGGAAACATTCCAGCGCGACCTGGAGATCCTGTATGACATCATCGACTGGGCCAGCCACCACACCGCGCTGGGCCAGATGTACGATCTGCACGCCCTGTTCGATGAATTTTCTTACACCGTCCGGAATGAATTCGATTATCTTCGTGAAGGCCGCAACGCGGATTCCTTCCGGCAAAACTTTTACGGCGATCCACGGATCTATATCCCGAAAGTATATTGGGAACTGACGACGCGCCAGGTTTTAACCATGGAACGGGTCAGCGGATTGAAAATTAATGATCTGGATGGCCTGGACCGGGCCAGGATCAACCGGCGAGTGGTGGCTGAAAACCTGATGCACTTTGCCCTGCGCCAGATCTTCGAGTTCGGCTTTTACCATGCGGACCCTCATGCAGGCAACTTTTTCGTCCAATCCGATGCGTCCCTATCTGTGATGGATTTTGGGATGGTTGGCCGGCTGACCAGCCAGACCAAGCGGACCTTTCTGGGAATCGCGATGGCAATCCAGCGTGCGAACACCGAAGTGCTGGTCGATGAACTGATGGCGGCTGGAATCTACACCCACAATGTGGACCGGCGCGTACTGGTGCGCGACCTGGACCGGCTGTTCGAACGCTTCTCAGGCGGCGCCATCAGCGACCTGACCGGAGCCGAAGTCCTGCGGGAAATCATGGATATGGCGCTGCGGCACAACCTGCAAATGCCCAGCGAACTCGTGGCAATGACGCGCGCCATCACCATCGCAGAAGGCACAGGGATGATGCTTCATCCTGGTTTTCAACTGTTTGAATTCGCCAGCCCCTACGTGCGAAATTTCTGGACAGAGCAGCGCTCACCCAGAGAGATCCTGCCGCGCGTCGGCCAGACCGCTATAGACAGCCTGGAGTTGAGCCTTGAACTGCCGCGTAGAATGTCGCGCTTGCTCGAATTGATCGAGCGCGGGCAGATCGAAGTCAACCTTAACATGAAGGTGATGCAGGAGTTGTTAGGCCAGTTCCAGAAGATGACCAACCGCATGGCGCTCTCGATGCTGCTGGCTGCCATCATTGTTGCCAGATCGGAAGAGCGTCGTGTAGGGAAAGAGTGTAGGATAGGGTGTAG
>CAZBDC010000197.1:0-9653 GCA_964490575.1 uncultured Anaerolineaceae bacterium | reverse complement strand
TACACCCTATCCTACACTCTTTCCCTACACGACGCTCTTCCGATCTCAATCCACCATCGAAACGCTCGGGAACTGGGAGGGATAGCCGACCAGCTGGCTTTCACCGGCGATTTCGATGCCCAGGCGGGCCAGGTGGATGAAGACATACGCGTAGACCGCCCCGGCCAGGTTCCAGTAGGCGTTTGGGATCGGTTGGGCCACGTGCCCGGGTTGCGACTGCTTCAAGTCATCCGCGCGGATCACGCCGATTTCGTTGATGGTCGTCTGGGTGGATGGCGACAGGCGCTTGCGGATCGACTCGACGTAGCGCACCGTGTTGAGAAAGCCGTCGGCCTGGGTGAAGTAGGTGTGCTGCTCGACGTCCAGGCCCTCGTCTTCGGCCGGGACAGCGTAGAAGTGGTAGCTGATCATGTCCAGCGGGATGCCCGGCCGGTGATTGGCAGGGTTGAGGAAGTACTCGAAGAACTCCGGGCTGCGGCTGGGCATGGCCAGCGACAGGCCGACGAACTTCATGCCCGGGTTGACTTGGCGGATGGCGGAGACGATGGCGTCATAGCGGGCGGTGTACTGCTCGGGGGTGGTGTCGTGCTCGAAATCGGGCTCGTTGAGCACTTCCCAGTAGTCGACCTGGTAGCGGTGCCCCGACTCGCGCCATTGGCCGTACTCGTCGGTGAAGCCGCCCTGCGTGTACCAGGCCACCAGGCGGGCGAAGTATTCGCTCAGCTCCTTCAGGCTCGGGTCGCGCAGCTCGGTGCCGACCTGGTAATGCCAGATGGGCTGGTCGGGGTCTTCCGGGTAGGGGACCACGTGGTCGGCGACGAACATCCACGGCGGGATGGTGCTGAAGTTGAGCATCACCGGGTGGCCTTTGGTGGCCTCCAGGAAATCGACCGTGAACGGGTCGATGCTGGTGAAATTCCAGCTAGTTTTGCCGTCTTCCGGCGGGTAGAGGGCGGCGATGGAGTCGTGCGGGTAGGGGAACCAGGGCACAAAGCGGACGTAATCTGCGCCGAGCTTGCGCAGCTCGGCGAAGGCCTGCTCGTGGATGGGCGAGCCGCGCCGCAGCAGCGGGTTGACCACGACCTGCAGGGTCGGGGTGGTGGCTCGCTCGCGCAGGACTTTGCTCCAATCGATTCTGACGGGCGCAGCCGTCAGATCACGGGGTGAGTCGTTCATCGAATGTCTCCTTGTTTGATCTTCGCAAAACGAAAAGCACGGTTGACTTTGTAAACAGAAACCGGCCGGCGAGATTATCCTTTCAACAGGCGCGGGAGGTCTCCGTTGATCTCCAGCCCGGCGTGGCGGCCGCGGCCCTCGAAGTGGACCTTCCCGGAGCGGTCGCTCAGCCGGGCGTGGATGACGGCGTCAAGGGTTTCATCCACGCGTTTGCCCATGTCCTGGCGGGTGGGGCCGTAGATCAGCCCGCCACCGGCCTGGATCACCTCCATCTCCAGGCGCATGCGCCGGTCTGAAACGACCCACCTCACGCGGTTGTCCTGCAGGCTGAGGCTTTCGGTGCGGGCGCCGGTATAGGTGGCAAAGCGGAACAGCCTGCCATCCAGCCACAGGCCGGTGATGAAGCCCCGAAAGGCTGTCCTCCGCCAGGGGATGATGGCAATCGAGGCAGTCAGGCAGGCGCCAGGCGTCTCAAAATGATTGCTCTGGAACCAGATGTAGCCGGCCGGGAAAGCCTGGCCCCAGTCTTTCTCGATGTAGCCGCGCCCGCCTTCGAAGGAGTGCGCCTGCCCTTCCACCTCCAGCGTTCCGTGCAGGCTGTGGTCGAAGCTGAGCACGCCGTGGTAGCACTCCATCGAAGGCACCCAGGCATACCAGCCCATGATGCCGGGCGAGGTCCAGTGTACCGGCCAGGGCTGCCCACCCTGAAAGCTCAGCGCGCCGCGCAGCCGGCCAAGTGGCTCAGGGCGATCCAGCGCCAGGTGGATGCCCTCCCGCGTGAAGACGCTCTCGCCGATGCGGACCTCAAAACGACGCCGGTCGGCCCGAAACTGTTCCGCCGGGAAAACGTGGTAAGCCGAGCGGCGGGTGTGCCCTTCCAGCACCTGGATGAAGGCGTGCGAGTCCGGGCCGAGGAAAATGCCCGGGATGACGGCGTAACGCAGATCTTCAGCCGGGTTGATCAGGCGGTAATACCAGCCTTCGAAGAAGGGTGGGCGGCGGTCATGACCATGATAGATTTCGGGATGGAGCGTCTCATACAGCCAGCGTTTCATGATTATCCTGTTTTGAACCTTGTTTTGTGAGGGCAACAGCAGCCTCACAAAACAAAACAAGTCTAAATTACGGTCTATATTATCATATTCTGTTAAGTAAACAGAGGCTGTCCAAAGGGGACCTTTGGACAGCCCTGCATCGTGCAATCTCGTTGGTTATGCGGCCGGTGCCTGCAGTGGGTCTTCCTGGGCCGGGGCCAGCTCCGGCAGGACCAGGTGGATCATAATGTCTGCGGCGAAGTGGGCGATCATGGCAGACTCCAGGCCATAGTGCAGGAAGAGGATCCCGAAGAACACCCCGGCCAGGCCGTTGAGGAGGATCGCGCGGGTGACGATCAGCGGGGTGAGCGGCGCGATTCGCATCGTGGCGGGCAGGTGGCCCAGGCCAAACAGCAGGGCGGCGATGAAGTTGGCGGCCCAGAAGACGCCCAGGTGGATCTGTCCATCCGGTGCAGGCCACACGCGCCCGATCAGCCAGATCAGCCCGCTCATGATAAACAGGCGCAGAAGCAACTCTTCGTAGATCCCGCCGTAGAAACAGGCCAGCGCGCGTTTCCAGAAGGGCTGCCTGCTATCGGCTTTGTGGAAGGCCTCCGGCAGGCGCGGCTGGAAGTAGTAGCGCTCCAGGCCCATAATGGCCGCCCCGGCGCTAAAACCGACCAGCAGCGTAACCGGCAGTCCAGGCAGGAGCACCGGCAGCGCCGGCTGGCCCGCCAGAAGGGCCTCGAGCACCGGCAGGCGCAGCCCGACTGCCCGCGCGGCCAGCAGGCCAACATAGATGGCCACGGCGATCAGCAGGCCAGCCTGCACGATGCTGGCGAAGACAATCACCAGCATGGGCGGTACGTGGCTGCCCTTCTCAGCCAGCTTTGCTTTCAATTGTCCGGCGGCCTCGGGGTTGAGCGCCAGTGAATAGGGCAGCACCGCGGCGGTGGTGAACAACCCCGCCGCCAGTAAGATCCAAAATATTGTCCAGAATTGAGTTTCCATGGTATTCCCTGTATTCATCGGTTCGCTTTGTATGGTCGATGGAGGTTGACCATACAAACCGAGTAAAACCTGCACAACTTATTCGCCGGAGACGACCGGCATCATGATCGTGGCGAACAGTCGTTTTTTGCGTTCCTGTCCACCTGGCTGCGTCCCGGCTGGTTCAAGATAGGGCAGTAAGGCCTGGTTGATCGCCTGGCTGAACTCGACCAGTTCGTTGTCGGTCATGAAGAGCGGCACCTGGGTGTACCCGGCCCCATCCGCGGCCAGGTCGACTGCGGGGTGGTGGCTCAGGTAGCGCGAGAACTGGTCCAGCAAGGAGACTGCGAAGGCGGTGAAGTAGCGCAGGTGATCTTCCTTGGTCAACTGGGCCATGGCTTCACCGTCCAGATGGGATTGCCCCGCCTGGTCGAGCGCGTAAACCTTTTCCAGCGTACCGCGCACGGGCCTTTCTTCGACCAGCCGCAGCAGGCCTGCCCCGGCCAGCCGGTTGATGTGCCGGTAGAGCGTGGCCTGGGGCACGTCGCTCAACTGCTCGGACATTTGCAGGGGCGTCATTCCCTGGCTGCCGGCCAGCGCCATCAGCACGCGCATCCGCACGGGGTGAAGCATGGTATCGAGAAGTTCTTTGGTATGGTTTCTGTCCATCGTGTTCCTTTATTATCATATATGATAATACAATCATATTATATTCTCAATTTTGAGAATGTCAAGAGGGGATTTCAATGAAACTACCGGTGGATGGTCCGCGGCGAGCTTAATTAAAAGAACTTTCTGGTCTATAATATCCATATCGTGAAGCTTAGCTGTTGACAGGCACCCGAGTTCAACCGATTGGACATTTATGAATGGAGGCGATGATGAGCAAGGTTGAGGAGATCCTGCAAGAAAAAGGGCGGGCCGTCCACATGGTCGGGCCGGAGGCGACCATGCGCGAAGCCTTGAAGGTCATGGCGGCGAATAAGATCGGCGCGGTCCTGGTGGTGGAAGGCAAGAAGATCCACGGTATTTTCTCTGAGCGCGACTGCGTGCAGAACCTGGCCAACCTGGATGACTGTTCGCTGGATACACCGGTCAGCGAGTTCATGTCTCACCCGGTCTATTATGTAACCCTGGACCAGACCCTGGACGACTGCATGGCGGTGATGACCAACAAACGCCTGCGCCATCTGCCCGTGCTACAAGGCGACGAGCTGGCCGGGATCATCTCGATCGGCGATGTGGTCAAGAAAGTCCTCGGCGAGCGCGAAGCGCATATCAAGGATCTCGAGAACTTCTTGTGGGTGAACCTGATTTGATCTCCACGATTGTCTCTGCCGGGCAGTTCCCTGGAAACAATGGCGGCGAGCAGATCCAGGCCGCGATTGATTCGCTCGGAACAACTCACAAGGTGGTCAACGTTGGTCCGCAGGGACCGGATGAGGGCGGCCGCTGGCTGCTGACAAAAGCCATCGTGATCCCCTCGAATACCACGCTGGTGTTCAACAATGCGCGAGTTTTCCTGGCGGATGGCGTTTCAGACAACCTGCTGCGCAATGCCCACGTCGATTCGGGCGACGCGACGCGCGATGAGAACATCCACATCCTGGGGCTGGGCGGAGCGGAACTGAACGGTAACGCCAGCCGCCAGAAGCGCCAGCCCAGGATGGTCCAGACCTTTGGAATCTCCTTTCACAAGGTCGACCGCTGCTCAATTAAGAGCATCGCTCTGGGCCCAACGGAAGCCTGGGGCATGGGCCTGGAGAACGTGGTGGATCTGTTTGTCGACAGCATCCGCTTCCAGCAGGACGGCCAGACCCACAACCAGGATGGCGTGCATATCGGCGGCCCGGGCAGCCGCATCTGCATCTCCAATATCATCGGCACGGTGGCGGATGACGCGATCGCTATTGATGCGAGCGCCTGCGTGGAGGATTTCCGCGGCTCGGCCCGCGGCGCAGGGGGGCTGCTCGAAAACGTGGTGGTCAGCAACGTGTCGGTCAAGAACTTGAGCGCGGGAGCGGTCGTGCGCACGCTGAGCGCAAAGGGCAAACCGCTGGACGGCGTGTATATTTCCCAGGTCATCATCACCGGCTCGAACCAGGTGCTGAAGATCGGTTGGGACCGGTGGGGGGCGCGCCAGGGCGGGCGCGACATTGGCGATATCTTCCCATCCTGCGACGAACAGAAGAACATCATCATTGATGGCGTGAAGGGCACCACCCCGGACGTCTTCTGCCGGATTGAATCGAACGTCAAGAATCTGACCATCCGCAACGTGCGCGGCGCCTGCGGGACGGCCGCGCTCTCCAACATCTGTTCGGATGGCGCCTGCTTCAGCCTGGAAAATGTCACGCTGGAAGGCTGGATCATCGAAGGCTGCCAGACTGCCATCCAGATCGGCGGTGGGGTGCATTGCACCAATCTGACGGTCAAGGACTCAATCTTCAGCGCCGCGCCCGGCGCAGACAGCGCCTGCGCGCGCTTCAGCGGGCTGGGGAAAACGCTTGAGCTAAAACGCGTGCGCTTCGACCACGTGCTGTTTGATGGCTTTGCCCGCGGGCTTGAGGTCGGGGAGGATGTCGTCCAGCACGACCCGATCACGCTGGATCACTCGGACCTGCCCGGCTCCGGCAGCCAGTCCAGCACCCGCTGAATGTTGCGGTCCCAATAGCCCCATTCGTGGATGCCCTCCTCTTCGTGGTAGGTCAGATCCACGCCTAACTGCCAGGCCAGGTCGCGGAAGGCCAGGTTATCCGGGTAGAGGAAATCCTCCGTGCCGCAGGTGACGTACAGCGCCGGCAGATCGACCTGGTTTTCCACGTTCTGCTCGAGCAGGTGGAACAGGTCGTGCTGGCTGCCCTTAAGGTGGCGCAGGTTGCCAAAGATCATCTTCATCATATTGGGCTGCCTGGGGCCCCTGCGCGCCGGGTGGCCCTTGGGCGGGCGGCGGGTGACCAGCGCGGCGATGTCCAGCGCGCCAGACAGGCTGGCAGCGGCGGCGTACTGCCACGGTTTGGTCAGCGCGCACTTGAACGCGCCGTAGCCGCCCATCGACAGCCCGGCGACAAAGTTATCCTCGCGCCGATCGGAGAAGTGGAAGAATTCCCGCATGATGGCCGGCAGCTCTTCGGTGATGTAATCGAAATAACGCCCGCCCGATTCCATGTTGGTGTAAAAACTGAGCTGGACAGCCGGCATGACCACCGCCAGCCCCAGCGGGGCCACGTAACGCTCGATCGAGGTGCGCCGCTGCCAGATGGTGTGGTCGTCGCTGGCGCCGTGCAGCAGCCACAGGACCGGGACGTCGCCCTCGCGATCCGCGCCCTCCTGCCCGATGCCCTGCAGCTTCTGGGGCAGGATCACGTCGGCCTGGCAGCACAGGCCCAGGACTTCAGAAAAGAAATTCACATGCGCTAATGCCATCGAGATGCTCCTGGGGAAAGTTGTTCGAGAGGGTTTTTGGGGTTGGATAGCGGGGCAGCCGCCATCTGCTACAAAAAATCCAATCGGCTGAGGATATTGTATGCCAAAAACACAGCACCGGTCATGTTTTGGGGCGTCATTGTGAGTCTGTCTACCATGGCAGGGTGCACCTCTTCCGGGTTGAAGTCAGGGAATACCTAACCACGAAGTTCACCAAGAGCACGAAGAAAGAAGAATGAACAGGAAATTCTTGGTGTACTTCGTGTTCTTGGTGGTTAAGTATTCAACCGCGCGGGAGAAATTCACTTTTGGACCGATTTACCCTCAGGCACAGGCAGTTGATCTGGATATAATCATCGTAAGCACCGAGGGTTTCCCTTGCAGGCCCTGGTGGAGGTGACCCCATGTCGCAAACGCAGAATTTGGACTGGCCGGGCATAAAAACCAATGCGGTGGTCTTATCCCACCACGGGCAGCCATCCTTCGAAATCGTGCTGCCCGGTAATCCCTCCCCGGCGGAAGAGTTCACCGCGGAAGAATTACGCCGCACGCTGTATGCCATGATCGGGCCGGACGCTCGCTTGCGCAGCGCCAACGTGCCCGGCGCGCCGAAGCTGTTCCTCAACCTGCCCGAGGCGGCCGGGCGAGCCGGGATCGATGTGACCGGCCTGGGGCTGGGCCGCGAGGCGTTCCACCTCGAGACGTGCGGAAACGATCTTTACCTGCTGGGCGGCGGCCCGCGCGGGGTGCTGTACGGCGTGTACGACCTGCTCGAGACGCTGGGCTGCCGCTGGTACACCCCTGAGATCAGCCGCATCCCGCGCCGCCCCAGCCTGAGCCTGCCGGCGCTGAACAAAACCGGCGCGCCGGCCTTTGAAAACCGGGATACCTTCAACAGCGAGTGCCGCGATCCGCTCTGGCGGGTGCGCAACCGGATGAACGGCTGGTCGACCCCCATCCCGGAGTACATGGGCGGGAACGTCGATTACTGCGGCTTCGTGCACACGTTTTACGCCCTGCTCCCGCCCGGTGAGTTCTTCGCCGCCCACCCGGAATACTACAGCCTGGTGGGCGGGCAGCGCCGCAGCGACCAGGCCCAGCTGTGCCTGACCCACCCGGACGTCCTGCGCATCGTCACAGAGCGGGTGCTGGAGCTCATGCGGGCGCACCCGCGCGCGACCATTTTCTCGGTCTCGCAAAACGACTGCTACGGCTTCTGCGAATGCGAGTCCTGCCGGGCGGTGGCGGAGGCGGAAGGCTCGCAGAGCGGCCCGATCCTGCGCTTCGTCAACGCCATCGTGGCTGAGACTGCAAAACAGCACCCGGATAAGCTGATCGACACGCTGGCCTACCAGTACAGCCTGGACGCGCCGCGCCTGAGCGTCCCGCACCCCAACGTGCGCGTGCGGCTGTGCTCGATCAACTGCTGCCAGGGCCACACCTACGGGACCTGCGACCATCCCGAGAGCCGCCGCTTCCTGCGCGCCCTCCAGGAGTGGGCCGCGCTCACCGCGCAGATCTACATCTGGCACTACGCCACCGACTTCACCCATTACCCGCTGCCGATGCCCGATTTCGACGAGCTGCACGGCAATATCAACCTGTACCGGCGCAGCGGGGTGCGCGGGCTGTTCATCCAGGGCATGGGCGAGCCCGGCGGCGGGGCCGAGGCGATGGCGCTGCGCGGGTACGTGGTCAGCAAACTGCTCTGGCAGCCGGACCAGCCGGTCTGGCCGCTGGTGGACGAATTCCTGCCGGCCTATTACGGCGCGGCGGCCCCGCTGGTGCGGCGTTACCTGGAGATCTTCCACGCCGCCGTGCGCCGGGACGCCAGCCTGCACCCCAGCCTGTACGACACGCCCCACAGCCGCCAGTTCGACGATGACCTGCGCATCCCCGCCGAGGCGGCGCTGGCCGAGGCGGAAACGCGGGTGACGGGCGAGCAGCGCCGGCGGGTGGAGCTGCTGCGCGGCGGGCTGCGCTACGCGCGCCTATTCCGCGCATGTGGCACGTTCCGGCGCACCGGCAACGTCTACGCGGGCGCGGCCGGCAGTTCCACCGCCGCCGGCAGTTCCACCGCCGCCGGCAGTTCCACCGCCGCCGGGCCTGCTGACCTGACCGAGCTGGACGACCTGGCCCGGCTGTGGAAGCAGGCCGGCATCCTCCGCATCCGCGAGGGCGAGGATTTCGATTTCACCATCCAGAAGCTGCGCAGCCGCCTGCGCCCGCACGCGGTGGAATGGCTGCGCGACGAGCGCCAGGCCATCGCGGTGGTGCCCGGGCTGGGCGGGCGGCTGATCGAGTGGCAGGTCGGTGGCCGCCCGTGGCTCGCCCCGCCCGGCCCCGACAGCACCTGGTCGCTGCATCCCTTCTCGGGCGGCTACTGCGAATCGGTCATTTTGGGGATGTATTCCAGCCGCGGGTGGGGCGAGGTCTACCGTGCCGCCTGGCAGGGGCAGCGCCTGCGCTTATCGGCCCGCATTGGCAAACATCTGCGGCTGACGCGCTGGCTGTGGTTGGAAGACGGCGCGCTGCACCTGCGCAGCCGCCTGCAAAACCACGGGACGGAGGCCATCCGCTGCGGCTGGGGCGCGGCCATCCAGTATGCGCTGCCCGCGGAGGCAGCGGTGGTCTTCCGGGCTGCAGATGGAGAGCAGGTCAGCGCGGGGGAAGGCGAGGCCTTGATCTTCACCGGCCAGAAGGCGCCAGGGGGTGGATGGGAAATCCGGACCGCGGAGGGGAGCGTGCGGCATTCCATCCGTGGGCAGGCGCTCGAGCGGTTCAGTTTGGGGAGGCAGGGGAACGTGGATTGGCGCACGGCGCTGGGGAAGCTGGCTCCGGGGGAGAGCTTGCAGGTCGAGCAGGTGATCCGGGCGCCAGTGACGCAGCCAGCGGATTGAAAACCCGCCCCGCAATACTCAAATGAAAGAGATGGCAGGTATCCTCACCTGCCATCTCTTTTTCCGCAACTTTGACCTTGTTTTTGCGCAAATAGAGCGGGTTTCTATTCAAAAATGCCCGCGAGCG
>CAZBDC010000196.1:0-9659 GCA_964490575.1 uncultured Anaerolineaceae bacterium | reverse complement strand
TCCTCCGCCGGCCCCGGCGCCAGGCTGAGGTCGGCCAGGGGCTCGCTTTGCACAGCACCGGCAGCGTCCGCTGCCGGGTCGATCCACTCGCCGTTGAGGGTGTAGACCCAGCTCTCGTCCACGCCGGCCGGGCGCTCCGGCGCCTGGACCGGCTCGGGCTGCCCGGCGGCCGGTTGCTCCGGCGCGGCTTCGCCATCATTGGTGGTCGGCGGCTGCTGGCCGAACGCGCCGCCCACCGCCAGGGCGAACACAGTGAAGAAAATGACCAGCCCCACCAGGGCCAGCATCCACCCGTTCAGGGTGATCCCAATTTCCAGGCCTTCTTTTTGTTTCATAAACGCTGCTCCTTATTTAATAACATCAATTTGCGCGCCCGCGCAAAAGGATGTGATCAAAACGAAGCGCGAGCGGCTTTTGATTTGGTGGTTTCCAGTGGATGAACAAAAGCAGCCTCTGCGGACGGCGAGGTCCGGGAAGCGTCATTCTGTACTCCCTGGTGAATCAGATGTTTTGCCGCCGAATGACGGCCTGGGCTGAACTGCTGAAATTAATTATACAGGAAATTGGATATCAATAATAAATACATTCACCGGGTTGATCCTTGTTTGGCCCGGAAATCAACGCCGGGCGCTCGGCAAAAACAGCCTGTAAATGATGGAGTTATCCACCGATCTTTTTACCTCGCGGAACTGCCGGTTGTGAATATAATCATGATAAATCAACCCAACCCGACGCGGAAAATGCTTCGGCCAACCCGGAGCATCTCGAGGCCATGCCTGCCATGAAAAAACTGTCCCTGCTCCTGTTCGCCGTCCTGCTGGTCGCCACCCAATCCTGCCAGCCGGCCTCCGCCGGGCCGCGCTTGTACGAAAGCGAGGCCTTTGCCCTCACCATCCCGGCCGGCTGGGAGACCTATGCAGAGACCTGGGGGCGCGAGATGCAGGCCGGGAAAGAATTTTACGGCCTGGGCGTGCAGACGGTCTTCACCATGCAGTCGCCGCCCGGCCAGGGCCAGGGCAAGGCTTTCTTCTCGATCGCGAGCGCTCCACTGGAAGATGGGCAAACGCTGGAGGAGCGCTTCGAGCGGGCCTACGCGGAGCCTGTGCCGGAGATTGAGGACGTGGTTAAGGGGCCTTACAGCCGCGGCGACCTGTCCGGCTTCGCGATCAACTACCGGCGGCCGTGGGGCGAGCCGTGGTGGCGCTTCAACGACACCTGGCTGGAAAAAGACGGCGTGGTCTATGTGCTCTCGTTCCACACTTCGCCGAACGGGTATGACGCGGCGGTTGAGGTGATGGAGGAGATTGTGGACAGCTTCTATTTTAAGGAGTGAGGGTCAGATCCTCATCCCCCGGCCCCTTCTCCAGAATTGTCAAAGCCCAATTCTGGAGAAGGGGTGCCTTTTGGAGCGGTAGAGTTTCCAAAAACGCCACGGCCCAAAGCTGCCGGGCTTGAGCTTAGAGAAGGGGTGCCTTCTGGAGCAATTATTCGTGAGGATTCTCCTGGGATTTATGGATTGCGGCGAGAATCTGGTCAAGAACTTGATCGATTTGTTCCAGCACTTCGGCGTTGGTGAAGCGGATCACCTGAAAGCCCAATTCGGTGAGGATGCTTTCGCGTTCGCGGTCTTCCTCGACCTGCTGCTGGTGGACTTTCCCGTCGACCTCAACCACCAGGGCTGCGTTGGCGCAGTAAAAATCTACGATAAACCGGTCGATCCGATACTGGCGGTGAAACTTGTGGCCACCGAGCTGTCGGCCGCGCAATCTTTGCCACAGCAGGTCTTCCGCTGAAGTTGGCGCCCGCCGCATTTCCCGGGCGGCCGCTCGCAGATCTGCGCGCAATTGTGCGTTCACGCGCGGGTGGTGTTTCGTCATAGGTTAACGATATCACGGTTTCCGGCCTGGCCAGTTGTTTGGACGACCTCGTTTCACATCATCCCGGCCATGCAAGGCACCCCTCTCCAAAATCGGCTTTGCGATTTTGGAGAGGGGCGGGGGTGAGGTTTCTTCTCACCGCTGCCAGAAATTAACCTCCCTATCCTCCGGCGCGTAGGCGTGGAAGAACTGCACCCGCGCGGGCAGGTACCCGCCCGGGTCGGCCCAGGCGGTCACCATTATCCAGTCCGGCAGGCGCACGGAACCGCTGTAGTACCCGCCGGCATCGGTCGGGCCGAGGCGCTGCAGCGCGTCGGAGGTCCCCATCTGGACGATCACGTAGACCCCGGAGACGCCCTGGCCCTGCGCATCCGTCACCCGCCCGAACAGGCGGTTCTGGTCGTCGCTGGACGGCGAGGGGATGGCGCCCCAGGCCGAGTAGAAGTCGTAGGTCCAGGCGGGGACGCCGGCCTCGGCCTGCCACTGGTAGACGAGCGGGGCGAAGGAGTCGCCGGGGTTCTCGGCCCGCAGGGCGAGCCGGTCGCCGGGCTGCACGCCGGGGGCCTGGAGCTCGTAGCTGCCGTCGATGCGGCTGAGCGCGGCGGGCTGCTCGACGCCGTTGACGCTCAGGATCACCCGCGCGCCGCCCACCCCGGCCGGGGGTGAAGCCGGGAACAGCCGCCAGGCATAGCCGGTGATGATGATGCCCGCTTCAGCGCCCGGCGGAGTGGGGCTGGGCGGGGCCGGCGTGGCGGTTGGGACAGCCGTGGCGGCCGTTGTTTCCGTAGCTGGCGGGGATAAGGTCAGGGCCGCCGTCACTGCGGAGGTTGGCCGGGGCGGCAGGGTGGCCAGCGCGGTCTGGATCAGCGGGGGCGGCGTGGCGGACGGCTGGCCGGGGCCGCTGGCGGTGGGGGTCAGGGTGGCCTGGATGAGCTGCGCGCCGGCGGTGGTGAAGACGGTGCGGTGCGAGCGGGCGCGCGGGCCGGGCTGCCAGGTGTCCTCGGCCGGCGTAAAGCTCAGCCCGGCCTTGACCGCCCAGATGCGGATGGCCTGGCCTTCGGCTGCATTCACCGGCGCGCTGTAGGTCCCCAAAACGCTGGTGGTCGCCAGCAGGACGGGCGGGCCGTCGCCTACCCGCGCGTAGATCTGCACGTCGCGCACCGGCGCGGGCAGCAGGCCGCCCCGCTCGATCACCAGCCCGCGCAGGCGCAGTGGCCTGCCGCCCTGGCCCGGGTCATCCGGCGGGGCGGCGGGCTCGTAGGCGGCGCTGAGCGTGTAGGGCAGCGGTGCGGTTTTGGCGTCCAGCGTCTCGAGCTTGAGGAAGAATTCCTCGCCGGGCGGCAGGCTCCGGCTGAGCGCGGCCGGCTGCCCGGGCGCGGCGTAGGGCGTGCTGCCCAGGAAGAGCCCGTTGGCCCGGAGCAGCGTCAGGCGGATGCGCAGGTTGGGGGCCGGGTTGGTCACGTCGAAGCGCAGCGGCCCGCCGTCCAGGGTGGGCGGCGCGCTGAAGCGGTAGTAGTCGGCCCGCCCGGTGGTCTTGTCCCAGACGTAGCCTTGCAGCGGCCCCTGCGCCAGGTCCCAGGGGGTGGCGGAGGGCAGGTCGTCGTTCGGCTCGAGCGGGTCAGGGATGAACCCGCTCAGCGTGAGCGTGTAGGGCTGGGCGGGCGCGCCGGAGGTCATGGCCGCGGCGGAGACGATCAGGTGGTACTGCTCGCCGGGCGAGGCGTCGAAGGACAGGCTGGCCCCGGCGCCTTTGGCGGGGGCGGTGCTCGAAGCGAGCGAGTTGCCCGTGCTGGCCCGCACCAGGCTCAGCTTCGCGCGCAGTTCGGGGCCAACCTCCGCCAGCGAGAAGGTGTAGATGCCGGGGTGGCTGATATTAAGGAAGACGTAGTCCCGGTCGCCGGCGCGCGCGATCTGGCCGCTGAAGGGCCCGCCCAGGTCCCACGGGTTGGCGGTGGGGCGCGAGTCGTTCGGCTCGACCTCGCTGAGCAGGCCGGCGGGGTCTTCATCATCCTGCTCCTGGTCCTGCCCGGCTTCGACCGTCTGGGTGATCTGGGCCACGCGGGTGGCGGCCTCCGCGCCGGTCGTCCACTCCACTTCGAGCTGGAAAGCGGTGCCTTGCGTGTAGCTGACAAAGATGTAATAATCGCCGGGGGCAGGGTTGGGGAAGGGGCAGCCACCCGAGTAGCCGGCGTCCGACTGCTGCCAGCAGTGGTAATCCTGGTGGATGAGCGGGTAATCCGGCACCGGCACGGATCCGCGGCGGATGAAGTAGCTGAACTGCCCGCCGTCCAGCGAGACCAGGCGGAAGAACAGGAACTGGATGCCCTCCGGCACGCTCAGGCGGTACATGACGCCCGGCATGCCCTCCAGCAGGTTGTTCGGGTAGATCCCCGGCCCGGGCAGGTCGATCACCGGCAGGTCAGTTATGTCGATTTCACTCTCCTGCGCATAGTCGTCCTCGCCGCCGTCCCCTTCCTCCACGCCAGCCGCGGCGTCATACGAATAGCTGGCGTAGTTGTCGGAGAAATCCTTCTCGTGCGGGATGTCGGCCGTCACCGTGACGGTATACGCGCCGGGGATGCGCCGGCCGGCCGGCCCCTGCAGGGCGAAGACGTAGGTATCGGTCTCGGTGCGGTCGCCGGTCAGCCAGCAGGTCGAGAGCCAGGAAGTGCACTCCTGGTTGACGACCGTCAGCGCGCTGCCCCGCGCGTCCCACGGGATGAGCTGCTGGGTGTGCGCGCCGGTCGACAGGTTGTGGGTCCTGACCCACAGGAAGCCGGCGAAATCGCCCTGGTTGATGGTCAGGCGGTCGCCGTTGCTGAGCAGGCGCACGAAACCGTCCTGGGCGAAGGATCCGGCGGCATCCGAGAGATCGTCCACCTGCCCGGTCAGATCGTAGAAGACGCCGTCGAGGAACGCGAGCGAGGTGGAGATCACGCTGGGCGTGACCAGGCCCTCGATCAGCGCGCAGCGGGGGTCGTCCGCGCCGTAAGCATCGAGGCAGTCGGAATAGCCGCCGCGGGTGATCCAGTTGGGGAAGCTCAGGCTGGGCATCTGGCTGTCGCCGACCAGCACGGGCGTCCCGTCCTCGAGCTGGAGGGTGGCGCGCAGCGGGAAGCGCCGGCTGTAGGCGTTGGGCTCCAGCTCAGGCAGCCCGCCCAGGTTGGCCTGGTTGTCGAGGGTCACCTCCAGGCTGCCGGGGCCGCCCTGGTCGAGGGTGAGCCGGACGTTGGGGGCGTATTTGGCGTCGGGGATGAAGTACTGGCTGCACGAGTCGGAGCACCGGGCGGCCTGGGCCATCAGCCCCTGCCAGCACTGCAGGGTGGGCGCGCCCGGCGCGCCGACGCTGTCGCCGATCACGTCGAGCAGGAAGAGGAGGTCGGTTTTCCAGGCCGGGTCGCCGCAGCCGGCCAGGGTGTAGTACGAGTCGAACCAGCCGTGGTAGGCGTTCTTCGCCATCCCGTCGCCCATGCCGGCGTGCAGGAAGTTCACGTCTGCCACGCAGTTGCCCAGGCAGGCGTTGTGGATGGTGCGCGGCTGCGCGTCTTGCTGCGCGGGCGCGATGACGGTCGGGAACAGGAAGATGATGCCCAGCGCGGCGAGCGCCAGGGCCATTCTGAGGAAGCCGGTTTTTTGGCCCATGAAATTCCCCCATTGAATCGTTTGCCTGTCACGGATCTTTGTTTATTGTAACGATTATGCGCTTTCGATGATACAGGGCGCCGGCGCTCGCGGGGAATTTTTAGGCGGATTTCACCGGGGGAGGGGGGAGTCGGCGCGGGATTCGGCGAGGATACCGGAGAAATCTAAGGTAAGGGGCCTGCAGCGAGCTGGCAACAGATTTTGCGGCACAGGAGTGCCGGTGAACCGATTGAACTGATTATTCCCAGAGGCAGCCCGCATAGCCCAGGTAACCGGATGGACAGGTAGTGGCTGTTCGTGCCAGGCTGGAACCTATCCCCCGCGGAGCAAGGATAACTTCGCGGTCCATGGTGTTTCCCGCTTCCCCGCCATTCCCATGGCGCGCCTTCCCGAACCGGGAAGGGGGATTGAGGGGGATAGGTTGGCAGCCTTGTAGCCCGGATTTCCTAATTCGGGTCTTCCGGCAGCGGGACGGCAGGTATTTGCCCGCGGGGGTGGCTGAAAGCCGGGGCTGTGGGCCCGCCGTGCAGCCGGTCCGCGCAGTTGTGCGTTCAGGCGAGGATAGTGTTTGACCATAGGTTGACGATATCACGGTTTCCGGCCTGGCCAGTTGTTTGGACGACCTCGACTTACATCATCCCGGCCATGCAAGGCACCCCTCTCCAAAATCGGCTTTGCGATTTTGGAGAGGGGCGGGGGTGAGGTTTCTTCACCGCTCCGGCAGCGCCCGCTGCGGCAGCGCCCGCTGCCAGAAATTAACCTCCCGGTCCTCCGGCGCGTAGGCGCGGAAGAACTGGCCCGCGCGGGATCACCTCTACCCAACCGGCGATGAACGTCATCTTGAAATGGATGACAATTTGTTGTATCATAATGAAAGTTAAGTTTCAAAAACTTAATTTTTGAAAGTTTATCCATCCCCGGGTTTCAGCGGCAGGTAGCAAACCTGCCAGTGAGGTGACATGAATCAATCCATCGAAGCGATCTTCTTAGACGTGGGCAACACCCTGCGCATCGTCCTGCCGGAGCCGGCCTTTATCGCCCAGGCCAAAAAAGACCTGATGGCCCTGGTCGGGACGCCGGATCCGGAGGAGGTCTTTTTCGCGGCGCTCGACGCGCGCTGGAAGGCCTACCGCGCGCAGTCCAAGGCCTCCCTGATTGAGGCCTCCGAGCGGGAGCTGTGGACGAAGTGGCTGCTGCCCGACTACCCGGCTGAGAAGATCGCCCCGCTGGCCGGGCGCCTGACTCGCCTGTGGCGCGACCACGACGGGCGGCGCGTGCCCAGGCCGGACGTCTCGCTGGTGGTCAAAGAGCTGCACCGGCGCGGTTACGTGCTGGGGATCATCGCCAACACCATCACCGAGACGGAAATCCCGGACTGGATGGAAGCGGACGGGCTGACGGGCTATTTCAAGGCGGTCATCCTGTCTTCGCGGGTGGCGGTGCGCAAGCCCAACCCCGAGATCTACTGGATGGCGGCCCGCCAGGTGGGGGTGGCGCCGGCCCGCTGCGCCTACGTGGGCGACAACCCGGTCCGCGACGTGGAGGGCTGCCGCGTGGCCGGTTTTGGGATGATGATTATCCTGCACGAGCCGGACACGCTCAAGAAGGAAAAACCGACCGGCGAGTTCAAGCCCGACGCGACCATCACGAGCATGAGCGAGCTGCTGGAGATCTTCCCGCCTCGCCCGGAGCGCGGGGAGGCCCGATGAACGCCGATATCGAGGCCATCTTCATCGACCTGGGCAACACCCTGCGCGTCCTGGTCAAGGACGAGGCCCACATGGCCCGCGCCCGGCAGGCGCTCGCCGCGCTGGTGGGGACGGACGAAGACCCGCGGGCCTTCTATGACCGCCTGGAGGAGCGCTACAAGGCCTACCGCAAATGGGCCTTCGAGCACACCCGCGAGGCGCCCGAGGCCGAGCTGTGGACGCGCTGGCTGGCGCCCGAGTTCCCGGCTGAGAAGATCGCCCCGCTGGGGGTCGAGCTGACCTTCCAGTTCCGCCAGGCCATGGGGCGGCGGGTGGTGGTGGCGCACGGCAAGGAGGTGGTGGCGGAGCTGGACCGGCGCGGCTACGTCCTGGGCATTATCAGCAACGTGATCACCTCGCGCGAGATCCCCGATTGGATGGAGGCGGACGGCTTTGCGCCTTACTTCAAGTCGGTCGCGCTCTCGTCGGTGCTGGGCATCCGCAAGCCCGACCCGGCCATCTACCTGGAGGCGGCCCGCCGCGCGGGGGTGGAGCCATCCCGCTGCGTCTACGTGGGCGACAACCTCAAACGCGACGTGACCGGCACGCGCGCGGCCGGCTTCGGCGGGGTGGTGATCCTGATCTCGCCCGAGGACCTGGCCGGGGCCATCCTCACGGATGAGAACCGCCCGGATGTGATCATCCACGAATTCATCGAGCTCCTGGACCTGTTCCCCGAGCGCCATCTGCCGGCAGCGGATCTGCCGCCCGCGGCGCCTTCGTCCTTCTCCGGCCAGAAGTCCTTTTAAATGGAGGAGCCTATGCCAGACCATCCGAACGGCCGCGGCGGGGCTGCGCTGGCCCGGGCCGTGCAGGGCCTCTACGGGCAGGGCCAGGCCGACTATAACCTCGAGCCAATCGTGCGGGTAGACGGGGCCGGCCGCCCGCTGGGGCGCATCGCCGCCGGCGACGCGGTCATCTTCTGCTGCCGGCGCGGCGAGCGCGAGGTCGAGCTGACCGAGGCCTTCACCGAGCCGGATTTCTCCCATTTCCCCCGCCCGCCGCTGCCGGGGCTCGATTTTGTCATCCTGACCCTCTACCACGAAAAGTTCTGGCGCCTGCCGGTGGCGTTTGCCCCGGCCAAAATCGCCGGCACGCTGGGCGAGGCGGTCAGCCGGGCCGGGCTGCGCCAGCTGCGCGCGGCCGAGTCGGAGAAATACGCCCATGTCACTTTCTTCCTCAACGGCGGGCACAACCAGCCCTTCCCCGGCGAGGACGGCGTGCGCGTGCCCTCGCCCAGGGGCGTGCCGTTCGACCAGGTCCCCGCGCTGAGCCTGCCCCAGGTGACCGGGCAGGTCCTGGCAGGCATCGCCCAGGGCTACGACCTGATCGTGACCAACTTCGCCAACGGCGATGTGATCGGCCACACCGCCAGCGCGGAGGCCAAGATCGCCTGCGCCGGTGAGGTCGACCGGCATCTCGGGCAGGTGGTGGCGGCGGCCCTGGCGCAGGATTACCTGGTGGTGGTGACCGCCGACCACGGCAACCTGGAGGAACTGTGGACCGAAGACGGCGCGCCGCACGTGGCCCACACCACCAACCCGGTCGAGCTGATCCTGGCCGATCCGCGCGGGCCGGCTGCGCCCCGCCTGCGCGACGGCAAGCTGGCTGACGTGGCCCCGACCCTGCTGGACGCGCTGGGCGTCGCGCGCCCGCCCGAGATGGACGGCGAGACGCTGGCGCCCGGCTGCGACTGGGGCGGGCGGCGGCGGGTGTTGCTGGTCATCCTGGACGGCTGGGGCATCGGGCGGATGGACGCCTCGAACCCGATCTACCTGGGCGAGACCCCCGCCTGGCACGACCTGCTGCGCCGCTATCCCTCCTGCCGGCTGCGGGCCTCCGGCGAGGCGGTCGGCCTGCAGGCGGGCAAACCCGGCAACTCGGAGGCGGGCCACATGAACCTCGGCGCGGGGCGGGTGGTCCTGCAGGACGACGTGCGCCTGGACCAGGCCCTGCGGGACGGCTCGTTTGCCCACAACGAGGTATTCCAACGGGTGATGGCGGACGTGCAGCGCCGCCAGGGCAGCCTGCACCTGCTGGCCCTGCTGAGCGAGAAAAGCTCGCACGGCTCGATCGACTACCCGCTGGCGCTGCTGGGCATGGCCAAAGCGCGCGGGCTGGAGCGCGTCTACGTCCACGTCATCTTCGACGGGCGCAGCACGCCGCCCGGCTCGGCCCCCGCGCTGCTCGAGAAGCTGGAGCAGCGGATGGACGCCATCGGGCTGGGGCAGATCGTCACCGGGGTGGGGCGCGGCCTGGCCCTCGACCGCGACGGCAACTATGCCCGCATCCGCCGCACCTACGAGGCGCTGGTGCTGGGGGTGGGCTACCCGGCGGCGGACGCCGGGGCGGGCTTACCGTGAGGATAGCGATGGTTAGGTCAGCCGCAGGC
>CAZBDC010000195.1:0-9824 GCA_964490575.1 uncultured Anaerolineaceae bacterium | reverse complement strand
TGGAATCTCGTGACTGGAGTTCAGACGTGTGCTCTTCCGATCTGCAGGGCTTCCGGGTAATCCCCCTGCACGTTGGCAATGTTGCCCAGGTTGATCAGGCAGGTCCAGATGCCGCGCTGGTCGCCGCGCCGCTCGAAGATCTGCATGCACTCCAGGTACAGGCCGGTCGCCTGGCTGAAATCGCCGCGGTTTTTGGCCAGCACCCCCAGGCTGATCAGGTTCGAGGCGACGCCGGTGGGCTGTTCCAGCGCGCGGTAAATGCGCAGGCTGCGCTGGTAGGCTTCTTCGGCGTCGCCCAGCGCCCCGGTCTGCTGTTTGAACTGGCCCAGGTTGTGCCAGGCGTCGGCAGTTTCGGCGCTTTCGGGAAAGCTGGCCAGCAGATCCAGGCTTTGGGCGAGCCGGGCCTGGGCCGTGGTGGTCTGTCCCAGGGGGCGGCAGTGCCGGGCATGCGCCAGGTAAAGCAGCCCGAGCACAAAGCGGGCCTGGGTCGCCGGCGGGAGTTCGCCAAAGCCGGCCGCTTCCAGGCGCGCCACGGCCCCGGCGAAGAGCGGCTCGGCTTCGCGGAACCAGCTTTTGCGCATGTAGAAGGTGCTCAGGACGGGGATATATTGCGCCAGCAGATCGAGAACCCCCTCGGGGAGGGCTGTTTCAGCCTGGACCGGCCCCCCGGGCACCTGGCTGAGCGCCCACTGCCAGCCCAGGCGGATGTTGGCGATCTCGGCGCCGATGGCCGCGATGGCCTGCGCTTCGCCTGGGCCGGCGAACGCCCGCGAGCGGTCGCTGAGAAACTGCCCAAAATAGGCGCTGTGGGCCGCCTGGGCCTGCTGCCGCCCGGCCGGAGGCAGTTTTTCGGACGCGAAGGCGCGCAGCAGCCCGTGCATTTCGTAGCGCCCATCCGCCGAAAAGCGCAGCAGCGACTTCGCCGCCAGGCTGGCCAGCAGGCGGGCGGAAACGCCCGGCGCAGCCGCGGCCGCCTCAGCGCTGAAGCCGCCCTGGAAGACCGCCAGGCGCGCCAGGCTGTTTTGCTCTTCGCGCGCGAGCAAATCCCACGAGTACTGAAAGACGGCCTGCAGCGACCGCTGGCGGGCGGGCAGGTTGCGGGTGGGCGGTTCGGGCAGCCCCAGGTTGGCCTCGATCAGCCGCAGGATCTCCGGGCAGGGGAAGAGATTGGCCCAGGCGGCAGCCAGCTCGATCCCCAGCGGCAGGCCCTCCAGGAGCTGGCACAGGCGCACGACACAGTCGCGCTGCTCTTCCAACGCAAAGCGCAGGTTCACCCGCCGGGCGCGCTGCTGAAACAATTGCACGGCGGCGTACTGGTCCCAGCCCGTGAGGTCGCCCGGCGCTGGATAGGCCATGCCCTCCAGCGGCAGGATCCATTCCTCGTACAGGTCGAGCTGGTGGCGAGAGGTCACCAGCAGCCGGAGCCCCGGCGCGCCCTGGAGCAGGGCCGCCAGCTGGTCGGCCGACCCCCCGAGCTGCTCGAAATTATCCAGCACGAGCAGCATCTGTTTATCGCGCAGGTAGTCAGCCAGCTGCTGGCGGGGGTCCGGCGCGCCGGGCAGTTTGAGCGCGTCGGCCAGGGCGGCGGGCAGCAGGTCCCCATCCTGCACGGCTGCCAGCGCCGCGAGATAGATGCCGTCTTTGAACTGCGCGGCCGGCGCGCCGGCCTGCTTCCAGCAGAACTCCAGCGCCAGGCGCGTCTTCCCCACGCCGCCCGGGCCGGTCAGCGTGACCAGCCGGCAGGCCGGATCGGAGAACAGCGCGCTGAGCTGCTCGAGCTCTGCCTCGCGTCCGATAAAGGCCGTGGTTGGCGCGGGCAGGTTGTGCGGCAGGGGCAGCCCGGCCTGCAACGGGGCCGGGGCCGGGGCTGTTGCCGGCGCCAGGGCCCAGGCGGCGGATTGGGTCAATTCGCCGGCTTTGATGCGCTGGTAGAGCGCCAGGGTCTCGGGGCCGGGCTCGATCCCCAGTTCCTGGACCAGCAGGCGGCGGGTCGCTTCGAACTGCGCCAGGGCTGCCGGGCGGTCGCCGCGCAGCGCGAGCAGGTGCATCAACTGGCGGTGGCTCTGCTCGCGCCAGCTGTCGATCGAGAGCGATTTGCGCGCCGCCAGCAGCCCGCTTTCCAGGTCGCCCTGGCGGATGGCCGCCTCCACCAGCCGGTCGAGCAGCCCCAGGGCGGCCTGGCGCAGCCGCTCGCGCTCTAACACCAGCCATTCTTCGAACAGGGGCGCGCCGCGCACCAGCAGGCCGCTTAAGAAATCGCCGCGGTACAGGCCGGCCGCCGCGCGGAACTGTTCGGGCGTGAGGGGCTCCTGGCGCTCCGCCGCGGCGTCCAGGGCAGCCTGGAATTCGTACAGGTCCACCCGGCCGGCGGCGCCCGCTCGAAATTCCGCTTCCTGGTGGCTAAAGGCCAGGTAGGGGTCGAGATGGCGGCGCAGCTTGGAAACCTCCACGCGCAGGTTGCGGCGAGCATCCTCTTCGGGCAGGTCGCTCCACAGCAAACTCGCCAGGACGCCGCGGGGAACCGGGCGGCGCTCCGCCGCCAGGTAGGCCAGCAGCGCTTTGGCCTTGAGCGAAACCAGGCCCGCCAGCGGCTTGCCATCGGTTGAGACCTGTAATGGGCCTAAGAGGAGCAGTTCCAGTCCTGATTCTTCCAAGCGGTTCTCCGATCAACGCTGAATCAACGATTATTTAACACTTTTTTGATAATATATATCTGATTAGGAAACCTGGGCCAGTGGTTTAGCGCCCCAGAAAATTATATAGCCTGATAAATGGGATGTCCAGATGAATACCAGCGCAAACGCCAGTTCGAACCCACCCTACCACGCCTACCTGCTCAAGGTCTGGCGCGAAGACGATAACGCGATGCCTGCCGGGGCCTGGCGCTTCAGCCTGGAAGACGCCCACAGCGGCACGCGCCGGGGATTCACCGACCTGGACTCGCTGATGGTCTACCTGCAAAACTTGACCGGGCCGCGGCGCGATCCTGCCGGGCCAGCCAAACTGTGAGGAAATACCACCCCAAGCTGAGGAAACCACCATGAAAAAGAAGCTGAATCCACTCACCCATTCCCTCCTGCTCTTCCTGATGCTGTTCAACCTGGCGGACCCGGGCCTGGCGCGCGTCCGGGCGCAGGACGAGCCTGCCGAAATCCAGGCTGCCCAGGCGGTGTACAGCGTAACCACCACCGCCGACAGCGGGCCCGGCTCGCTGCGCCAGGCCATCCTGGATGCCAACGCCAGCCCCGGGCTGGATGCGATCACCTTCGCCATCGGCGCGCCCGGCAGCCAGCAGACCATCCAGCCGCTCAGCGCTTTGCCCGCCATCAGCGACCCGCTGGAGCTGGATGGCTGGAGCCAGGGCGGCAGCGGCTACAGCGGCCCGCCCCTGGTCGAGCTGAACGGCGCGCTGGCCGGCAGCAGCGCGTTCGGGCTGAACATCACCGGCGGCGGCAGCCTCGTGCGCGGGTTGGTGATTAACGGCTTTACGGGGACGTTTTCCAGCGGCATCCGCCTGCAGACCGGCGGGGATAACTGGATCTACGGCAATTACATCGGCGTCAATTTCGGCGGGGATGCGCGGGTGGCCAACACGCGCGGCATCTGGATCGACAACGGTTCGAGCAACAACCGCATCGGCACCAACGCCGACGGGGTCAACGACGCCGCCGAGCGCAACGTCATCTCGGCCAATGTCGAGCAGAACATCTGGGTGTACCAGCCCGCCACCACCGGCAACAAGATCATGGGCAACACCATCGGCCTCAACGCGGCGGGGACGGCGGCGGTGGGGACCAGCAATACAACCGTGGCGACAAACGGCATCCTGGTGCAGGAAGCCAGCTACACGATTATCGGCACGGACGGCGACGGGCAGGGCGACGCGCTGGAAGGCAACGTCATCGCTGGCAACACCTACAACATCAACCTGACCGGCACCAGCACCAACCGCAGCCATCACAACCGCGTCTCCGGCAACCGCATCGGCACCAACGCCGGCGGCGCCGCCAGCGTCGGTTTGCAGGTAGAAGGGGTGCGCGTCTTTGTGACCGAGAACAACATCATTGGTACGGACGGCGACGGCGTCTCTGACGAATTGGAAGGCAACCTGATCTCCGGCAACAGCGACTTTGGCATTATGCTGCAGCAGACCGGCGCGCTGAACAATGTTGTCGCCGGCAATAAAATTGGCACGGATATTACCGGCATGAATTCCATCCCCAACGGTTTTGGCGGCGCACCCCGCGCCGGCATCGTGCTGGGGGGCTACGGCAACCGCATCGGCACCAACAGCGACGGCCTTTCCGACGACCTGGAACGCAACCTGATCTCTGGCAACATCCAGACTTCTATCGCCGCCATCTATTTTAACAATTTACCCAACCCTGAAGCTCCGGCCACCATCATCGCCGGCAACTGGATGGGGGTGAACGCCACCGGCCTGGCAGCCCTGCCAAACAATTACGGCATCAGCGGCACGTCGAACGTCCCCGTCATCATCCGCGATAACGTGATCGCCGCCAACACCATTGAGGGCATCTCCACCAATTCATCGAACATGCTGATTACCGGCAACCGCATCGGCGTCGGCGCGGACGGCGTTACACCGCTGGGCAATGGGCAAAACGGAATGTTCCTGTCGGGCAACGGCAATATCATTGGCGGAATAGGGCCTGGCGATGCCAACATCATCGCCCATAACGGCACCGTCTCGGCCTTTTACAGTGGGGTCCGGGTTGGCAATACCGGCCTGCGCAACACCATTCGCGGCAACCGTATCTACGCCAATTCCCAGCTTGGCATCGATCTGCGCTGGCCGGATGGCGTGAATATCAATGATGATGGCGACCCGGACACAGGCGGGAATAACCTGCAGAATTACCCGCTCATCACCTTTGCGCAGGGGTACAGCGACGGCACCACCCGCATCCAGGGCACGCTCAACAGCAACCCGAACACCGCTTTCACCCTCGACTTCTATTACAGCGCCGCGGCTGACCCCAGCGGCTACGGCGAAGGCGAGTTTTACCTGGGCGAGACCGGCGTGACGACCGGCGCGGACGGCAACGCTACCTTCGATGTGACCCTGCCGGTCACCCTCCCGCCCAACCAGTTCGTGACCGCCACCGCCACGCACGCCGACGGCAGCACATCCGAGTTCTCGCTGGCGCTGGCCGCCGGGGGGGTGGTCGACCAGCCGGTCCAGGGGCTCAGCGCCGCCAACAACGGGCCGGGCTACACCAACACCCCGCTCACGCTCAGCGCCGGGGTTTCGGGCGGCTCCGGGGTTACCTTTTCCTGGACTCTGGGCGACGGCAGCCTGGCGGCCGGGCCGCTGGTAGAGCACACCTACGCCAGCCCGGGGGTGTACACCGCCACCGTCACTGCCAGCAATAACGGCAGCAGCGCCCAGGCGCAAACGGTGGTGACCGTCCTGGAGCCGGCCAACATCAACGGCCTGGTCTGGCACGACCAGGATATCGACGGCATCCGCGGCATCGGCGAGGGCGGCCTGGCAGGCATCACGGTTTCCGCGGTGGGCCCGGGCGGCGCGATCGAGGCCACCACAGACGCCCAGGGGCGCTACCGGATCTTCACCCCCCAGGCCGGCCTGTACCAGGTCAGCGCCAGCTCAGCCGGCATGACCGCCACCACACTCAGCCCGGTCCCCGTGCCGATGACCACCGACGGCGGCACCGTGCTGGACTTTGGCCTGGTCGAGACGCCCCCGGAAGGCTACGGTTATATCGCCGGGCGGGCCTGGGTCGACCTGGACGGATCGGCTACCCCGAACCGGACGAAGAACCACTGCCCGGCCTGGAGCTACGATATTACGGGTTTCAATATCCCCTGGAAATTGTGACCACCGACGCCAACGGCCTGTTCAGACTGACCTTACCCCATGGGCGGGTGTATGTGCTCACGATGTATGCCCCCGGCTTTTTCCCGCCCGAGCGCCAGTTCGGTTTTAACGTCTGGCTCGCCGCGGATGCGCCGTTGGTGAATTATCATTCTCCCTTCAACCGCGGCGGCACAGTCAGCGGGCGGGTCACCAATACCAGCGGGGCCGGCGTGCCCAACGCCTCTTTCAACATCGCCCCACCCCTCAATTTTACGATCAGCAACGCGAACGGTGATTATGCTTTCCTCGAGCAGGTGCCCGGCGATAAAGGACTGGGGCTGCAGCCGCCGTTTCCCTACGTGAATGCCAATGGCTCCGGTTTTCGCGCCTTCCCCCTGCCGCCCAACAGTTTCGTCACCGAAAACTGGCTGGTGGAGCGGCGCGGCCGCCTGACGGTGCACGCCCAACAGGAAATCGGCGGCCAGGCTTTGCCGGTGGGGTTCGTCTTCTTCCGCCTGCAGGGTGGCTCGGTTGACCAGGTCATGGTAACCGGGCTGAACGGTCAAGCTGTTGAAGATGCCCTGGATGCAGGCACCTACACCATCACCCCGCTGCCGGAATACCTGCCGCCCAACACGCTCATTTCGCCCTCCTCGCGCACGGTCACCATCACCAACGAAACCTTCGCCAGCGCGACCTTCACCGTCACCCCGGCCCAATCGCTGGCGGTCGAGTGCCAGGCCGGCGGAGTGGGCTTCCCCTGCACGGTCGAAATCTATGACTCTGACGGCAACCTGGTCACGAGCGTGGAACTGGGCGGCTCTAACCCCGCCACGGTGATCACCGACCTGCCGGATGGCTCGTACGAGGTGGTGATTATTCCGTCCGAGCCAGGCTGGCCGGAAACGTCCAGCGTGGTGACCCTCGACGGCGACACGCACGCCGAGGTGAATTACCCGTTCAACCCCAGCAACCTGCAAACCATCAGCGGTTACGCCTACTGGGACCGCTGCGCCCCGGCCGGGGTGCGCGGCAACGGCACCAACTGCACCGAGACCAATGTCCCCAGCAATAATGGCCTGGCGGTGACGCTCTACAACGCGGCCGGGAGCGCAGTCAGCGCCACCCAGACCGCCAACGGCAGCGGCTGGGACACCGGCTTCTACGCCTTCCCGGATCTGCCGCCCGGCAGTTACCGGGTCGAAATCAGCCTGCCGGGCGGTTTTGTGGCCCAGACGGCCACCTCGGTCTGGCGCAGCCTGGACGGTTACGCCTCGCCGGAGCAGGTGAACTTTGGCTACACCCGCGCCGAGAACCGTTTCTTGAGCGGCTATGCCTTTTATGATGTCAACAACAACAGCAGCTATGACATGGGCTGGGACGATCCCTACGCCGGGGCCGAGATCACGGTCAGCACCCCGGCCGGGACGTTGATCTCCAGCCAGACCACCGCCTCGGACGGCTCGTTCTACGTCTCACCCATCACCAGCGGTGAATACCGGGTCGTGCTGACCACGCCGTCCCTGACCCTGACCCGCACGGCGGTCGTCCCGGCCAGCGGCGGGGTGCCGTGGGTGCAGTTCCCCCTGCCGCCCAACGACAACCGCCCGCGCGCCATCGTCTTCCTCGACAGCAACCAGAACGGCCAGGTTGACCCCACCGAGCAGCGCCTGGGTGGAGTGAATGTGGAATTGTTTAGCCAGCAGTGCGGCGGAATCGCTGCCCCCATCGAGACGAAAACAACCAACCCGGATGGGCTGGCGCTGTTCGACAACCTGCTGACGGCGCAAATCGGCCGCCCGCCCGCCGCGGCGGCCGCTCCCGGCAATCCGTCGGGCTGCGTAAAGATTGTCTCCGGCACCCTGCCCCCGGAGGTAGCCCCGGCCAACCCGAACGGGGTGCCCATGCCCAGGAACAGCGGCGTGCCGGTGCTGCTGCCGGTCTACCCGCAGGGCACGCTGCATGTGCAGGTGTTCTGGGATGCGGACGGCGACGGTCAATATGACAGCGGCGAGCCGGTGCTGGCCGGCGGCACGGCCACGGCCGGCGGGCAGACCAAATCCTACAGCGAGAATGGGGCCGTCTTTGGGCTGGCCCAGGGCACTTACAACCTAACGGTCGTTCCCCCGGCCGGCTACCAGGTCGGCGCCAGCCTGCCCATCCCGGTCGTGGTTGGCAGCGGAACGGCTTTGCAGCGCGTCCCGGCCCGCGTATCCGGCGGCATCCACGGCGCGGTGATCGGTCCCGCGGGCGCGCTGACCGGCGCGCTGGTGCGTTTGACCAACACCGCCACCGGCCAGGTCTTCACCACCCCGGCCGCCGCCGGCTGCGCCGGCTGGTGCAGCGATGCCTTCTATCAATTCCACAACCTGCCCGGCGGGCAGTACCGCCTGTCGATCCCCACTCCGCCGCCCGGGCACATCCTGGCCAGCGAGCCGCTGGTCACCTACACCGCCGGGCAGTCGCTTCAGCAAAACCTGCTCCTCAACCCGCTGGGCGGGATCAGTGGGCTGGTCTACCTGGATGACAACGCCAACGGCCAGCGGAATGCCGGCGAGCCGGGCGCCGGCGGTTACACCGTCAGCCTGCTCAACGACAGCGGCCTGCCGGTGCGCACCACTACCGCGGACGCCAACGGCGGCTACCTGTTTGACGGTCTTTCAGCCGGGGTACGCTACCTGGTCACACTGGACCTGTTCGTCAGCCAGGCCGCCAGCCTCTCAGACAGCCTGACCGAGGCGCCCGGCTGGTTCACGCCCGGCATGCAGCCGGCCCAGGCCAACCTGGGCATCCTGATGGGCGGCAGCGACCACACTTACAATACCGTCTCCGGGCGGGTGACCGCCAACGGGTATGGCGTAGCCGGCATCCGGGTCGGTTACTACCACTGGGTGACGGGCGAGGGCTGCAGCCAGGCCAACCCGGCCTGGATCAACCGCGAAACCTACAGCGACATCAACGGTGACTTCAAACTGCTGACCAACCTGCTCCCGGGCAGCGAGCATACCTACTGCATCGCCGCCCGCCAGCCGGCCGGCTACCAGCAGACGGCCTTCCCGGCAGTCGGGTCCAACTTCAGCTACCGGACCACCGGCGACGTCATCGTCTACCACCCGGGCTACTGGCAGCGCGACGTCCTGCTGGCCCCGCTGCAAGGCGGCCTGGCCCAGGCCAGGTTGACCGCAGACGCCGCGCTGCGCTGGTCGGCCTTCCGCGACGACAACCTGAACGGCCAGTGGGACCCGGACGAGCCGGCCCTGCCTGGCGTGACCCTCAACGGCGATGCGACCGGGCTCCTGGCCGGGCTGTCGGAAGGTTTCCACAGCCTCAGCGTCGCCTCTCCGGCCGGGTACCTGCCGCTGCACGGCAGCAGCGTGCCGGTCTGGATGCATGGCGCGGACGCGACCCTGCCGCCGCTGGCCTTCCGTTTCGCCGGGCCCCTGCTGGTGCAGGCTTTCAGCGATGAGGACGGCGACGGACGCCAGTCGGCGGGCGAGCCGGGCCTGCCGGGCGTGGGCGTGAGCCTGACCGGGCCGGCCGCGGCCGGCGCGTCGACCGGCCTGGACGGGCGCGCCAGCCTGGCCGGCCTGCCCAACGGGAGCTATACCCTGGCCGTCACCTCGCCCCCCGGCTATGCTTCGCTGCCCAACCAGGCCATCAGCCTGGCCAGCGGTGGAGCGATCAGCCTGGCCTTGCGCCCCCTCAACCAGGTCTCTGGAGCGGTTTACGAGGATTGGGACGGCGATGGCCGGCGCGGCAGCGGAGAGCTGGCGGTGATCAACCCGCTGGACGTGACCGCCAGCGGGCTGGGCAGCACCCGCACCGCGCTGGGCATGTTCCGCTTCTGGAATGCCAGCCCGGGGAATTACAGCGTGCAATCCGCCTGGACGGCCGCCAGCCCGGCCAGCCTGGTGCTCGACAACCAGGGCGGCGGGGCAGATCGGAAGAGCGTCGTGTAGGGAAAGAGTGTAGGATAGGGTGT
>CAZBDC010000194.1:0-9837 GCA_964490575.1 uncultured Anaerolineaceae bacterium | reverse complement strand
TAATGAGCGGTGACTGGAGTTCAGACGTGTGCTCTTCCGATCTCGGCCTGTTTGGTTTTGGCGTGATCGGCATCGCTGCGGCCTGGTCGCTGTCGACGCTAATGTACGTGTGGGTCAATGATGGCATTTCAAAGGCAGATCATCCGGCGGCGTTTGGTTTGCTGCACGCAGTATGGAGCCTGAGTATGATGATCGGTTCAGTGCTGGGCGGCTGGCTTGTGGCGACCCGGCCCGGCCTGCCCTTCCTTTTGGGAGGGCTGCTCAATGTCGCCTCGATCTTCCTGGCAATGATCTATTATCGGCGCGTTAATTAGCGGGTCCTCGATGTCATTTCGCATGGTCCACGAGCCATTCTGCCAGCTAGCAATGGCCTTTTCCAGCCTGGCAGCAAGAAGATAATGGCGTGGCAGTCTTCGGAACCAGATTCGAGTACAATAAGCCTACTCGCAGCTCAATACACGTATCCCTTTCATTTACCAACCAACCTATACCCATGACTCTTCCTCCACTTTCATTTGAAGATGTTGCCCGCGCCCCGGCGCCCGGGATGACTCACCCAACCAAAATTGCCTTCTCACCCGATGGGCAGATGGTAACTTACCTGCTGGCTGCCGAGGGCAGCCTGGTCCGGCAGTTCTATGGATTTGATCCTGCGACTGGCCGGTCGCGGCTGCTCCTTTCGCCGCCGGGAGGCGGCGCTACCGAGGATAAACTCTCGTTGGAGGAAAAGCTGCGGCGCGAGCGCCAGCGCCAGCTTGACCTGGGTGTGACCCAATATGCCTGGGCGCCGGCCGGGAACCGAATCTTGTTGCCGTTTCCGGATGGTCTATACTTGATGGATAAGCCAGGCGCGGAACTGCGCCTGGTCGTCTCAGCCGAAGCCGGTCCGGTGCTCGATCCGCAGTTTTCGCCGGATGGTTCATGGATCGCATTTGTTCAAAATAGCGAGCTGCACGCAATGCCCCTGCCTGCGGGCGCCATGTCCGGTCAGGCACGCCAGCTAACCACCGGCGCGGCGGAAAGTGGACTCACCCACGGGCTGGCTGAATACATCGCACAGGAGGAAATGGGGCGCAGTAGTGGCTTCTGGTGGTCGCCAGACAGCCGCTGGCTGGCTTTCGTCGAAGTCGACGAAACGCACATCCCGGTCTATCGCATCGTTCACCAGGGCAAGGATGTGACCGGAGAAGCCGCCCAGGAAGATCATCGCTATCCGTTTGCCGGGCAGCCTAACGCGCGCGTCCGGCTGGGGGTGGTGGGTCGGGAGGGCGGAGCGCCACCAATCTGGATGGACCTGGGCGATCATTCTGACATCTACCTTGCCAGGGTTGGCTGGATGCCAGATGGGGTCCTGGTAGCCCAGGTAGAAAATCGAGCTCAGACTCGCCTGGACCTGCTGCGTTTCGATTTGCAAATGGCAGCGCGGGCTACCAGAAAAGAGGCGCCGCGGAAAGGCGCGCTACTCGTGCGCGAGGAAAGCTCCGTATGGATCAACCTGCACGACCTGTTCCAGCCAATCAAGAACGGGACGTTTGCCGGTGGGTTTATTCTGGCCTCGGAGCGGACGGGGTACCGTCATCTGTATCTTTACGACCAGCACGGTCAGCTGATCCGTCGTCTCACGAACGGAGAATGGATGGTAGACAGCCTGGTGGGGGTAAACGAGGCAGCCGGACTGGTCTATTTTACAGCGACTAAGGACGGCCCGCTGGAATGCCACCTGTATGTTGTCACCCTGGCAGGCGGCGAACCGCGCCGCATCACCCGCCAGCCAGGTATGCATGCCGTCACGCTGGACCAGGCCTGTTTGCGGTTTGTCGATGTGTTCGATTCGCCTGGCCAGCCACCAAGAGTGACGCTGAATGCGCTGGGCGACGGGGCTGAACTGCGAGTTATTTACGAACCGGCTGATTCGCGCGTGGAGCAGCTGGCGCTTGAGCCGCCTGAGTTCGTGACACTGAAGAACCGCACCGGCGAAACACTTTACGGCGCTATTTACCGCCCACCTGCTTCATTTGGGCCGGGCCCATTCCCAACCATCGTCAGTGTTTACGGAGGACCACATGCCCAAATGGTCACTCGCAGCTGGCGCATGACCGTTGCAATGAGGGCGCAGGCGCTTCGCCGAATGGGTTACCTGGTATTTGTGCTGGATAACCGCGGCAGCGCCCGGCGCGGGCTGGCTTTTGAGGGCGTTATTCGGCGCCGGATGGGCGAGCTGGAAGTTCAGGACCAGGTCGATGGGGTCAACTGGCTGATTGGGCAGCGCCTGGCGGACCCGGAGCGGGTTGGCATTTATGGGTGGAGCTATGGCGGGTACATGGCTGCTATGTGCCTGGCCCGCGCGCCGCAAATCTTCCGCTGCGCGGTAGCTGGCGCGCCGGTCACAGCCTGGGACGGTTATGATACCCATTATACAGAGCGGTATATGGGTTTACCCGCTGAAAACCCCCAGGGTTATCGCCAGAGCAGCGTGATCGAGCATGTGAAAACAATAACCGGGCGGTTGCTGATCGTGCACGGGCTGATCGATGAAAATGTCCACTTCCGGCACACCGCGCGATTAATTAACGCCCTGATCGCTGCCCGAAAGAGCTACGATCTGCTTCTGTTCCCTGATGAACGCCATCTCCCTCGCAAGCTGGATGACCGGGTATTCATGGAACAGCAAATCGCTGCCTTTTTCGACCGCGCGCTGATGCGGTAACCAGCAGATCTACCACTTGCTCCAATGGATCCCATTAGCCAGGGGAATGCGCTGGCCCTTGCGCGGCGGGCGGATTAATTCCCCTGGTTCAGCTGGATAGCTAAAAGAAAGGGCCACACGCAGGTGCCACTCGGGTGGAAAACCCAACGGGTCGCGAGCTTGTTCGGGCTCATGGGTCGTGAACGTTCATTTTTTCGTTTCCTTCGTATTTGTCGATTGGATGTTGTGGCGTAAAATTCCCACAATGCCCAGGAGAAAGGCGGTCAGGCTGAGGAATGTCACAGGTGGAGGAGAAACTGGTTCCGAGTAGATGAGGCTGAGCTGCGGCCGTTGGTCAGGTTGAGATAGTTCCTCCCGGCTGGAGATACGAATTTCGCCGTTGGTGCCTGTTATGGCGATTGCCAGGCCGTAATTGGGAATACGGCCATCGATCCAGCCCTGAATTAATTCTGGTGGGAGATCGACAGCCCATAAGCAGTTATCAATCTCGGGTATTGCAAGCGTGTTGATGGGTAGCTCAAGGGTGGCAGGGGCGCTGTTCCAGGTGACCGTCATTTCATCCCAGTTGTTTGCCACCTGATGAAAGTTGAGGACGAGTCCATTTGGACTATTTTGGCCAAATAGATAAAGAATCGCCCTGGATAAATGGCGCGTCGAATCTTGTCCAGAAAGATCGAAACGAAGCAGCCCGATACTAATATTGACCTCTCCGCGCAAAGCTAGTGTAGTTTCAGCCCCAAAGTTCGAGTCTGCCTGGCCTCCTGAAGAAGAGATATGTGTGTCCGCAGCGGCAACCAGCACAGTTGTATTAGGGTCAATTATGTTACACACAGGGAGTGTCTGTGTTGGAGTGGGCGAATCGAGAGTTGGCGTGAGGGTTTCGGCAGTGGCGGTGGGGGTTTCGGTCGGCGTTTCGGTCGGCGTGATAGTCAAGGTACTGGTTGAAGTACGCGTTTGGGTCCGGGTGGGTGTCAGCGTACGGGTGAAGGATGCGGTTGAGAGAGGGGTCACTGTTGCAGGTGGTAGGAAGGTGCGCGTTTGCGTAGGCGTGAGTGTGAGCGTGGTGGTTGTGGTGGGGGATGGGAGGCTCGTAACGGTGGCGGTATGTGTAGCCGTAACCGGTGTTTGCGTGGGAGTCGGGCTTGGGTTTTGTAAAAAGCGGATCGAGCGAGTAGCAGTAGGGATTGGTACCTCAAATACGGCAGTCAGTGAGGCCAGGCGAGCAGTCCGTTCTTCTGGCTCCAGGTTCTGATCTTTCAGGATGCTTGACAGGATGGAGAGATTTACTGCTGGCCGGGAGAGCGCCAGTTCATCGACACTGTAATCAGCTGTTCCGGTGGCCAGGAGACCTATCGGAAACGAGGATTGGCCTGGCTCCCATAGTTTGCTAAACGACCGGATCAGGAAATAAACCCATAGGAACGCCAGCAAGGCGCACACAACCGCAGTGCTGCAGGCAATGCGCCGGCCTAATGCGTGACGAGGGTTGGGTTTAGCGCGCATCCACGGTTTCCCTCGTCTTTTGTAATTTAGGTAGGATGGATAGGAAGACATCGACAACCTGTGGGTCGAAATGGCTACCGCGGCCTTCCTCAATAATGTGTTGGGCTTCCTCATACGAGGATGCCTTATGGTATACCCGATCGCGGGTCACGGCATCCCATACATCCACGACCGCGAAAATCCGAGCAGACAAGGGGATTTCTTCACCTTTTAAACCGTTCGGGTACCCACCCCCATTCCATTTTTCATGGTGACAGTAGGGAATCTCAAGGGCGGGGCGCAGGTGCTCGATGGGCGAGAGGAATTTATAAGCATAGACCGGGTGTCTCTTCATGATTGCGAATTCATCAGGAGTCAGCGGACCGGGTTTCCGCAGGATATCATCACTGATCGCCATCTTTCCAATATCATGCAGCAACGCTCCACGCCGGATATGGACGAGCGCTTCACCTTGCAGGCCCATCGCACGCGCCAGTTCCAAGGTCCATTCCATCACTCGCCGGCTGTGGTCAGCCGTTTCCTTCTCGCGCATCTCCAGGGCCTGGGACCAGCCCAGGAGCGTGCTATCGTAAGCGTTGAGAATTTCGGTCCTGGCTTGCCCGAGATTGGTGATCATTTCATTGAACGTTTTCGATAGATCCGCCAATTCATCGTTGCTGCTTGGTTGCGGCACCTGGACAGAAAGATTCCCCTGGCTTACTTCGCGGGAAGCGTGCGTCAGTTGAGTCAGAGGGCGGGTGATAGCGTTGGCGATTAACCATCCGACCAGAATCGTTACAACAAACGCCAGGCTGACCAGGGCAAACAATTGGATGCGGGTTGGCAGGCTGGGGTTGATTAACATGTTTCGATAAAGGGATACGCCGATGATCCCTATATCCTCATTGCGTACACGCCACGGAACCAGCAGCTCTTCGTAGCCCGTGTTTAGTGCTTCGATCTGGCGGCGAACTTCGTTTGTTTGACGGCGGTAGACGGTAGTTTCGGCCTGGGAAGTCACCTGTCCGGCCTGAACGTCAGTCAATGGTAACGGATCAGGAAATGAGCTGACCAGGGGAGACCCATCGTTGTAATATAAGGTGATCTGTGCCAGTGTCTGCTGGCGCAAGTGGGCGGCCAGGTCGTTGAGGGACACACCGAGCAGCACTGCGCCAAGGACCTGCCCCTGATTGTCAAAAACCGGGCTGGCCACATAAAAGAACTCGCGTTGGTTAACTTGAATCAGTCCTGCGAATTTATCACCGTAAGTGTCTGGCTGACCATTAAGTGTCTGTTTGACAAAGGGGACCAACGAAAAGGTTGCGTCGCCTTCACTGACAAACTGGTATTCCTCCAAAAGACCACCAGGCTTGTGGTGGATAGAAAAGAACAGATTGCCTTGTGCGTCGAGAAATTCAATGGCCTCAAGCTGCTGGTTTAGGGCCAATGGGAGGGCAAGCTCGCGCAGTCGGTCAGCATCATGGACCAGAAAAGCTTCGGGCACTCCCTGGGTGTAGACGATCAGGCGCAGCCCTTCAAGAAGTCGATTCTCTTCAGCGACCATCCACTCAGCTGCCAGCTTGCCGCTTTCCAGAAGTTGATTGGTAAAGCGCTCCGAAAAAGTCTCGAACACAATCTGGGTTGCGATCAGGCCTGCACCGAGTACCAGCACGATACCTAGACCGAGGAAAGGCGCGATGATCTTCGCTCGAAAGGGGATACGCCGGCGCCGGAAAAATCTAGAAACTGGGTTGTGAGTCATATTCCCCCAACCATGATCGTTTACCAACTGATTGTATAATTATACTCGCGAAATTAACCACCCTGGCAACGTTGATTGCCTCTAATACACTTCTATGATAAGATTGCTTTCAAACCGTCGCGTGAAGGAGTGACACCGCTTCATGGCTATTTTGCAAGCCAACCGGCGCAGCCGCACCCGGTCGATCTTGATCTTTATCATTGTAGCGACGATTCCGTGTTACTGCCTGGGTTTGGGGATGCTCCAGGTGGACGCATGGCTTAGCCAGCCAACTCGCACCCCGACCGTTACTTTTACTTCAACCATGACTGTCACGTCTGCGCCGCCGACCGAAACTCCGGTTCCCCCTACCGGGACAGTCACGATTACACTTACTCCGACGCCATCCTTTACGCCTTCGCTAACATTCACACCTTTCCTGACGCCAACCATCACGATTACCCCAACAAATTCTCCCATTCCTCCCACGCTGACACCAACAGAGACCGAACCCCCGCCTACAGTGACGCCCACGCCGACCGAAACACCCACCATGATTCCTACTGACACGCCTACTACCGGTGCATGATCCCGGTTTGAGGGATTTATTTTGCAGGGCTTTTAGAACAGGCCCACTAAATGATAAAAAAGACCGACCATTTTCAACGACTGCGAAATCTTATGGACCTGAAACCCTTCCTCAAGCAACTCATTTCTCTACCGGGTCTTTCGGCATATGAGGACCCCGTCCGCGACTTAATCCGCGAGGCATGGCACCCGCTGGTCGATGTTCTGAGCATCAGCCGCACGGGCAGCCTGCATGGGCTGAAGCGCGGAACCGCTACTGATCCACGCCCGAAGATCTTGCTGGCTGCTCACATGGACGCCATTGGCCTGATGGTTACCGGCGTGACAACGGGCGGCTTCCTGCGGTTCACTGAGGTAGGTGGAATTGACCCGCGGATTCTGCCTTATACCCCAGTGATCGTACATGGCCGGCGCGATCTGCCGGCGTTTATCGTCCAACCCCCCGATTCTTTGCTGCCCGCTTCGCAGAAAGGCAGGCCAGTCAAGATGGAACATCTGCTGGTCGATACTGGGCTGGAGGCGGATGATGTGGCGGGTCTGGTTCGCGTGGGTGATCTGATCTCCTTTGCCACAGAGCCGGTTGAGCTTTCGGGCGATACGTTGGCCGGCCACACCCTGGATGACAGGGCTGCCGTTGCAGCGGTGACCGCCTGCCTGGACGAACTGCGCCATATCAACCATGCCTGGGATGTTTATGCGGTCGCTACCGTTCAAGAAGAGGAGACCTTGTTGGGGGCGTTCACCTCGCCTTATGAGATCCGACCGCAACTTGCGGTGGCCGTCGACGTAACCTTCGCCAGGGGGCCTGGCATATCATCAGATTACCGCGCTTATCCGCTTGGAAAAGGCTTTACCCTTGATTGGGGCCCGAACACACATCCGGCAGTCTTTGAGGCCTTTAAGGACCTGGCGGAACGTCTTGACCTGCCCTTTCATATTTCGGCTTATCCTGCTTACTCAGGCACTGACGCGATGGGGATGCAGATCGTAGCAGAAGGAATCCCAACGATGGTGGTTGGTATCCCGCTTCGTTACATGCACACGCCGGTTGAACTGGTCGCTTATAAAGACGTGGTGCGCGCCGGCCATCTGCTAGCCCAATTCATCGCAGCGCTGGAGCCGGACTTTGTGGAAAAGATGAAGTACGAGGAATAACAGATGACAGATCAATCCACCACAACTTTCATACCGGCCGTTGGGGCCGATCAGGTGGCTTTGCTGGAACGGTTATGCAATGCTACGGGAGTCTCAGGTGATGAACGTGAAGTTCGCGCCATCATCCTCGAACAGGTTCGTCCGCTGGCAGATGAAGTACGCGTCGACGCGCTGGGCAGCGTCCTGGCCATTCGCCATGCTCGAAAGGCAAATCCATTGCGGGTCATGCTCGACGCGCATTTGGATGAAGTTGGGTTTATGATTGTGGCGGATGAAGAGGGCGGCTTGTATCGCTTTGTCAAGGTGGGTGGGATCGACGAGCGCACGCTGCCTGGCAAGGGTGTCCTGGTTGGCAAAGAGCATGTCCCGGGCGTGATTGGCGCCAAGCCGATCCACCTGACTGAGCCGGGCGAAACCGAAAATAAAATCGGCCTTGACTCGCTGCGAATTGACGTGGGGCCCAATGGCGCCAAAATTAAAGTCGGCGACCGGGCCGCTTTTGCTACCCGCTTCCGTGAAATTGGACCGTCCTTTTTCGCGAAAGCGCTCGATAACCGGTTGGGCTGCGCCTCACTGGTTGAAATTCTGCGCGGCGCGGCTTCATCTGGTGAGCTTGACCATCTCGAACTGCTGCTTTCCTGGTCGGTTCAGGAAGAAATTGGCCTGCGCGGCGCGCGTGTGGCGGCATATGCCCTGGAGCCGGAGGTGGCTATCGCGGTCGATTCTACCCCGGCAAATGACCTGCCGCCGTACGACCAGGAACGCGGGACAGGTCCTGCTCCGGAGAACCGGGTGTACAACACCCGCCTGGGCGCTGGCCCGGCGATTTACGTGGCTGACAACGCGACCCTGGGCGACCCTCGCCTGGTTCAGCACATAATCCGCATCGCTGAAACTGGAGGCATTCCATACCAGATTCGCCAGCCGGGCGGGGGCGGCACCGACGCCGGCGCTATCCACCGTACGCGCGCGGGGGTGCCATCCATCTCGGTTTCGGTGCCTGGCCGTTATGCTCATACTGCAGCTGGCCTCGCACGCCGCGCGGATTGGGAAAATACCATCCGCCTGTTGTGGCATTCGCTGGCTGGGATGGGGCGCAGCATCTTAACGAACGAACGCTAACCTGACCTTACCGTGTATTTGCCTGGGCAAGTCACGTTGTCTATCTGCTAGAGGAGCTCTATGAAACCACTCATTCAAAAACTTGTTGAGATCGTTGGACCCTCAGGGTACGAATCGGCTGTACGCGACCTGGTGCGTGGTGAGATCGAAGGTCTGGTCGATGAAATCCGTGTGGATGCGCTGGGTAACCTGATTGCCCGTAGGGGACATAAGAATAAAGGCGGGCTGCGCGTCATGCTTTCGGCCCATATGGATGAAATTGGTGTGATTGCCACTCACGTGGACGAAAAGGGCTTTGTGCGTTTCACAACTATAGGTGGTGTTCGCGCCCACACCTGCATTGGCGGCCGGGTGCGATTCTTAAATGGGGCCCAGGGGCTGATCTATATGGAGCGCAGTGAAGACAGCAGCCGCCTGCCCGGAATTGAAAATCTGTATATCGATGTCGGCGCCGCGGACCGCAAAAGCTGCCCGGTTAAGGTCGGTGACCTGGCTGCCTTCGAAAGACCTTTCCTCGACCTGGGCGACCGGCTGGTATCCAAGGCGATGGACGACCGGATCAGTGTGGCAGTGCTGGTTGAAACCTTGCGCCAGTTGAAGTCTTCACCGCACGAGCTTTATTTTGTGTTCAGCACCCAGGAAGAAGTCGGCCTGCGCGGAGCGACGACTGCAGCTTATGGGATCGACCCGGATTTAGGTGTGGCGGTGGACGTTACGGCTACTGGAGATACGCCCAAGGGGCTGCGCATGGAGGTTGGATTGGGTAAGGGCCCGGCGATTAAGGTCCGTGATGGCGGAATGCTGTCTGATCCGCGCGTGGTGCGCTGGATGGTTGAAACGGCTGAGGCGGCCGGGTTGCCTTACCAGCTTGAGGTCCTGGAGGGCGGCACGACGGACGCACGCGCGATCCAAATGGCGCGGGCAGGTGTTCCTTCTGGCTGTGTCTCGATCCCTACGCGCTATATCCACAGCCCGTCTGAGATGGTCGATTATGGAGATCGGAAGAGCGTCGTGTAGGGAAAGAGTGTAGGATAGGGTGTAG
>CAZBDC010000193.1:0-9970 GCA_964490575.1 uncultured Anaerolineaceae bacterium | reverse complement strand
CGACGCTTTCGATCTCTGACAGCCCAATAAACTGTAGGACGGTGATGAAGTAGTCGGGGATGGTATTGCGGTGGGTGGCGGAGTATACCCCGACAAAAATCGCCACCACCCAGCTGAAGACCAGCGATAAACCGGAAAAGAGCAGGGTCAGCCCGAGCCGGTCCCAGATCATTTTGCTGACCGGCAGGTTGTAGGCAAACGCCTCGCCAAAATCGCCTCGTACGAAGTTGGAAATCCAGATCCAAAAACGTTCGTACATCGGTTTATCCAGGCCGTAGCGGCGGTAGAGGGCGTCAATTGCTTCTGGCGCCAGGTTGCCGCCCAGGTTGCGCAGGCGCTGGATCTCCGCTTCAACATAAGAGCCTGGCGGCAGTTCGATGATGATGTAACCCAGGATGGTTACGATCACCAGGGTGACGAACATATACCCCAGGCGGCGCAAAATATATTGACCCATAGTGCACTCCCTCTGCTTCTAAACCTAAATTGATGTATTCATTTGCGTGGCAAGCGATGCAAATGAGAAGCACAGCTGGTTGTTTTAGCAAAGGGAGGAGGAAATACGTCGTACTAAGCGCATCTTCCTCCTCCCCTCTCATTAACTTGGTCCTGGAAAGGCAAAGCCAGGTGCTTGCAGGTCTGGGGTTGGGCGGCCGATGATGTTTCGTTTCCCGGCCGCCCAACAATTCATCTCAGACCAGTGCTCTATTTATAGGACCAGGTTTCCGGATTGGTGACGGCCGGGTACGGGATGATCCAGGGGTTGACGAAGCCGCCCATCTTGAGCTGTTCTTTGTAGGGGTAATTCATCAGGTTCTTGCTCTTGATGGTGATGCGCGGGTAGTTGGCCACCGTGCCGATCACGAACGGGCCTTCGTCGATGTGGATGTTCCACATATCCCACACCAACGCGGCGCGCTTGACCTCATCCGGCTCAACATTGGCCTGGTTGAAGAGCGCGTGCAGCTTCTCCGGTGCGCTGCCCACGTACTGCGGGTCTTCCTTATTGAAGCGCTGCGGAGCGCGGTCCCACGGGCTCTTGTCGGCCTCGGACATTTCCGAGGTGGTGCCCAGGTACTGGAACAGGCGGCCGGAAAGCGGCGCCCAGCGGTCTGGTTCGTTCGGGACGACCCAGGACGGGTAGAGCAGGTGGTCGGGGCCGTCCCCGATTTCCCAGTTGGTGTGGATGGAGCCCTTGCCAGACTTCCAGTTCTCGCCCATCACAGTCGGGGTCAGGGTGTTGACGACCACATTAATGCCAACCGCTTTCCAGTTCTGCTCGGCGATCTGCAGCACGTCCATACATTCCTTGCCGGCATCGCCGGGGACGTCGATGAGGATATCCTCGCCGGCGTAGCCAGCTTCGGCCAGCAGTTCCTTGGCCTTGTCGGGGTTGTATTCCACGTACGCGTCGCGCGCTTTCTGGAAGAAGGCCTGCGCCTCGGCGTTGAAGTTGAACTCGAAGGCCTTGGGGCTCATCGTGCCGGTGGTCAGGAAGCCGGTGTTGTAGTAGACCGTCTTCTGGATGGTGGCGCGGTCGAGGGCGTGCGACATGGCCCGCTTGAAGGCCGGGTTGCGGTAGAGGGCGGCGATTTTCTTGCCCTCTTCGGTGGTGTCCGGGTAGTCGTGGTTCCAGAAGTACATCATGCCGGTGCCGGAGCCGGAGTCCCACAGGACCACTTCGTAATTGCCGGCGTCCTGCCCGTCGAGCAGGGTCGAGATGTCGGCGATGGTCATGCTGTGGAAGTGGACGTGGTCGATGGTGCCCTGGCGGACCTGCAGCAGCTCGACCTGGCGGTCCTGCATGCCGATCCAGTCCGACCCATCGATGTAGGGCAGCTGGTTGCCTTCGGTGTCGACGGCGTAGTAGTACGGGTTGCGCTCGGCGGTGAAGGCCTTGCCCGCCTCGTACTTGGTCAGCATCCAGGCGGTCAGGGTCGGCATCTCGGGGTTGGTGAAGACGCTGGCTTTCTCGTTGAACATCTCAAAGCTGGTCATCTCTTTGTTGTACTTGGGATGGAACTGCTCGAGATAGTGCTTGGGGGCGATCCAGCGCGGGCCGATGTTGGCGTTGACCCACATTGCCAGGCGCTTGGCGCACAGCGGCGAGGGCGTGCCGTACTTGATCTTGAGGGTGAAGTCATCCACCTTTTCGAAGGTGGCCAGCTTCCCGGCGGCGTCCGTACCGAAGTCCGGGGGGGAATCTGGGTAGGAAGGCTCGGTGTGGTTGACCAGGTCGTTCCACCAGAACATCACGTCGTCTACGCCGGCGGGTTGCCCGTCGGACCACTTGAGGCCCTCGCGGAAGTGGAAGGTCCACTCGCTGTTGTCGGCGTTGGTCGACCATTCATCGCAGATGCCGGGGGCGATGCCCAGGCCGTCATCGATGAAGCGCAGGGCGGAGTGCCCGTACTGCTCCTCGAGGAAGTGGCCGTTCCAGCCGGCGCCCGGCCAGAATTTGCGCAGGCGGCCGCCGTACTTGCCGATGCCATCCACGCCCGCCAGAACGAGCGGGTTCACGGGCAGGCGCTCCTCAACCGGGGGCAGTGTTCCGGCGGCGACCATCTCGGCCAGCGCGGGGGCTTCTTTATACTTGGCTTCCGCCAGGGTGGGAACGGGGGTGGCTGTGGCGGCTTCGATGACACGCGGGGTCGGGGTAGCGGCAGCGGCTTTGGGGGCCTCTTCAACCGGGGCCTCGGGCGCAGTAGTGGGGGCAGCAGCGGGCGTACAGGACGCGATGACCAGACCGGCAGCGCCAGCAGCACTCACCTGCAAGAATTGGCGCCGATTTAACTTCTTTTGCGACATTAGTTTTTCCTCCTGAAAATGTTGGACAGTTGATCTTCCTCGAACTGAAAATCACAATTCACCAGATTTGCCCTTCGATCACCTCCTCTCGTCATCCGCAGGACGGCCAGGTGAAGCGTGTTAGTTGCGCCTCCCATAAAAGAATGGCGTCTGCGCCCGTTTTTTTGATGCTTAAAAGATCAAATACCACGAACGTCTTGATCTTGCTCACAGAATGGGGATCAACCGGTAAGGAAGAGTAACAATAAGCGTCGCGTGTTGCAGGTATGTGGTTTTAGTGAAACTGGCCGCCAGCCCTGGGCCAGGAATACGCTAACAATAAAAACTGCTTTGGCTTTGCTGTTTTGCATGGGCATCATAGACCATGCAACGCTGCACAAAGCACCAATATAGAAATTATAGTGTAAGGTGTTTATCTGTCAATAGTTATGAGAAGACTTTAACGTATTATACCTTTATTCCCGCTGAAAATCATGCAAATTTTTTGTTTTTTTGACCCCGAAGCTGATATATTCGTTGGAATCTGGTCTCGAAGTGTAGTATGATCGACAAGAAAATTAGAGCAGCTGCCGGATAGGCTTATTCGTGCAGGACCCAAAAAGAGGGAAGAAAATGAGACGCGCAATCGTCACTGTAATCGTTATCGCCGTCCTGGGTGTGCTGGGTTTCTTTGGCTACCAGCGCTTTCAGCAGATGCAGTCCCAGGCCAGTTCAATGTTCCAGACTGTGACCTTATCCCGCGGCGACCTGACCGCCTCGGTTGGCGCCACCGGCACGGTGCGCGCCAACCAGGCTGCCCAGTTAAGCTGGCAACTCAGTGGAAAAGTGGGCCAGCTCAATGCCAGCGTGGGCGACCTGGTCCAGGCCGGGCAGGTCCTGGCCAGCCTGGATGAAGAATCGCTCCCTCAGGCGGTCATCCTGGCCCGCGCCGACCTGGTCGCCGCCCGCCGCGAGCTCGACCGGCTGTTGAATTCGGATTTAGCCCGCGCCCAGGCCAACCAGGCGCTGGTCCTGGCGCAAAAAGAGCTGGAGGACGCGCTGGAAAAACGCGAGAGCAAGAATTACGACCGCGCCCTGCCGGCCACCGTGGACGAGGCCCGCGCCAACCTGGTCATTGCCGAGGATGCGGTGACCCGCGCGCTGAACCTGTATGATAAAGTTGATCATCTGCCTGAGGATGATCCAATCCGCGCCGAAGCCTTCGCTCAGCTGTCCGCCGCCCGCCGCAACCGCGATCGCCAGCTGGCGAACCTCAACTGGCTGCTGGGCCGGCCGGATTCTCTGGAAGTGGCTGAAGCTGACGCGCGGGTTCTGCTGGCCGAGGCCAGGCTGAAGGATGCCCAGCGCGAATGGGCGCGCCTCCAGAACGGCACGGACCCGGACGATATCGCCGCGGCCGAAGCGCGCATTGCTGCCATCGAATCGACCCTGGAACAGATCGACTTGGAAGCGCCCTTTGCCGGGACGATTACGGAAGTTTCGGACAAAGTGGGAGACCAGGTGTCCCCCGGTCTGCCGGCTTTCCGCATCGACGACCTATCTCGCCTGCTGGTTGACGTACAGATCACCGAGGTGGATATCAACCGCATCCGCGTTGGCCAACCCGCCATGATGACCTTCGACGCTATCCCGGACCGCGAATATTCCGGTAAGATCATCGAAGTCGCCCGGGTTGGCATTCCCAGCGCGGGCCTGGTTAACTTCCAGGTGACCATTGAACTGGAGAATATGGATGGCGCCGTCCGGCCTGGCATGACTGCGGCGGTCAACATCATCACCGACCTGGTCGAAGATGTTCTGCTGGTTCCTAACCGGGCCGTCCGGTTGCGCGAAGGCCAGCGGGTGGTGTACGTGCTGCGCGACGGAGAGCCGGTTCTCACCGAAATTCAGCTTGGGCTCACCTCGGATACCCAGAGCGAGTTGTTGGGCGGTGATGTAAAGGAAGGCGACCTGCTGGTGCTGAACCCGCCGGTCCAGTTCCAGCCCGGCGGGCCCATGGGCCGGTAAGCGTAAGGGGACCACAATGACCGTTATGGAAAATGTCATTGAGACCGTTGACCTGACCAAGGTTTATAAGATGGGCTCGGTCGAAGTCCATGCGCTGCGCGGTGTGACCTTTAATATTCGCCGCGGCGAGGTGGTTGCCATCATGGGCCCGTCTGGGTCCGGCAAATCGACGCTGATGAACATCCTCGGCTGTCTCGATCACCCGACCGGCGGGCGGTACGTGCTGGATGGCGAGCTGGTCTCGGAGCTGCGTGACGATCAGCTGGCCAGCATCCGCAACCGCAAGGTGGGTTTCGTCTTCCAGAGCTTCAATTTGCTGCCGCGCTCGTCCGCCCTGGCCAACGTCGAGCTGCCCTTGCGTTATGCTGGGGTGATCCAGGACCGCCGGGAGCGCGCACAGCACGCGCTGGAGGCGGTTGGCCTGGCCGACCGCATCCGCCACCGGCCGAACGAGCTGTCCGGTGGACAGCAGCAGCGGGTGGCGATTGCCCGCGCATTGGTTAACAATCCAGCCATCTTGATGGCCGATGAGCCAACCGGCAACCTCGATTCGAAATCCGGCAAGGAAATCATGGAGCTTATCCTGCGCCTGAACCAGGAGAACGGCACCACAATCATCATCATTACCCATGACCCGACGGTCGCTGCCCAGACCCAGCGGGTAATCCGCCTGATGGATGGGCTGCTCGTGGAGGCAGCATGAATTTTGCCCAGGCAGTATTAGAAGCGTTGGAGAGCCTGAGCGCCAACAAGACTCGCTCCGGCCTGACCATTCTCGGCATCGTCATTGGTGTGGGGGCGGTCATCGCCATGCTGGCCGTGGGTTCTGGCGCGCAGGATGTTATCACCGGCTCGATTTCTGGCATTGGCACCAATCTCCTGTTCGTGTTTTCCGGCAACTTCCAGGAAGAAGTGCGCAACGCCAAGCCGCTTACCATCGGAGACGCCGAAGCCATCGCTGATGTATTCCAGGCTCCTTCGGTGGCCGGGGTTGCCCCGGTCATTCAGGATAATAAAGAAGTAACTTTTGGCGGCGAGCGCGCTCGCTCGAGTATCAGCGGCGTGACGCCAGATTATCTCACCGTTCGCAACTACGAGCTGCTCGAAGGCGAGTTTATCACCGAGGAGCATATCCTGGGCCGCGCTTCGGTTGCGGTTTTGGGCCCTGACCTGGCTGATAAATTGTTTGGCCATCAGGAAGGGATTGTCGGGGAGACCATCCGCATCGAGGGCCAGCCTTTCCGGGTGATCGGCGTGATCCTGCCCAAGGGCGGCAGCGCCTTTGGCAGCCAGGATGATTATGCCCTGGTGCCTTTCAGCACGGCCCAGACCCGCATCATCCGCCGCAGCCGCGAGCGGGTCGATGTGATTTTTGTCCAGGCCACCAACCCCGACACGGTCCTCTCGGCCGCCGATGAGATTTCCCAGATCCTGCGCCAGCGCCATCGCAGTGAGATTGGCCTGGATGATTTCACCGTCCTCTCGCAGCAGGACTTCGTCCAGACTGCCCAGACCATCACCAATACCCTGACGATCTTCCTGGGCGGGATTGCGGCCATTTCGCTCCTGGTGGGTGGGATCGGCATTATGAACATTATGCTGGTCTCGGTGACCGAGCGCACGCGCGAGATCGGCCTGCGCAAGGCCATCGGCGCGCGGCGGCGCGATATCCTCATCCAATTCCTGACCGAATCCTCGCTGCTCAGCCTGATCGGCGGCCTGATTGGGATCGGCCTGGGCTGGCTGATCGCTTACGCGGTTGGCCTTTTCGCGGCGGCAAACGGCACCGAGCTCAATCCGGTGGTTGGCCTGGATGCCATCCTGCTTGCCACCATCTTTTCGACCGCCGTGGGCCTCTTCTTTGGCATCTACCCCGCCAACCGGGCTGCCAACCTCGAGCCGGTCGAGGCGCTGCGCTACGAGTAAATTTCCTTCATTGTGTAGGACGACGCAGTCGTCCTACATAATGAAAGATTTAATGTCTTAGCGCGCGAATGCCCGGAACGGGTTGTCGACCGTCAGCCGGCGCACATCTGCTTCCGGCACGCCGGCGGCGACCAGTTTGGGCAGGAAGGTTTCGGTCAGGTAGGTAAACGGCCGCGGCGTGCCGCCGCCAGGTTGGGCCGGGTCGTACCAGCCGCGGTCGTGGCTGAGCATTAACTGCCCGCCATACCCGGCCGCCAGCACTCGTTGGATCCAGCCGATAAACTTTTCATCCTCAGCCGGATCGCCGATGGAGTCGTATTCGATCCAGGCTCCCCGCCCGGCCATCTCCAGGTGCAGGTCGAAATCCGGCTCGGCCTGGGTGTGGATCCAGATGAAGCGCTCGGGAGCGTAGCCGGCCTGCTCGATGATATCCAGTTGGTCCCGGACCACCCGCCCGCGGATGGTATGGCTGCCGATGATGGCGTTGGTGACCGCGCCGGCCCGCGCCGCGGCTCGCAGCACTTTCGCCTCGGTCGGGGTAATCCCATCGTCGCCGGCACTGAGCTTGATAAAGCCAGCCTGCACGCCGCTGCTCTCGATTTGCACCTCCAGCTCCTCGAGCATCCACTCGTACAGCCGGTCTTCGCTCGCCTCATGCATCCAGGGCAAGATCCATGGTTCGCGGTAGACCCCGGTTGGGACCACCAGCGGGAAACCGGTTGCCTCGGAAAAAACCTGCAGGATATCCGCTCGCCGGCCGACCCCAACCGGGCTGCACTCCACCAGCGCGGTCACACCCGCTTCGCGGGCTTTTTCGATCTCTGGTCCCATCAGCGCGATCACGTCGGCCGCTTCTCCCTCGCCGTATCCGGGTTTATCCCACGTGCGCAGGTCGACGAATATATGCTCGTGGGGCAGAATCACCCCCAGTTCGTCGGCTTTCAGCGGTCCAAGCGTTGTGATCAGATGTGCTGCCATAACTTTCCTCCATTCGCGGCAATTAATCGCTATCATTGGGCAAAACGTTCTTCATGCCCGGCTATCCTCTACTATCGTATAAAGCCTCAAGAACTTATTTTACAGTAACATCTGTGTCTTACTTCGATGAACGTTTTCTTCTCATTGCGCAGGTATGCTTCCGTATGGCCTGGGAGGCGGAAAAATCGATTAATCGCCCCAGGGACCCCAGGCAAAAATGAGATTATTCACATTCAAGAAGGATAGGATCGTGCCTGCCAGGAGCGCCCAAACCGCGCCGTTGAGCAGCCACCACAGCCGGCGATGCCTGGGTAGAAATGGCGACTGAACCAGGCCAAAGAGCAAACCGCCGGCCAGTCCACAGGCCGCGCCGCCAATCCATCCCCAGGCTGCCACAGATGACTCGATCTGTTTAGCCAGATCCACTGGCAAGCTGTAGAAATTGAACGTGTTAGGAGGTAAGAAAGCCAACCGCTGCATCAAGAACATCACCCCTGGTATAAACAGCATCATTGCCAGCCCGCTGGTGATCAGCCAGGCGGCGCGTCGATGGATCCACAGCCTCAGAACGAACATCTGGTTCAAAGCCAGGAAAATGCCCAGCCCAAGCCCAGAGACCGCCAGGATCAGCAGGTCGAGTGGGCGTGCTGTTTTTAATGGGATTTCGCGGGTCAGTGAATCCAGCAGCAGTTTCAACAGGAAACAGACCGGGGGATAAACCAGCGCGGTCAGCGATGTTCCAAAAAGAAAGGCGGCCAGCACCCGCCTGAACGTCAGCTTATAATCGCTTTCCTTTTGTGGGGAAACAGTCATCGCAGAATCCTGATCGTTGTACTTGGGCTGCGCGATGCAGAGCACATAGGCACCCAATTTATTATATACCTGCTGGGGCTGTGCCGTATTGCATGGAGGCCCAGCCCCACTCGCAACACGGCACAAGTACTAATATTGGAAACTGGCCAAGGTTTTCAGTCGTATAATGGGGAAACAGCCGGCACGTCAACAGGCTGAAATTTACTTCATCGCAACCTTTATTTTACTGGAGACTTCATGCAAACCACGGACCCCAAAAAGATTGGATTTTCACCCGAACGCCTGGCGCGCATCCGCCCGGTGATGGACCGCTACGTCAGCGAAGGAAAATATGCCGGTGGGCTTACCATGGCATCCCGCGCCGGGCAGACCATCCACATGGAGTGCTTTGGCCTGCGCGATATGGCGGCCGGGAAACCGGTCGAGGAAGATACCATTTTCCGCATCTACTCAATGAGCAAACCGATCACCAGTGTGGCCGTCATGATGCTGCTGGAAGAAGGCTGGTTTCGCCTCAACGACCCCATTTCGGCCTATATCCCGGCTTTCAAGGACATGCAGGTGATTGCCCGCACGGCCGGCAAGCAGGCCTGGTTGGAAGACGCCGCTGGCCCAATTACCATTCGCCATCTGTTGACCCACACGGCCGGGTTGAGTTATGGCTTCGATGAAAATGATTACCTGGATGGCCTGTATCGCAAGAAGCTGTGGGGCTGGCTGGAGCGGCAACCATCCCCCACATTAAGTGATGCGGTTCAGGCGATTGCCCGGCTGCCCCTGCGCTTCCACCCCGGCACGGCCTATCACTACAGCTTTGCTATCGATGTGTTGGCTCACCTGGTGGAGATCATTTCCGGCGAGCTGTTTGACCAGTTCTTGTGCCGGCGCATCTTCGAGCCTTTGGGGATGCCCGACACAGGTTTCTGGGTGCCGCCCGAGAAAGCTGACCGGCTGGCGCACATGTATGGCCCGGATGACAAGCATCCTGGCCAGTTAAAAGACATCGACCCGCATGAAAAAAGCGACTATACCCGCCCGGTCACTTTCTTCAGCGGCGGCGGCGGCCTGGTCTCGACGGCGGTGGATTACATGCGTTTCTGCCGCATGCTGCTTAACAAGGGCGAACTGGACGGCGTGCGCCTGCTTGGCCGCAAGACAGTGGAGTACATGATGCTCAATCACCTGCCGAACGGTGTCTTTCTCGACCAGGATCCTGCTCGCGGCTTTGGCCTGGGAGGCTTTGTCATCCTGAACCCGGCCCAGAACGACAGCATCATTTCGGCCGGCGCCTGGGGTTGGGGCGGGGCGGCCAACACCAAGTTTTGGATCGATCCCAGCGAGCAACTGATCGGTATCCTGATGCTCCAATTTATGCCCAGCGACCGGTATCCAGATCGGAAGAGCGTCGTGTAGGGAAAGAGTGTAGGATAGGGTGGGG
>CAZBDC010000192.1:0-9996 GCA_964490575.1 uncultured Anaerolineaceae bacterium | reverse complement strand
ACCCTATCCTACACTCTTTCCCTACACGACGCTCTTCCGATCTACGCCGGTGCTCGGGCCGGGCCTGATGGAGCCCTGGCTGGGGCAGCCCAGCGACCTGGCCCGCCACTGGGCCGAAAAGTACCGCTACCCGCTCGCCCCGGACGATTTCGACGAGCTGCCGCGCATCGCCCAATACATCAGCCGGCGCGATGGGGCCAACGCGCTGCTGTCCGAGTTCACCCAGGCCCTGCGCGGGCAGATCCTCAACCGCTACCGGCCCCTGCTCCCCGCCGGCCTGGCCCAGGCAAAGTTCTGGACGCTGGCGCAGGTGCTCAAGGCCATGCAGGCGGTCGCGCTGCAGCGCTGGGATGAGCCGGCCATCCCGATCCAGCGCCGGCTGGCCGGGCTGCGCCTGCCGGTCTACATCACCACCAGCCCGGACGACCTGCTGGCCCAGGCGCTTGAAAAGGTGGGCGCGAGCCCGCGGGTGCGCCTGTGCCCGTGGTGGGGGCCGGCCGAGGAGGAACTGGAAGCCAAATGCCTGTACGACGGCGAGCCGTCCGAAGCGGAGCCGCTGGTCTACCACCTGTACGGGCACCTCAATACGCCGGCCTCGCTGGTGATCAGCGAGGACAACTATTTTGACTTCCTGATCGGCTTCGCCCGCCACAAGAACCACGTCCCGCCCATCGTCCGCGACATCCTGCTCAGCACCAGCCTGCTGTTCCTGGGCTTCCGCACCGACGATTGGGGCTACCGGGTGCTGTTCCGCACGCTCATCGCCCAGAAAGGCGCGGCCCAGTTCCGCGAGAACCGCCACGTCAACGCGCAGGTGGAGCCCGAGGAGGGCCGCCTGGTCGACACGCAGCGCACGCGGCGCTACCTGGAAGAGATTTTCACCAAGGACAACATCGCCATCTACTGGGGGCGGAGCGAAGATTTCATGCGCGAGCTGGCCCAGCAGCTCGGCGCAGGATAAGGGAGTGACCCCTGAACCAGCCAGCCGTGACCCGCAACCCTCGCCCAAACCCGTACGTCGGGCCGCGCTCGATTGATTTTGGCGAGCCGCTCTACGGGCGCGACGCCGAAACGCGCGACCTGGTCAGCCTGCTGGTCGCCGAGCGGATCGTGCTGCTGCATTCGCCTTCCGGGGCCGGCAAGACCTCCCTGATCCAGGCCGCGCTGGTCCCGCGCATGGCCCAGCGCAAGTTTTTCGTCCGCCCGGTGGCGCGGGTCAACCGCGCGCCCGAGCAGCCCCGCGCGGCGCCCGGCTTCAACCGCTACGTGTTCAGCCTGCTCAGCTCGTTCGAGAGCGCCTTTCCCGAGGCGGAGCAGATCCCCGAGCCCGAGCTGGCCTCGCTCAGCCTGGCGGATTACCTGGCGCGGCGGCCCAAACCCCCCGGCGCATCCTTCGAGCTGTTTATCTTCGACCAGTTCGAAGAGGTGATCACGCTCAACCCGGCCGACCAGGACAGTAAAACCGAATTCTTCGCCCAGCTGGGGAAACTGCTGGCGGACGACACCCGCTGGGCGCTGTTCGCCATCCGCGAGGACTTCGTTGGCACGCTCGACCCCTATTTGAAATTCATCCCCGACCGCTTCGCGGCGGCCTTCCGGCTCGATCTGCTGGGCGTCAAGGCCGCCTCGCAGGCCCTGCAGCGCCCGGTCGAGCAGGCCGGCGTGGCCTTCGACGACGAGGCCGCCAGGCAGCTGCTGGATGACCTGCGCCAGGTGCAGGTGCAGCGCCCGGATGGGCAGATAGAGACCCAGCTGGGGCCGTATATCGAGCCGGTCCAGCTCCAGGTGGTGGCTTACCGCCTGTGGGCCAACCTGCAGCCGGACGACGCCACGATCGGGCTGGATGACCTGCGCGCGCTGGGCAACGTGGGCCAGGCCCTGGGGGCGTATTACGCCCAGCAGGTGGAGCGAGTCGCCCGCCAGGCCGGCATCAGCGAGCGCAGCATCCGCGAGTGGTTCGACCGGCGGCTGATTTCCGAGGGCAGCCTGCGCGCGCAGGTGCGCATGGGCGCCGAGGCCAGCGCGGGGTTACCCAACGCCGCCGTCCGCCAGTTTGAAGACGCGCACCTGATCCGGGCCGAGAAACGGGGCGGAGTCACCTGGTACGAGCTGGCCCACGACCGCCTGGTCCAGCCGGTCCACCAGGATAACGCGGCCTGGTTCGAACAGCATCTCAGCCTGCTGCAGCGCCAGGCCGAATTGTGGGACCTGCAGCACCGCCCGGAAGGCCTGCTGCTGCTGGGGAAAGAGCTGGCCGAGGCGGAAGCCTGGGCAAAACAGCACCCGCTGCTGCCGGTCGAGCGCGATTTCCTGGAGATGTGCCGGCGGGCGCAGCGCCAGGCGGAGCGCGAGCGCCGGCGCGTTTGGCAATTGCGGTTTCTGACGGTGGCGGTCAGCGCGGCGGCGCTGGTGGCGTGCGTGTTTGCCGGGGCGGCGCTGTATGCTTTTGGGCGGGCCAACGAACAAAGGGTCACCGCCGAAGCCGCCAGCGTCTTTGCGAAGGAACAGCAGGTCACGGCCCAGGCGGCCAGCACCCTGGCGGTCGAGCAGCGGGCCACGGCCGAGCGGGCCAGCACCCTGGCGGTCGAACGGAAGGCCACGGCCGAGATCGCCAGCACCCAGGCCATCGAGCAGAAAGCCACCGCCGAGATCGCCAGCACCCAGGCCGTGGCCCAGAGCATCGAGGCCGTGCAGCAGTCGCTGGTGTCCTTCTCGCGCGAGCTGGCGGCCGGCGCGCTCGTTCAGATACAGAGCGACCCCCGGCTGAGCGTGCTGCTGGCGCTGCAGGCCGTCAAATCCACCTATGACGCGGACGGCAGCACGACCTACGAGGCGGAAAACGCGCTCTACCAGGCCCTCCAGCTCGCGCCTTACCGGCTGGCGCTGCGCGAGCGGATCGCGAATGACCCGTATGGGTCTGCCAACGACTTTAATTCCGCCGTCTTCAGCCCGCGCGGCGAGCGGATCGCGACGGCCATGGAAAACGGCGCGGTGCTCGTGTGGGACGCGGCCAATGGCGAGCGCCTGGCGGCGCTCAAGGTCCCCACCGCGCGGGCGGTTGCCTTCAGCCCGGATGGGGGGCAGATCGCGGCCGGGTCCGCGGACGGGCTGGTCTACCTGTGGAACGCGGAGACCTACCGGCCGGAGCGCCAGTTGAAGGGCCACGCCGGCCTGGTGGTCTCGGTCGCTTACAGCCCGGACGGCCGCCGGCTGGTCTCTGCCAGCTGGGATGGGACGGCGCGGGTGTGGGATCTGCGCTCCGGGCGCGAGCTGCTGGCGCTGGCGGGCGAGGGCATCGTCGAGTCGGCTGCCTTCAGCCCGGACGGGCGGCGGATCGTGACCGCCAGCCGCGCCGGCAGCGCGGTCATCTGGGACGCAGGCTCCGGCAAAGCGCTGCTGCGGCTGGCGCACGAAGGCGCCCCGGCCCTGTCCAGCGCCCGCTACAGCCCGGACGGGCGCCGGATCGTCACCGCCGGTTGGGATGGCTCCCTGCACACCTGGGACGCAGAGACCGGCCAGCCCCTGCAAAGCTGGCGCCCGCACACCGAAGGGGCCTACTGGGCCGAATACAGCCCGGACGGGCGGCTGATCGCGTCCGCGGGCGGCGAGGGGACGGTCTACCTGTGGGAAGCCGAGAGCGGGCGGCGACTGCGCACGCTGCAGGGCCACAGCGAGGACGCGCGCCACGCGGCCTTCAGCCCGGACGGGCAGTCGCTCGTCACCGCCAGCTACGACGGCACGGCGCTGGTCTGGCCGGTGAGCGTCGACCCGCTCCTGCGCGCCGCCGAAGCGGTGATCGCGCGCCAGGGTTGGGACTTCACCTGCGAGGAGCGCCAGAAATACCTGCACGAGGAGGTATTCTGCCCGACCAGGATCCCGTGAGTGGGGGGGCTGACAACGGATTTTGGTAACGGATTTCACGGATTTGGAGGGGCGCTCATCCGCGGCCTGCAGGTGTCCTGGCCCCCGCGCTCTACCCTGGCCCCAATGGTCCCCGTACCCTGGCCCCAATGGTCTCCGTTGGGGCCTTCTTCTCGCGCTCCGCGTCTTACACCGTTCGCCGCGCGCGGGCCTGTCCCGGCCTGGCAAACCTGATCCGGGTGGAAAAGGGCGGCGGTTTGAAACCCGACCTACGCGCATTGTGGATGATTGGTAAAGAGCCAAAAAGTGACCGCGGATCCTCGATCGTCCAAATCCGTGGGCGAATCCGTTGTCCGCATTTTTGCAAGTAAGTGATCGGAATTAGCACGATTGTTGATCATTTTCAACAAAATATTTGTATAATAGATTTAGACGTATGGAATATCTTGATTTTGACCTCCAGGTTGGCTTGCTGGAGAACGGTCAATATCCGGTCTCTGTACGTTCCCCCGCGGGTGAAGCCAGCGACCGCTTTATCTTCCCCTATACCGAATGGCAGCTGAAGGATAAACTGAAAGACCTGGAACTGGCCCTGCGCGCAAGCCCACACCTGCGCCGGGCCTTGCCCCCAGAGCTCCAGTCCGTGCAGGAGATGGGGCGTGATTTCTTCAACCTCTTGCTGCCTGGCGAGCTGCGCGCCCGCTTTGACGTAAGCCAGCGCATGGCTTTCGAGCAGGGCAAAGGGCTGCGGGTGCGGCTGCGCATCCAATCCCCCGAGCTGGGGGCGCTGCCCTGGGAGTATCTCTACGATCCGCGCCAGGGCGAATACCTGTGCCTGTCTGCCTACACACCCATCATCCGCTACCTGGACCTGCCCCAGCCCATTCTGCCGCTCGAAATTACCCCGCCCCTGCGGGTGTTGGGGATGGCCTGTTCCCCAACCAACCTGGCTGAGCTGGACGTGGACCAGGAGAAGCGGCGCATCGAGGAAGCCCTGGCGCCGCTGCAGCGAGATGGGCTGGTGACCCTGCAGTGGTTAGCGGGCAGCACCTGGCGCGACCTGCAGCAGGCGCTCAGCGCGGCGGAGCACGCCGGGACGGGCTGGCACATTTTCCATAGTTTATGAGATTGCCGCCATCTCCACCGAGCAAAATAGCGATCCCGACGGCGATGGGCTCAGCAACATGCGTGAGGATGAGTATGCCACTGACCCTGCTAATCCGGATAGCGATGGCGATGGTTTGACGGATGGTGAGGAAGTGGATCGTTACAACACTGATCCGAGGAATCCAGATACTGATGGCGATAGTTTGGCGGATGGTTATGAGGTTAGAGAACATGCCTCTAGTCCTCTCATTCTAGACACCGACGGTGATGGTCTGCAGGACACCGTTGATCCTGATCCGGGTCGCCTGCCCACTTTAACGCCATCCCCCTTGCCTGTCGTCCTTGGCATTGGTGCCACAATGACCTCGCCGAAAGACGGAATGGTGATGATGTATGTGCCGGCTGGAGAATTCAGGATGGGATCTTCAGATAACGATCCGAATGCACATGACGAGGAAAAACCCTTGCACACCGTGACCCTGGATGCTTTTTGGATCGATCAAACGGAAGTAACCAACGCGCAATATGCCAGGTGTGTTTCAGGCGGGGCTTGCCAGGAGCCATCAAAGAAATCATCTGCTACCCGCAGTTCGTATTATGGCAATCCGGATTTCGCCGACTACCCGGCCATCTATGTTTCCTGGCAGGACGCGACCGACTAGTGCGCCTGGGCAGAAAAGCGCCTGCCCAGCGAAGCCGAGTGGGAAAAGGCCGCCCGCGGAGCCGATGGGCGCATCTACCCGTGGGGCGACCAGGGTCCAGAATGCGCGCTGGCGAATTTTGCTGGTTGTGCTGGGGATCCCAGGAAAGTAGGCAGTTACCCTGCCGGGGCCAGCCCGTACGGTGCGCTGGATATGGCCGGCAACGTGTGGGAGTGGGTCAAAGAGCCTGTTTTCAGCGCTGCTTTTCCGGTATTTTGACGGGTTTCCATGCGAAAATACAGGCTCACGATGCTTGCCAGCATCATCCCCAGGCCGCCGACGAACAACCAGCTGCCCGGCGCTGCCGCATCAAATTCGGTCCACGCTCGAGCGGCTGCGATGAGGATGAACAGGATGGAAAAACTCTGTGCCTGCAGGATTAACTTTGCCGCGCTCCAGCGCCACTCAAAGGCCAGGCACAGCCCCACCGCGCCGGGCAGCGAGAACATCGCGCCCATACTGGCGCGGACCGGGAAGGGGATGGGGGCATCCTGGCTGTCAGGTTGTCCCGGGTCTTGTGACCGGTTGCGCAGCCAGACGGCTAAGATAACAAAGGGGGTCGTAAAATACAGAGCCGTCCAGGCGATAAACGAAATATGATTGTGGGTGAAACGATCCCAATGCAGGAGGGTCGCAATCCCCAGCATGGTAACAAATGGAAGTAAAGCCAGGTAACCGACCTTGACCCGGTGCCACTGCCGGGATCGCAGTACGCCGGTAAAGAAGTAGATTCCGCCCGCATACGTAGCGCCCAGCATCATGGCTGACATGGTGGGCTGGATTTTCCAGGCAAATAATTTTTCGGTTTGACCCGGAAGGATGAACAGGATCACAAAAGCGGTCGCAAGAAAGGGAATTACCAGGGCAGCTACCCAGCGGGTTATATCGTTTCAACCTCATCTGCTACTGACAGCCAGGGTGCCACAGCGGTGCTGCAATGCCCTGACGTTTTCTGGCATTCTATAACCTGCCAGCATACCACCAAAATCCTGTTGTCAGCCCGACGTCAGTTTGTCCTGGCCTCCGCGCTGTCCTGGCCCCAATGGTCTGAGACTGTGAAAGAATTCGGACTGTCATCGCGAGGCAGCCAGGTTTCGCCAGGAAAAGAAGGTGTGGGCCGGCAACGAACTGTCAGCGGATTTTGGGAACCGATTGAACTGATTATTCCCAGAGGCAGTCCGCATCGCCCAGGTAACCGGGTGGACAGGTAGTGGCTGTTCCTGCCAGCCTGGCTTCGGCCAGTAGAGTAGTTGGTTGTCGACAATCCGCTCAATCCGCTCCCAAAATCTGTTGTCAGCTTTTCCGCACCGGGCGCAGCAGAAACCGCCCCTCCGCGAGCGCCGCTTTCCTCCCATTGGGGTATACAATCAAGGAGACGGCAATACCGCACCAGGCTGGTCCAGGCGAACTGGCGCGGACCGCGAAAGGAAGGCTCATGGCCATCAAACCGTTGTTAGCAAGCGGCCAAATTATCTGATTATGCTGTCTCTGCTCGATATCCCGGTGAAATGGACGAAGTGAACCGCCAGGAAGCCAGAACCGCTGTGGACCTGGCGAATCGGATGTTCGATTGGGTTGAAACACAGATCGACGAAGGATGACAACGGGCTGACAACGGATTACTACCACGGAATCCACGGGTAACGGTTATGGGCTTATCCTCTGGCATTTGTGCAAAGGGGATGTGACGCGGAATCCGTGCTTATAATTCGTTGTCAGCGTTGCCAGCAGGTCGTAGAGGAGGTGGCTAACTGCCGCTATGGGAGATCATGGGAAGGTAGATCTGTTGGTTTTTTACCTCATGGATTAGCCAATCCGAAGTGCTGTCAGTATAATTCGCATCTCCCAGGTACCTGGCGCTCAATGCGTGGCTGCCTGCTGGAAGGTCACGCAGGGGAATATTCCCCGCTGACTGCATTGTGCGAACTCTTCGGCCGCAGGTGAATCCGCCCTGTTTCCATAATTCCAAATTTTTGCACCAGGCATCATTCAATCCACCGGGAGGATTCACCGCCGTGTTGCCTGTGATCGTTACGTCCCTGATGAACGCGCATATATTACCAAAATGAGCCCCTGATCCCCCAAAGGATATTCCCCCTCCAAAACCGGCGCTATTCCCACGGATCACGGCGCCTGCCGCCTGGGCAGGGATCGCAGGAGAAAATGCGAGCGAGCTAAGCAGAGTTAGAACGGGCGCCATCCGATTAATGCAGAGAATTGTATTATTCGCCATGCTGGAAATCCTTATCCACCGCAATCATCACCTTCCCGCGCGCGTGACCCTGTTTGAGATACGCCACCGCCTCGGCGGCCTGGGCGAGGGGGTAGGCGCGGTCGATAACCACTTTGACCTGGCCCGCATCGACCAGGCGAATGACGAATTCCAGGTCGGCCCGGGATGGCTTGGCGGCCAGGGTGCGCAGCTTGCGGCTGCCCAGCGAGAGGAGCGGGCCAAACAGCATGGTTTTGAAGACCTGCGAGAGCGCGCCGCCGACCAGGACGAAGACGCCCCCGGGGGCCAGCAGGTGGCGGTAAACCCGCAGCGGCCGGCTGCCGTTGACGCCCAGGATCCGGTCGAACTGCATCCCGGCCTGGGCGACATCTTCCTGCGTGTAGTCGATCACACGACCGGCGCCCAGCGCGCGCACCAGCTCGACGCTGCCGGGGCCGCACACGGCGGTCACCTCGGCCCCGAAATATTTGGCCAGCTGCACGGCGAAGGTTCCCACCCCGCCGCCGGCCCCATAGATGAGGACTTTTTGCCCCGGCTGGATTCCGCCCTTGCGCAGCGCCTGCAGGGCGGTCAGCGCGGCCATCGGGAGGGCGGCGGCCTGCTCGAAGGGCACCCCGGCCGGTTTGAGCGCCAGGACTCCTTCCGGCGCGGCCACGTACTCGGCCAGCCCGCCAAAGCCCACCCCGGAGAGGTCGCCAAAGACCGCGTCGCCCACCTTCAGCCGGTGGACGCCCCCGCCCACCGCCTCGACCACCCCGGCCACGTCGGCGCCGAAGATTTTGCCCCTGGGGATGATCCCCATCGTCATCGAGCGGTAATCGGCGGCGTTGAGGGCCGTGTTGATCACCCGCACCAGCACCTGGCCCTCGCCCGGGACGGGTTTGGCCACCTCGCGCAGGCTGAGATGTTCACCGGGGGTGCTTTTATCGTAAATCACTGCTTTCATTTCTGCTCCAATTTTAATTGTTCGCTGATCCATTCCGCTGTTGGGGACCTAACTCCCGCGGAGCATAGGTTCATCCGCGTGCCCTGGCGCTCTCCGCTTCCCCCTTCCCGATTCGGGAAGGGGGACCGAGGGGGTTAGGTTTTCAGCCCCTTACTCGTCTTTCAGCTCGCACTCGAAGACTTCGCCGATCCCGACCCCGAAGGCGTCGGCGATGCGGAAGGCCAGCTCGAGCGAGGGGGAGTACTTGCCGGCCTCGATGGCCATGATGGTCTGCCTGGAGACGCCGGCCTTTTCGGCCAGGTCCTGCTGGGTCATTTCGTTGGCGAAGAAGCGCAGCTTGCGGATGTTGTTGGAGATCACGAATTTCTTGGCCATCCTATCCTCCGCGCCGGTAGTAAAACACCTGCCCGAGGCCCTCTAACAGCGAGCCGGCCGCGAAGGACAGGTAGAGGATATTGAGCATCACCACCGGGGAGTTGCTGAACACCAGCCAGAGCAGGGCGCTGACGAAGCCGATCCCGGCCACGGCGAAGCCGATCCGCGATGACTTGAGCTCGATCAGCCGGTCGCGTTCGTCCTCGACCATCTCTCCCTTGATGGCCCGCTCGATCTCCTTGTCGTCGCTGTCCTGGTTTTCGATTTTTGACTTCACGGCCAGCGAGATGGAGAGCAGGATGTGGAAGACGATCTGGATGACGATGGTCGCGACGATGCCGATGGCGATAAAGATCAGCATGGTGACCGCCCAGGGGCGCAAATCGCCGGGGGGCAGCGCGCTCAGGCGGGCCGGGTTGAAGGCGTACAGGCAGTAGGCGGTTAAGAGCAGCGCTCCTGAAACGATGCTGGCCCAGGTTCTTTTTTCTTGGTACGACATGGTCGAAATCCTTCCTTCCGGTTGTCTAATTTGATAGACAAATTGTATCACGTGTTTTACAGAATGTCAAGATATTTTAACATTATGTCGAGGATTATAGACTATAGGCTGGCAGCGGGCTGACAACGGATTATGTAACGGATTTAGCGGATTACGAGACAGGCCCATCCGCGGTCTGTATGTGTCCTGGCCATAATGGTCCCCGTTGTGGCCCGCTTCAACCGCTCCGCGTCCCAGCGTTCAACGCCCGCGGGATGAAGGGACTCATTCCCGC
>CAZBDC010000191.1:0-10037 GCA_964490575.1 uncultured Anaerolineaceae bacterium | reverse complement strand
GGATTTTTGATCCTTGTATCTTTTTGTGTGGCCGACTGCGGCGCCCAAACAAAACGAAAGTGGTCCGAAAGATTTTAAAAACATCCATTTACCATCCATTTGGATGTTGACAAACCAAACCCAACCTGCTACAATCAAGTCAAGACATCCACCTGGATGGACTTTGGATGGTAAATGGAATGCACAATGACATCGATCAATATTTGCGCTGAATTACCCATAATGGGCGCCACAAAACCGTTCTCAACGCGGAAATTACTTGCGATCGGGCTGGTACGGTACAAGTTGAATCCTGGCGAGGGCGAAGGTCAAGGCCCGGCAGGTAAGCCAGAAGAGATCAACGTTTTGGGGATGGTTATGATTGAGGATGAGGTAGAATCAGAACAATCCCGGGCAGTCGCTCAACAAAAATAGGACATGCGATGGCAGATACCGAAAAAGTGACGATTAATATGAGTGTGGTCGACCTCGGCCAGGTCGATTTGCTGGTAGAGGAAGGATTCTATTCCAGCCGGACAGATTTTATCCGGACGGCCATCCGCAACCTGCTCAACCAGCACAGCGAAGAGGTCAAGCAGAGCATCACCCGGCGAACCATGGCGGTTGGCGCGCTGGGATACAACCGGGCGGAACTGGAACGGCTACGGCAAAATGGCGAGAGGGTGGAAGTGCGCGTGGTGGGCCTTTTTGCACTGACCCAGGACGTTACCCCCGAGCTGGCGCTGGCTACCATCCAATCGATCAAAGTGATGGGCGTATTTCGAGCCAGCGAAGCGGTTAAGGCGGCCCTGGCCGATCGCATATTCTGATGGCGGCCTTCGGAAGCAGAAACCGGATAACATTTCGCCGCACGGGCTGGCCCGCGATGACGCTGGCAGGCTGGCTGCTGGCTATCCTGTCGATTGGATGGATCTGGCTGGGTGACCAGGCGCTGTGGGGCGGGCAGGCAGTTAATTTTCTCGCGCCAGACGGCGAGCGTCTTTCCGCCACCTATTACCCGGGAGAACGAGCCGGGGGCGTGCTGCTGCTGGAAGGGTTCGGCAGCGACCAGGTGAGCCTGCGCAGCGCGGCCAACGAATTTACCCGGGAAGGCCTGCACGTATTCACATTTGATTTCTCCGGGCACGGGCGATCGGCCGGAACACTGGCATTTGACAACGCCCGGACCGACCGGCTGGCCCGGCAGGCGTTGGAAGCGCTGCGCGTTTTCCAGCAGATCTCAGGGCTGGAAGAACACCAGATTCTGGTCATGGGCCACAGCCTGGGCGCGCGGGTGGCGCTGCAGGCAGCCGTGCTGGATCCACAGCGCATCAGGGGCCTGATCCTGGTCGGCGCGCAGGTCAACCTGGGCACAAATGTTCAATCGGAATTCTTCACCGGGGCGAGTGACGCCGACCTGGATTGGGTAAAATCGCTTGGCCCGCAGAGCCCGGCTGTGCCTATCTTCCTGATCAGCGGAATGTGGGACGACATCTTAACCCCACAGAGCGCACAGCTCCTTTTGTGCCGGCTGGCGGGGTCAGTTGCCCGCTGCCAGCCTTTTCGAAGAAAATTCGGCGAGGACTTCGCCCCGCGCGAAGCATTGTTGATCCCCACCCTGCTGCACAACTACGAGATCATTTCGGCGCGCGTGCTTTCGGCTGCCAAAGAGTGGGCCGGATATGCCCTGGAAATGAGGATCAACCCGGCAGCTCCAGCAGCCAGCCGCCGCATTCTGGCATGGCTGATCGGGATCATGGGCATTACAGCAGGCAGCTTCGGCCTGGCCCGCTGGCTGCCAGCCGGTGGACAGGGGATTTATACCGGCCCAGGGCAAAGCCGGGCGGAATGGGGCATCACCAATGTCGGCAAGTTCCTGACCGGGAAACTGCTCCTCTGGCTGGCCGCGCTGCCTTTCGCCGCGCTGTTGACGGGAGTCTACTTCTTCCTCCCGCTGGGCGTCCCGGTGCTCAACCTGATCTACGTGGGGTTGATTGGTGGGTATGGGATGCTCATGCTGCTGCTTTACCGGGTAGGACGCGTGCCCGGCTTCCAGGGAAACCTCAAGACTCTGTTAGCCTGCGATAAGCCGGTCGATTCACCCGCATCACGGCGCGGAATCACGCTGGCCCTGGCTGCCAGCCTGCTGATCTTTGCCGTCACAACGGCTTTTGCGCACACCGGTTGGTTTTACGTTTTCCCATTGAACCAGCGCGTGGCCTGGTTGGCATTATTTATACCGCCGACTGCGCTGGGATTCTGGTTTGGGCTGAAAGAAATGCAGGCAATCCGGCAGGCGAGCAGCCGGGCTTTTGACCGGCTGGCGCTGGCGCTGATAGGGTTCGCGCCCTTTTTCCTCTGGAACGCTTTCCTGGCAGCGATCGGTTCGCTCTCCGGCCTGATCGGCGGGGTCCAGGCGCTGTTGGTGCTCGCGTGGGCGCTCATCTACGGGCAGGTCATCCGTTCAGCAAGACAGCCAGCCTGGATTGCCGCAGTATTCCAAAGCCTGCTGCTGTACTGGCTGCTGCTGCCGCAAGGAGTGCTCTTTAAGTAAGCCCCGGAAGAATTCATTTTTCCATTAACAAGAAAGATGTGGGATAATGAGTATCCAATTCGGAGCGCTTCAGGAATTGCTGCGGAAGAGCCCTCAAAATAACCGAATTCCAATCGCAAGGTGTCATATGAAAACGTATCCTATCCCAATGGTTCCCGGGCCGGTCAAAGTCCCGCCGGAAATCCTGCAAGCCTACCTGACCGATTACGGGTCAGCTGACCTGGAACCTGAATATATAGAGCTTTACCGGCAGGCGGAGAGCGACCTGCAGGAAATTTTTGCCACGCAAAGCCAGATCGTGATCATGACCGGAGAAGGGATGCTGGCGCTGTGGGGCGCGCTGAAAAGCTGCCTGGTCCCAGGGGATCGCGTCCTGGCAGTGGCCACCGGGGTATTCGGGTATGGCATCGGAGACATGGCGCGCTCGATCGGCTGCGAGGTCCGCACGGTCGGTTTTGCTTATGACCAGACCATTTCTGATTGGGACGCCATCGATCAAGCCATCCTGGACTTTAAGCCAAAGATGATCACTGCCGTGCACTGTGAAACGCCATCCGGCACTTTGAACCCGATCGCCGAGTTAGGCCGCTTGAAGGAAAAGCATGGGGTGCCCCTGCTGTACGTGGACGCCGTGGCAAGTGCAGGCGGCGCGCCGGTGCTGACCGACGACTGGCGGGTGGACCTGATGTTGGGTGGAACGCAAAAAGCGATCTCCGTGCCACCCAGCATGTCGATCGTAGCCGTCAGTGAGAAGGCCTGGGAAATCATCGAGCAGGTCAACTACCCTGGCTACGACGCGCTCTTGCCGTTCAGGACTGCGCCAGAAACCGCTTACTTCCCCTACACCCCTTACTGGCAGGGATTGGCCGCTTTATACGCCGGGACCCAGGCATTGCTCAAGGAAGGGTTAGCAAACAGCTTTGCCCGGCACGAGCGAGTCGCAGCTGCCTGCCGCGCGGGGCTGGCTTCCATCAATCTCCAGCTATATCCGGCCCCAGAAGCAGTCTCTTCGCCGACGGTCACGGCAGTCAAGGTACCGGAAGGGATCTCCTGGCCGGAATTTGATCGCAGGCTGCGCCAGCACGGTCTGGTCACCGGCGGAAGCTATGGCCCGTTGGCCGGCAAAGTATTCCGGCTCGGGCATATGGGCTCGCAGGCGGACGAAGCCCTGGTTGACCAGGCGCTGGAGATTTTGGAAAGGGTCTGCAAGGCCCTGTAGAGCGAAAACGGGCATGAAAACCTGGAAAAGGTTGCTATTCGCTGCTGTGCGGATTCTGCTGCTGGAAGCCGTCCTGCTGGCGAACGCCGCCAACCCGGTTCAGGCGCAGTCCAACATAATCCAGTTTGAGACCCTGTCCGTGGAAAATGGATTATCACAAAGCACCGTGCGGTCCATCGTTCAGGACACGCAAGGTTTCATGTGGTTTGGCACGGAAGATGGCCTCAATAAGTACGATGGCTATTCGTTCACCCACTACAAACACGATCCAGAAAACCCGACCAGCATCTCCGACAGTGCAATCAATCACATCTACCTGGACTCGCGCGGGCAGTTATGGGTTGGTACAGCCGCCGGCCTGGACCGGTTCGTGCGCCAGGACCAGACCTTTGAGCATTCCCTGGTCGATCCGGGTCTCTCAGGCAGCCCAGACGGGGTTCCGATCAGTTCAATATCGGAAGACCGCAGCGGCAACCTGTGGATTGGTACCAGTGGGCATGGCCTCAAGCAGTTCAAAAGGAGCGATGGCGTTTTTATCTCCTATCAAAATGAGCCCGGCCGGCCCGAATCCCTGGTCAGCGACCAGATCACTGCGCTTGCACCCGACCAGAGCGGGGGGATGTGGGTTGGGACGACCGGGGGACTGGACTATTACGACCCTGTATCAGCAGAATTCATCCATTATCGCCAGGATGTAAACAATCCGCAAAGCCTGAGCAGCCGCCGGATCAGCGCACTGCTGCAAGACCGCTCGGGTATTTTATGGGTAGGCACAGAAGATGATGGGCTGTACCGCCTGAACCCTTCGACCGGTCTTTTCGATCACTACCAGCCGTCCCCCACCGACCCGCGCACGATCAGCAGTCAAAACATCCGCGTCATATACGAAGATAAAGACGGGCGCTTGTGGATTGGCGGGCGGAACGGGATTAATCTGTTCGACCGCGAAAGCGAACAGTTTACGCGCTATCAGCGCGATCCGGGTAATTCCTCCAGCCTGAGCAACGATTACGTCCTTTCCATATTTGCCGACCGATCCGGTGTGCTGTGGTTTGGCACTTTTGGGGGCGGCTTGAGCAAATACGTGCCGGCGAACGAGCGTTTCAACCTTTTCCCGAATCAGCCCAGCGTCGCCAGCAGCCTGGCTAACGATGTCATTTATGCGATCCTGGAAGATCAGATGGGCGTGGTCTGGGTCGGAACTATGGACGGAGGGTTGAACCGTCTCGATCCTGTAACCGGAAACCTCACCGCACTCACCAACAACCCGGCAGACACAAACAGCCTGGCGAATAACGACGTGCGCGTCCTGCTGGAAGACCGCAGCGGTACGTTGTGGATCGGCACGTACGGCGGCGGTTTGAACCGTTATGATCCACGCACAGGACGTTTCTCTCGCTACCTGTATAACCCCAACCGGCCGGACAGCCTTTCCGAAAGCCGGGTGACCGCGCTGTACGAAGACCGGGCCGGCAACCTGTGGGTCGGCACCCGCAGCGGCGGGCTGAACCTGCTGGATCCGCAGACCGGCCAGTTTACCCGTTTCCTGTCCAACCCGGCAGATCCCGCCAGCCTGGGCGGGGATTATGTCCAGGCGATTTACGAAGATCGGGAAGGAAAGCTGTGGATAGGTACGTATGATGGGATCAGTGTGATGGATCCCAAGACCCGGCGTTTCAGCCGCTTCCAGCACAACCCAGATGACCCAGACAGCCTGAGCAACGACCGGGTGCTGTCATTTTATGAAGCGCCGGATGGGACGATGTGGATCGGCACCCTCAATGGCGGGCTGAACCGCTTTGACCGGGTAGCTCGATCGTTCACCTCCTATCGCCAGCCGGAGGGGCTGCCGGATGAATCCGTGTATGGGATACTGGCCGACCAGGCCGGCTACCTGTGGCTGAGCACCAAACGGGGTTTATCCAGGTTCGATCCACGCACCGAAACGTTTCGGAATTATGACCGGCGAGATGGCCTGCAAAACACAGATTTCAGCCCAGGCGCCTGTTTTCAGAACCGCCAGGGATGGATGTACTTCGGTGGAATGCAGGGATTCATCACTTTCGACCCATCGCAGGTCCGGGACAACCCGGTTGCGCCGCCGGTTGTGATCACCGCCTTTAAGAAATTCAACCAGACCGACCGAACCGACCTTGCACAGAACGAGAAGGTGACGCTTTCCTATCTCGAAAATTTCATCTCCTTTGAATTCGCCGCGTTAGATTTCAGCGCGCCCGAAAAGAACCAGTACGCCTATAAGCTGGAAGGCCTTGACAAAGACTGGGTTGAAGCAGGCACGCGGCGTTACGCCAGCTACACCAACTTGCGCGGCGGCACATATGTCTTCCGGGTAATGGGCTCTAATCCAGACGGTGTATGGAATACGACCGGCGCCACCATGGAAATTGTCGTCGTGCCACCCCTTTGGGAACGCTGGTGGTTTATCGGTGCGGTTGTTTTGATCCTGGTCGGCAGCTCCTTTGGCGGCTACCGCCTGCGGATCATCAACATTGAGAGACAAAACCGCTACCTGGAAGAGCAGGTACGCGAGCGGACCAAAGAGGCCGTGCGCCGCCGCCAGGTTGCCGAGGGTCTGCGCGAGATCCTGACCATCCTCAACGCTAACCGCACACTCAAGGAAAGCCTGGATGCGATTATTCAGCAGGTAATGATGCTGATGGAAACACAGGCGGTCATCATCTTCCGCTGCGAAGACCCAGGCTACCCGGTACCACTGGCAAGCAACCTGCCAGACAGCGGTTCCCCTCAGGATGTGAGAGACCTGGCCGGGCTGCCAGACTGGATCACCGGCCCGATTTTGCAGGGAAAAACCCTTTCTTACGCCGACCTGGGGTCTCAAAGCCCGCTGCGGCCCGACTCCAGAGAAACCTGGCTTACCCATTACACAACTCTGTACGCTTTGCCGCTCCTTTTTAACGAACAGGTGGAGGGTGGTCTCATCCTGCTCTTCACCTTTAAGCGGACCTTCAGCGACGAAGACTGGCGGATAGCGACCGGCTTCGCCGATCATGCCGCGCTGGCAATTACCAACGCTGAGCTGCGCAGCCAGGCTGAAGAGATTGCCGTCACGGCCGAACGCAGCCGCCTGGCCCGTGACTTGCACGATGCGGTGACCCAAACGCTGTTCGCAACCAGCCTGATCGCCGAAGTGCTGCCAAGGCTGTGGGAGCGGAACCCGCAGGCAGGCATGCAAAAGGTAGCCGAAATCCGCGAGCTGACTCGCGGCGCGCTGGCCGAGATGCGCACTCTCTTGATGGAACTGCGCCCTACCGCGCTGGAAGACATGCCGCTGACTGACCTGCTTCAGCAGTTGAGCGAGGCGTTCACCGGGCGGGCCAGGGTCCCGGTGGACCTGGACCTGGATCGAACCATCCTGCTGCCCTCAGCGGTAAAAATCAGTTTCTACCGGATTGCTCAGGAAGCGCTGAACAACATCCAGAAACATGCCCGGGCCACCCAGGCATCCATCCGCCTGGGCAGCCAGAATGGAAAAACCAGCCTGTCGATCCTGGATGACGGGGTCGGGTTTGATAAAAGAAAAATATCCCCGGATCACTTTGGCCTGGGAATCATGGAAGAACGGGCCCAATCGGTCGGCGCCCGGCTCGAGATCGAAAGCGAGGTTGGCTTGGGAACCAGAGTCTCGGTGACCTGGGCAACTGAAGACATAGACTGATTTCTCCCATCTTTCTGGTAAAATCCTGGGAATCCTTTTGGGGTTGTGTACCCCGGGCAGGAATTATCCGGTATTGAGGAGCAAGCAATGGTAGAAAACTCCCCACAAAAGACGCTCGTCATGAAGTTTGGGGGAACGTCCGTCGGGTCGGTTGAAGCGATGACCCAGGTGACCAGGATCGTCCGGCAAACGAAAAACCAATGGCCGCGGATCGTGGTAGTGACATCGGCACTGAACGGCGTAACCAACCTGCTGCTAGATAGCGCTGCCAGATCAGCCCTGGGAGACCGGGACGCGTTCCTACCTGCCCGGGACGAACTGCGGCGCCGCCACATGGAACTGATCGACCGCCTGGTGAGCGACCCGGCCCGCAGAACCGCCCTGGCGCAAGAAATCGACGGCCTGGTGGACGACTTTGCCAGCCGCTGCCAGGCGGTGGCGGTATTGGGAGAGGTTACCCCGCGTGCGCTGGATGCCATCGCCGGGTTAGGCGAGCGGATGTGCGTCCGCGTCCTGGCAGCGGCGCTGGAGGCGAGCGGGCTGCCATCGGTGGCCCTGGAGGCCACCCGGCTGATCGTGACCGATGAGCGTTTCCAGGACGCCCATCCTGACCTCAAGGCAACCACGCTCCGCTCCCGGCAAATCCTCGAGCCAATTCTGGACGCAGGGAAGATCGCGGTAGTCACCGGGTTTATCGCCGCCACGCCAACCGGCATTCCCACCACCCTGGGTCGGGGCGGGAGCGATTACTCCGCCGCGCTGTTGGGCACTGCGCTCAAGGCGGATGAGGTCTGGATCTGGACTGACGTGGATGGGGTGATGACGGCGGACCCGCGCCTGGTGCTAGCAGCGCGGACAATCGGCGAGCTCTCGTACCGGGAAGTCGCCGAGCTGGCTTATTTTGGCGCTAAAGTGCTGCACCCCAAGACCATCCGCCCGGTCATTGAAGCCGGGATTGGACTGCGCGTGTGCAACACTTTCAACCCCGACCACCCCGGCACGCGGCTGGTCGCGGAAATGCCCCTGCCCGCCACGGGAGTGATCAAGGCAGTAACCGCCATCCGCGGGCTGCAGCTGATCACCGTAGAAGGGCGCGGGATGATGGGCGTGCCCGGCGTGGCAGCCCGCACCTTCAGCGCCGCGGCAGCCACCGGGACCAGCGTGCCGCTCATCTCGCAGGCCTCGTCCGAGCAGAGCATCTGTTTTGCCGTGCCCCTGGAATCGACCCGCAGCGTGCTCGCCGCCTTGCAGAACACCTTCGCCAGTGAGCTTGCCAGCCGCGATATCGACCGGGTCTGGGCAACAGACGAAGTGGTTATCATCACCGTGGTGGGCGCCGGCATGCGCAGCACCCCCGGGGTGGCCGGGCGCATTTTCCAGTCGCTGGGCGAGAAGAATGTCAATGTCATCGCCATCGCCCAGGGCTCATCAGAAGTGTCGATCAGCATGATCGTCGACGCCGCCGATACCACCCTGGCGGTGCAGACGCTGCATGAATTAATTGCTTAGCTGCACGAGGTTAGCCCTATGCCCGAAAGAATTCCTGTTACCGTCCTGGCCGCAACCGGAAGCGTTGGCCAGCGCTTTGTCCAGCTGCTGGATGGACACCCATGGTTCGAAGTGAAGACCCTGACCGGCTCGGACCGCAGCATCGGCCAAAAATATGGGCGGGCCTGTCACTGGACTTTGCCCGAGCCGATGCCGGCCTGGGCCAGGGAGATCGAGGTGGTTCCGACCAGCCCGGAAGCGGCTGATGTTGGGCTGGCTTTTTCGGCCCTGCCCACCGGCATCGCCAGGGAGGCAGAACCGCTGTTTGCGCAGGCAGGCGTCAAAGTTTTCTCGAATGCCTCAGCCTACCGCGCCGAGCCAGATGTCCCCATCCTGCTGCCAGAAGTCAACCCGGATCACTCCGGGCTGATCCAGGCCCAGCGCGATCAGCGCGGCTGGAGCGGCTATATTGTGACCAATTCGAACTGCACCAGCACCGGCATGACGGTCGCGCTGAAGGCGCTCCAGGATGCCTTTGGCCTGCGCCTGGTCTTTGCCGTCTCCCTGCAGGCCCTGTCAGGGGCCGGGTACCCGGGCGTGCCATCGCTGGACATCACCGACAACATCATCCCTTACATCGGCGGAGAAGAAGAGAAGGTCGAATGGGAACCGCGCAAGATGCTGGGGACGCTGAACGGCCAGGAGATCGACCTGGCGCCGTTCGCGATTTCTGCCCACACCAACCGGGTGGCCGTCAGCGATGGCCACACCGTGTGCCTGTCGGTTGAGTTGCGCGACCGGGCCGACGCGAAGCGGGTCGCACAGGCGCTACGGTCCTACCAGGCCCCCGCCATCAGCGCGGACCTGCCCTCCGCGCCCAGGCCGGTGATCGTGTTGCGCGAAGAAAACGACCGCCCGCAGCCGCGCCTGGACCGCATGACCGGGCAAGGCATGGCCACCGTGGTCGGCCGGCTGCGGCCCGACCCGGTCTTCGACGTGAAAATGATCGTCCTGTCGCACAACACGGTGCGCGGGGCAGCCGGCGGGTCGATCTACAACGCCGAGCTACTGGTCAGGCAGGGTTTTTAAGCTAATAGGAG
>CAZBDC010000190.1:0-10059 GCA_964490575.1 uncultured Anaerolineaceae bacterium | reverse complement strand
GTCCATTGTCACAATGATCTCGGCCTGGCCACAGCCAACACCCTGGCCGGCCTGGCAGCCGGCGCGCGGCAGGCAGAGGTCACCATAAACGGCATCGGGGAGCGAGCCGGCAACACTTCTTTAGAAGAAGTCGTCATGGCGCTGCATACCCGCCGGCCCATGTACGAATTAACCACCGGCATCGATACAACCCATATTGCTCGCGTTAGCAAGATGGTCAGCAATTACACGGGCATCCCTGTCCAACCCAACAAAGCGATCGTCGGAGCGAATGCTTTTGCCCACGAAGCAGGCATTCATCAGGACGGCATGCTCAAAAATACCATGACCTACGAGATCATGCGACCGGAAATGGTCGGCGTCAGCCAATCGCGCCTCGTCTTAGGTAAACACTCCGGCCGGCATGCCTTTAAAACCCGCATGAAAGATCTTGGGTACAACCTCGATGAAGAAGCCATCGCAAAACTTTTCGAGCGTTTCAAAGATCTGGCCGACAAAAAGAAGACCATCACCGATACCGACCTCGAAGCGCTCCTCTCAGATACCATCTACCAGCCGCGCGAAATTTACGCCCTGGACGGCCTGCAGGTAGTGTGCGGGACAATGGGAATGCCAACCGCCACCGTTCGCCTGCGCGGGCCAGACGGTCAGCAGCACATCCAATCTGCTGTCGGCACCGGCCCGGTCGACGCTGCTTATAAAGCAATCGATAAAGCGATCTCCGAAAATGGAGTGAAAGTGCCGGCCCGCTTGCTGGAATTTGTCGTTCATGCCGTGACAGAAGGCATCGACGCGATCGGTGAAGTAACTGTACGGATCGAAGGAACCGGGCTGGGTCACACCATCGATGCCCAGAGCGATGTTGCTCAACCGCGTACCTTTGGAGGTTACGGGGCAGATACAGATATCGTGGTAGCCAGCGCCAAGGCTTACCTGGCCGCCCTCAATAAAGTCCTGGTTTCTTCTGGCCAGTTTGGACCCACCGAAAATGAATCTGCGGTAGCCCTGGCTGCCGATTGACCCATCAGTCTCAATAAAGGAGAAGTACCATGTCCTCATCCACCGAACCCAAGCCGCCCTCTCAACAGGATTCAAAATTCCCCAAAGTAATGACTTTTCCCGAGGGCTGGATCACAGAAAATATCCCTGCGATCCACACCAATGGAAAACATGCTTCAGCCAGCATTCAGTCGGATGAAAACACTCGCCCGGTTTCTGTCGTGAATGATGATGAGCTGCTAAACCGCCGCCTGGACCCCTTCCCCCGGCCGAACACCATCCCCAACGGCTGGGATTTATCGACACTGTAACAAATCATTATGGATAACATCACCCAGGGGCTCACCCTGTTCCAGAAGATCTGGAACAGCCATGTTGTCATCCAGGAACCCGGATCCCCCGCAGTCCTGTACATCGACCGACACCTGGTCCACGAGGTCACCTCTCCGCAAGCTTTCGCCGGGCTAAAAGCACGCGGCTTAAAGGTGCGGCGCCCGGACCTGACCACCGCGACGGTCGACCACGGCGTTCCCACCCGGACCTTCACCGGGAACGATGGTGAACCAGACCGCTTATATTTTGCCGATGAGCTTTCGCGCAAACAAATCCACCAGCTAGAAGCCAACTGCTTCGAGCATGGCATTCCGCTTCATGGTTTAGACTCTGACAGCCAGGGTATCGTGCATGTAATCGGCCCCGAGTTGGGATTAACCCAGCCCGGAATGACCATTGTTTGTGGGGATTCGCACACATCTACCCACGGGGCTTTTGGAGCCCTGGCTTTTGGGATCGGCACCAGTGAAGTCGAGCATGTCCTGGCCACTCAGTGCCTGCTCCAGCGCCAGCCGAAAACATTCCAGATCAGCCTGGAGGGTCGCATTCCAGCCTGGGTAAGCGCCAAAGATATCATCCTGACCATCATCGCTCATATCGGAGTAAATGGTGGAACCGGTCACGTTTTGGAGTATACAGGATCCGCGATCCAGGCCCTTGACATGGAAGCGCGGATGACGATCTGCAACATGTCGATTGAAGCCGGTGCGCGGGCGGGCATGATCGCCCCGGATGAAACCACCTTCGAGTACCTGGCGGGCCGTCCTTTTGCGCCGAAAGGGGTCGCATGGGACCAGGCGGTCGAACGCTGGCGCAGGCTGCCAGGCGACCCAGGAGCCCGATACGACCGTTCGCTCAGGCTGGACGCAGCATTGATCGAACCAATGATCACCTATGGCACCAACCCGGGCGCTGCTATTCCCATCCGAGGGCTTACTCCTGACCCTGCCCAATTGACTGACGAGAACCAGAAATCGATGGTCGAAAAAGCGCTTGCCTACATGGATCTGAAACCCGGACAGCCCGTACTCGGTCATCCTGTGGATGTCGTCTTCATCGGCTCCTGCACGAACGGCCGCTTGACAGATTTACGCGCCGCCGCCAGCCTCCTCCGCGGCCGGCAGGTCGCCCCACAAACCCGCGTCCTGGTTGTACCCGGATCACAGGAAGTAAAGCGGCAGGCAGAGGCGGAAGGAATAGCTGAAATCTTCAGGCAGGCTGGCGCAGAATGGCGCGACCCGGGCTGCTCGATGTGCATCGCGATGAACGGGGATCAACTCGAACCCGGGCAGTATGCAGTCAGCACTTCGAACCGCAACTTTGAAGGCCGCCAGGGCAAGGGCGGTCGAACGTTCCTGGCCAGCCCGCTGACTGCCGCCGCCAGTGCAATCTATGGACGCGTCGCCGATCCGCGGGAATTATAAGGGGATTACTATGCCTAAATTCACCACGCTTTCCTCACGGGTAATCCCGTTGCCGGCCAACAATATTGATACAGACCAGATCATCCCGGCCCGATTCTTAAAAGTAACTGACAAACTTGGGTTGGGCGCCAACCTGTTTGCCGACTGGCGTTACCAGCCAGACGGATCCCCGAACCCGGATTTCATTCTTAACCGAACTGAATACCAGGGTGCCCATATCTTGCTGGCAGGTGATAATTTTGGCTGTGGATCGTCCCGCGAGCATGCCCCCTGGGCGCTAACCGGATGGGGCATCCAGGCAGTCATTTCCACATCTTTTGCGGATATCTTTCGCAATAACGCCTTAAAAAATGGGCTGGTTCCCATCGCCATTGATCCGGCGACTCACGCAATGCTGTTTAACCTTGTCAAGGAGCTGCCTGCTGCCGAGTGGACGATCGACCTCGACGCGCAGCTCGTCCACCTGCCCAATGGCAAGTATTTCGCGTTTGAAATCGATCCCTTTAACCGGCTTTGCTTGCTGCAGGGGGTTGACGAGTTAGGGTACATCTTATCGCACGAATTAAAAATAGCAGAATTCGAGCGCCAGAAGGTTTATTAGCCGCCCGCGCTGTCGGGATGCGAAATTAGAGGTTTACTATGAAAGCACTGGACATCCAGATCTACGATACTACCCTTCGGGATGGAACGCAGCGCAGCGACGTCTCATTATCCCTGGAAGATAAACTGCGTATTGCGCGGAAACTTGATGATCTTGGCGTAACATTTATCGAGGGCGGTTGGCCGGGCTCTAATCCAAAAGATGTTGAATTCTTCCGCCGGGCCGCACAAATGGAATGGAGCCATGCCCTGATTGCCGCTTTTGGAGCCACACGCCACGCGAACAACCGCCCCGAGAACGACGCGAATATCCAGGCTCTGCTAGATGCACAGACCCCAGTCTGCACCGTCTTTGGCAAATCCTGGACTTTGCATGTGAATGATGTGCTGCGAACTACCTTAGCAGAAAATCTGCTCATGATTCAAGAAAGCGTAGCCTACCTCATCAGCCAGGGCAAACGGGTGATTTACGATGCTGAGCACTTTTTCGATGGTTACAAGGCCGATCGGGAATATGCTTTAGAAACACTGCGCGCCGCTGTGCAGGGCGGCACCGAGATGATTGTATTGTGCGACACCAATGGGGGTGCGATGCCCTGGGAAGTCAGTGACGCAATCCGGGATGTGCGCCGGGAGTTCAACATCCCGGTTGGTATCCACACCCACAACGACAGCGAATGCGCCGTTGCCAACACACTCGCAGCAGTTCGAGAAGGTGCCGTCCACGTCCAGGGGACGATTAATGGCATCGGCGAACGTTGCGGCAACGCGAACCTGTGCGCCGTCATTCCCGATTTAGAAATCAAGCTCGGGCTACGCTGTCTGCCCGAGGGCAACCTGAGCCAGCTCTATGATATCTCGCGTTTTGTCACCGAAATCGCCAACCTGACTCCCAATGAACACATGGCGTATGTTGGTCGTTCTGCCTTTGCCCATAAAGGAGGTGTACACGTCCACGCGATCCGGCGCGTCATTCACTCGTACCAGCATATCGATCCTACCCTGGTAGGCAATGAAATGCGCGTGGTGGTTAGTGAGCTTTCAGGAAGGGCAAACCTGCTCAGTAAGGCTGAAGAATATGGCGTCTCGATCGGTGATCACGGGAGTGTTCCACAGGTGCTTCAAGAGGTCAAACAACTGGAAGCCAAAGGTTTTTCGTTCGAGGGCGCCGAAGCATCAGTGATTATGATGATAAAACGCCAGCAACCCGGCTACCAGCCGCCTTTCGAACTGATAGATTTTTCTGCGCAGGTTGAACACCGCCAGGGCCGCGGCATTTTTGCAGAGGCAACCGTAAAAGTACGCGTGAACGGGCAGGTTTATCACACAGCGTCTGAGGGCAATGGCCCAGTTTCGGCGCTCGATGGCGCTCTGCGGAAAGCGCTGATCGGCGATTACCCAATCATCGAAAATGTCGAGTTGGCGGATTACAAAGTCCGCATTCTAGACAGTGATTCGGGAACATCAGCCACTACCCGGGTCCTGATTGACACTCGCTTTGATAATAACCTCAAAGCCGTCCGCTGGAGTACAGTAGGCGCAAGCGCTAACATCATCGAGGCATCCTGGCAGGCCCTCAGGGACGCATACGAGTATGGCCTGACTGTTGCCGCCCTGAATGGCGCCGCTTTGCCGGCTGAACGACAGGCCGCCCTGACTGTCCCCCAAAAGCCTCAAAAATAACCGCCCGGATGGGAACATGTCAAACTCATTGAACTCCAATGCAAAAACCTTTTCTCTCACCTTACTCCCTGGGGATGGAATCGGACCTGAAGTCGTTTCTGCCGCGATACGCGTACTGGATCTGGTAGCCGACCGCAGGGGATTCAAGGTCAATTATTCGGAATATCCGATTGGCGGCTGTTCGATTGACCTCCATGGGACGGCGCTGACAGAAGATACCCTGAAAGCATGTAAATCAACCGACGCCGTGCTGCTTGGCGCCGTGGGCGGCCCCAAATGGGACGATCCTGCTGCCCCGGTGCGCCCAGAACAAGGCCTGCTGGCGCTTCGTAAAGGCATGGGGGTCTTCGCAAATTTGCGCCCGGTAGCGGTCCATCCTGCCCTGGTTGAAGCATCACCGCTCAAGCCTGAGCGTCTACAAGGCGTTGATTTGCTCTTCGTTCGCGAACTAACCGGCGGTCTATATTTTGGCCAGCCCAAACGACGCGACCTGGTCAATGACAGCCAGCACGCTGTAGACACACTGGAGTATTTTGATTATGAAATCGAGCGGGTTGTTGATCTGGCTTTCAGCCTGGCGCGGAGACGGCGCCAAAAGTTAACAGTCGTCGACAAAGCGAATGTGCTGGAGTCATCCCGTTTATGGCGACAGATTACCAGCCAGGTTGCCAGAGGATATCCTGACATCAGCCTCGATTATATGCTCGTGGATACCGCTTCCATGCGCCTGGTCACCAATCCGGCCCAGTTTGACGTGATTGTGACCGAGAATATGTTCGGGGATATACTGACTGATGAAGCCTCTGTCCTGGCAGGCTCCATGGGAATGCTGCCATCGGCCTCTCTGAGTAAAAATGGCCCAGGATTGTTTGAGCCTATCCACGGCTCAGCGCCTGATATCGCCGGTCTTGGCATCGCAAACCCGCTTGGTACAATCTTGAGCACTGCCTTAATGCTGAGATATACGTTCTTGATGGAAAAAGAAGCCACTTCGATCGAGGCTGCTGTGCACAACACCATTGCAGCCGGCTGCCGCACAGCGGACCTGGGTGGGCGCATGTCAACAAACCAAATGACACAGGCCGTGTTAAAACACCTGGAAGATTGTTTATAACTGGCTGGAATGTCTCCAGCGTTCAAGGTTCGAACAACACTTTTCATCAAACACCTGGAAGGAGATTTATATAAATGTCAACCCGTTCTCAGTACGTCTGGATGGATGGCAAACTGGTTGGTTTTGACCAGGCAACTGTCCCCTTTTTAAATCGTACCTTACATTATGGCGCCGGGGTCTTTGAGGGGATTCGTTGTTACGACACCGCAAACGGCCCTGCCGTTTTCCGTCTCAAAGAGCATGTGGCCCGCCTGTTTGACTCAGCCCATGTATTGGGACTGCAGCATTTACCATACACCCAAGATGAAATTTGCGCCGGAATAAAACAGACGGTGGCTGCCAATGGCTACTCAGAATGTTATATCCGGCCGCTGATTTATTATTCCTCCAATGAAATGGGCCTTAATCTTGACGGGGGTCAGGTCAGTGTTGGAATCGCAGTTTGGGAATGGGGCGCTTACCTGGGACAGGAAGGTTTGGAGAGAGGTGTGCGTGCCTGCATCTCTTCTTATACCCGCCATCACTTGAACGCGGTCATGACAAAAGCAAAGATCACCGGAAATTACCCGAACAGCATGATGGCCAAAACCAACGCGCTGCGAGCCGGCTTCGACGAAGCTATCATGTTAGATCCTAACGGATATGTCGCCGAATGCACTGGAGAAAATCTATTTCTCGTCCGCAACGGACGAATCATTACGCCGCCTATGGCGCCGGTGCTGGAAGGCATCACGCGCGATTCCCTCATCCAGATTGCTCGAGCCCTGAGCATAGAGGTGGTCGAGCAGCAGGTATCTCGCGACCAGCTCTACATTGCCGATGAGGTTTTCCTGTGTGGCACAGCTGCCGAGGTATGTGCGGTCCGTGAGATCGATTTCCATCCGATTGGCACTGGAAAAATGGGGCCCGTGACGCGCCAGATCCAGCAGGCCTACATCGACGCGATTCATGGCCGTCATCCCCTTTCAGCGGGCTGGCTGGATTATGTCGGTCAACCGGCCGCCCAGACAAGCCCTACTTCCGTTTAGCCGGCTGATTCCAGGCCATGTCTTCATTACCCATCGCTTTCCAGGGAGAGCCTGGCGCTTACTCAGAAGCAGCCGTCCTTGAATACTTCGGGCAGGATGCCAACACATTGCCCTGCACAAGTTTCGATGCAGTCTTCTCTGCTGTTGACAGCCAGGCCGCCATGTTTGGCCTGATTGCCATCGAGAACTCCGTCGCGGGCAGCATCCACATGAACTATGATCTGCTATTGCAGCATCAGCTCTGGATCATCGGCGAGCATTATTTACGCGTGCAGCACTGCCTCATCGCAAACCCAGGTGTTTCAATCGGGACAATCAAGAGCGTAATCAGCCACCCGCAGGCGCTGGCACAGTGCGCCGGCTACCTGCGGAAACAGGGATTGTCATCCGAGGTGTTCTACGATACTGCTGGGGCTGTCAAACATCTAAAGGCAGCCGGAAAGCAAGACATAGCCGCCATCGCCTCCCGCCGAGCAGCGGAGGTATACCAGATGCAAATCCTGGCTGAAAATATTGAGGACAACCCGGCCAACTTCACCCGCTTCCTGGTGATCTCACGCAAGCCGAATCAGCCAGAAGAGATTACAGGAAACGTAGACCGGAAAACAACCATCGTATTTGCGCTGAAAAATGAACCCGGCTCTTTATTCAAAGCCCTCAGTGTGTTTGCGCTTCGAGATATTGACCTGTCAAAGATCGAATCACGGCCTTTAGTGGGACAGCCGTGGAACTACCTGTTCTACGTCGATTTCACAGGCTCTACCAGCGACCCGGTCGTGTCGCGTGCGCTTACTCATCTGGAAGAATATGCGACCTCGCTCCGCGTGCTTGGATCATATCCTCGGCGTACACCAAAGGGAGAACCTGGCAGCGAACACTATTCTTAAGACCAGGCAGAACCCATTCGCCAGGCGGATGTGGTGGAGCGATAAATCTGATATCCTATCATCGTACCGGGAATAAGGAGCACGAACCAGCGCACCGCGCGGTGAGAAAAGGGGGCTTTTGAACCGCGTGCTGGAAAAAATGTTGATCCTGGAGCACTCTGGCAACCCCTGACAGAGTGCTCATTTTTTAATCTCGTTTCAGGATGATTGGGGAGCGGGGCTGCCGCCCCCCAATCATTACAACACCTACTCTTCCGGTTTTATCACCTGAAGAAAGCTGTCATCATTCCCCAGGCAATCATCACTGCCACACATACCAGAGCAGCGAGGGTCAGCGAACTAAAATAAAGCCGTCCTGCCATAGACCCCATTCTGAGCTTCCAGCCACCAACAGCAGTTGCGACCATCAAAATCGATAGCCCGGCAGCCAGAAGCGGCAGTAAAAACAATGGACGCGCCGCACCAGGCAAACCCAACAGGATGCGGATGTCATTGGTGTTGACCATGTTAAAGATCACCCCAATAAAAACAGCGGTGAAGATCAGCAGAAACAAAGCCACCAGGCCTGCCATCCAGGGGGCAAACCGGTATAACCCAGGGCGATCGCCAGCGGAAGCGCTGATAGCTGGCGTAAAGGCTTCACCGGCAGAGCCAGGTTCCACAGAATAGATCGGCGCTGGAATAGATGGTTTGCGGCTGAATAGTCGAATAAACCACACCAGAGGATAAATCGCCAGAGCCGAGAGCAGAAAGAGAAGCGCCAGGAGATAGATCGCCGCCTGCCAGCCAGTATTCCCCTCAAAATTCAGCAGTTTAGATAGTACAGGCAGCCGCACCAACGCACCTGGGGTGACGAACTCGGGGCCAACGACCTCCGCGATGCAGCCTGCTTCAGGCCTGGTGGTAGGTTCTGCCAGGAAATCAAGAATCACCTGGTCCTGGCATTCACCACTGGTGGCCGCGCCATGCCCACCATCTTGAAATACAAAGACAAAGGAATTTGAGAGACCTTCAGCAACCAGTTCCCCATACGACGGTGGGGTTATTGGATCAAACCGGCCGGATAATATTAAGGTTGGGATATCACTGACAACTGGTTCGTCCACCGCCGGTGACACCGGCTCTACATTCCATACCTGGCAAGCTTTCAAAAAGAATTCTGCGCTGATATCCTCCATTTGTTGTATTTGTGGGGGAAGCCCGCTCAAATCATAATCTTCCAGTGAATAATCTGCATCTTCTGCACATTGCACAGAATAATACATCCCGTAGAGTAGCGAACGGTCAAATGCAAACAGCGAGTAGACCCGGGAGAAGAAAGCATAATCACCGGCCCGGGCGTCATAGATCACCCTTGGAAGGAACGGGATGATCTCTGTGGCATATAACATCTGAAAGATTCCCCCCATAAGGGTCTCGCCATCCATCAAGGCCTGGTAGGTTTGCCCGGTTTCGAAGTCGGTGAGCTGAATTTTAGCCGGAGTCTCGTTCAAACGATCTACCTGCTGAAAAAATACCTCGCGCAGGTTTGGGTAAGCTGCATTACAATCGGCATCTTGCGCACAGGCAGAAAACATTTCTTCAAAGGCCCGGTTCATTGTCCGCGGCGCGTTCAGGTTGAAGTTGACCTGCGGAGGCACGACCGCATCCAGAATTACACTGCGCAGCCCCTCCGGGGAGAATCGCATCACATGCTGCGCAAGCAACGACCCATACGACACACCGTACAAATTTATTTTTCCATACCCAAGCGCCTGGCGCAGCGCCTCGACATCTGCAGCATTTTCCACACTGTCATAGGCGCTCAGATCTATCCCAGCATCGACCAGGCGGCTACGGCAGGCTTCAAGCGTTTCAAGGCTCAGGCGGATATCTTCCTCATCGCTCAAATCCTGATCGAGTGTTGCAATCATCAAATCCAGAAATTCTGGACAATCCAGATCGGAAGAGCGTCGTGTAGGGAAAGAGTGTAGGATATGGTGGAGATATCG
>CAZBDC010000189.1:0-10240 GCA_964490575.1 uncultured Anaerolineaceae bacterium | reverse complement strand
CACCACCCTATCCTACACTCTTTCCCTACACGACGCTCTTCCGATCTAGTAAAGCTCGCGGAAGCGATCAGACAGGTGGGCCCAGTCATCCAGCCATTCCATGACTCCGCCAGCTGTCAGCGTTCGCCCTTGCAAATCCTGGAAATAAGGTTCGAAATCGGCCCAGTTCCAGGCCATGAGGATCGTTGGATCGGACGGAAGTGTTTGAAACATAAAAGATCCTTTGTGACAATGAGGCCAGGCAGCGCTGTTCTGACGCTGCCCGATGAATCAGGCTGGGCGGCTCTCAGCGATAAGCGGATTGCGGCGGTGCCAGTCAGTCACCTGCTGGTATGCGTGCGCAGCTTTCAGCAGGACAGCCTCGCCAAACTGCGGTCCCATCAGCTGGATACCCACCGGCAGTCCTTGCGAATCAAAACCGGCCGGGAACGCCAGGCCGGGGACGCCGGCCAGGTTGGCAGGCAGGGTAAAAACATCTTCCAGGTACATGGCCAAAGGGTCGTCGGTGTGTTCGCCCAGGCGGAAAGCAGTAGTTGGGGCCACCGGCGCGGCGATGACGTCGACAGTTTCAAAAGCGCGCTCGAAATCCTGCTTGATGAGCGTGCGCACCTTCTGCGCCTGGCCATAATAGGCATCGTAATAACCGGCCGAGAGCGCATAAGTGCCCAGCATAATCCGGCGCTTGACCTCTGCGCCAAAACCGGCCCCGCGCGTCTTGCGAAACATATCCAGGATCGCATCAGCCGGTTCACGCAGCCCAAAACGCACCCCATCATAGCGAGCCAGGTTGGCTGAAGCCTCTGCTGGGGCAATCAGATAATATACTGGCAAGGCAAGCCCGGTATGCGGCAGGCGGATCGGGCTAACCTCAGCCCCCAACGACTGGAGCGCCTGGATTGCCTGACGGACCGCCGCCTCAACATCCGGGGCAATTCCCTCAATAAAATACTCGTCGGGCACACCGATGCGCAGGCCATGCAGATCCGGCTCAGCAGAAAAGCCAATCTCAGGCACGTCAATCTGCACGCTGGTCGCATCACGCGGGTCATAGCCCGCCATTTGGGCAAAAAGCAGGGCCACATCTTCCGCCGTGGTCGCCAGCGCCCCAACCGAGTCGAGCGAAGAGCCATAGGCTACCAGTCCGTAGCGAGAAACGCGCCCATAAGTCGGCTTGAGACCGGTCACGCCGCAAAACGAGGCCGGCTGGCGAACGCTGCCACCGGTGTCGGTGCCGGTAGCCGCCGGCGCGATCCGCGCCGCCACCAGCGCCGCGCTTCCACCGCTCGACCCACCTGGTACGCGCGCAAGGTCCCACGGGTTAGCCGACGGGCCGTAGGCAGAGTTCTCCGTCGAGGAACCCATGGCAAATTCATCCGTGTTGGTTTTGCCCAACACGACCACCCCAGCGTCCAGCAAACGCTGAACCGACGTGGCCGTATACGGCGGGATAAAGTTTTCCAGGATGCGGGAGCCGCAGGTGCAGCGTACGCCGGCCAGGCTGAGCACATCTTTTATCCCGATTGGCACCCCTAATAGAGCGGGATGCGAAGACTCGCGATCCTTTCGCCAGGCCTGCCAGCGCCGGTCGGCCGCATCCGCCATCTGCAGCGCCAGGTCTGGTGTGAGGGTGATAAAGGCGTGCAGGCGCGGCTCGAGCTGGTTCGCCCGTTCCAACGCAGCCTGGGTCAATTCACGGCTCGAAACGCTGCCTGATTCCAGCGCCTGGAGCATGGCGCGAATGGTGAACTCGCCACCGGGGGTCATGCCGGTCACTCCAACACCGGAGGTACCCGAAACTGATTGTTTTCGGCGCGCGGGGCATTTTTCAGCGCCTCGTCCAGGCCAAGACCGGCGGCGGGGACATCGGGACGCAGCCGGCTGCTCCCGGCCAGCACCGATGAGGTCGGCGAAATGTGGCTGGTATCCACCGCCTGGAGACGGGCGGCATCATCGAGGATCGCCGACAGTTGCTCGCGATAGCGCAGGATTTCGTCTTCGGTAAGCTCCAGGCGAGCCAGTTCTGCGATATGTTCGACTTCTTCTCTGGTGAGACTCATGGCACCAATTATAACAAGTTCATGTAAACTAGAAACAGCATCCAGCAACTTCCTTGCAAATGCGCAAGGGAAGGAGAAAGACAAACCATATGGATCAGCGCTGGAAACAGCTTGCAGATATCCTCGTGAATTACTCTACGGCTGTTCAACCCGGTGAAAGGGTGATGATCGCCTTTAGCGAATTAGAAACCTACCCATTGATGCTGTCTGTTCACCAGGCCTGCATCCAGGCGGGCGCATACCCGCAGGTGCAGTTTCTATCTGAGGATCTCAACCGGCAGGTATTGAAGTACGGCTCACCAGAACAGGTTGCCTGGGTACCCGAGATTGAGGCGCACGGGATGGAATGGGCGGATGTTTACCTGGGCCTACGCGGCGCTTATAACCTGAATACACTCTGGGATATCCCGGCTGAAACCCTGGCCAGCTTCCGCAAAGCGATGGGCCGGGTTTCCACCTTGCGCTGGCAGAAGACCCGCTGGTGCCTCGTGCGTGTGCCAAACCAGGCCCTGGCTCAGCAAGCTGGCATTGACGAGGAAACCATGCTGGACATGTTCTTCCAGGCCTGTTTCCTGGATTGGCCGGCAGCCGGCAACCAATGGAAACGCTGGGCGGCCATCTTGAACCAGGGCGAGCGCGTCCAAATCATTGGGAAAAACACAGACCTGTCATTTTCTACCCGGGGGCGGACCTGGGACGCAGCCGATGGGCACATCAACATGCCCGATGGCGAAATCGCTACTGCCCCGGTTGAAAGTTCGGTCAATGGCCACATCACCTTTGAATTCCCAGGGGTTTTGGGCGGCCGCCTTGTCGAAAATATTCGCCTGCGCTGGAAAGACGGGAAGTTCGTCGAAGCCAGCTCAACCACCCACCAGGATTTCTTACACGCAGTTCTCCAGACCGACCCGGGCGCGAGCAGGATCGGTGAATTCGCGATCGGGACGAACCCGGCGATCACAGTATTTACCAAAGATATTTTGCTGGATGAAAAAATTGGCGGCACAATCCACATTGCCCTGGGCCGGGCTTACCCGGGTGTAGGTGGCACGAACCAGTCCGCGCTTCACTGGGATATCATCAAAGATACTCGCCAGGAAGGCCAGATATTCCTGGACGGGAAGTTGATCTTTGAGAATGGCAGGCTGCTGCTCTAGAATCCGCGAGGCAAAAGATGCGCGAATCATACTTCCTGGGCGTTGATATTGGCACTTACTCATCCAAGGGCGTCCTGGTCCGCGAGGATGGCCGCACAGTCGCCAGCCACGCTGTGCCGCATGGGATCCAGATGCCACTCCCCGGCCACTTTGAGCAAGACGCTGATGGAGTCTGGTGGCGCGACTTTGTTCTGATCACGCGTGAATTGCTTCGGAACAGCGCTGCCGATCCTCGCCAGATCAGCGCGATTGGGACGAGTGGGATTGGGCCATGCGTTCTGCCAGTAGATCAGCGCGGACGCCCGCTCCGCCCGGGGATCCTCTATGGAATCGATTCGCGAGCAGGCGAGGAAATCGCCTACCTGGAGAATGTTTTGGGGCGCGAAGAAATTTTTAACCGCAGCGCCGCCCATCTGAGCTCGCAGGCCGCGGGGCCAAAAGTGTTATGGATCCGCAATCACGAGCCCGAGGTCTTCAGACAGGCGCGCTGGTACCTGACCAGCCAGGCATACCTGGTATACCGGCTGACTGGCCAACCATCGATCGATGTTTACACAGCCGGGTATTACGCCCCTTTGTATGATGTTCACCAGCAAGGGTGGGTTGCAGAAGCGGCCAGTCAGATCGTGCCCATCGAGCACCTTCCGCAGGTATATTGGAGCCATGCGGTGGTTGGGACCGTTACTGCACCAGCCGCCCGGGAAACCGGGCTGGCAGAGGGAACCCCGGTGATCGCGGGCACGGCCGATGCGGCGGCTGAAGCGCTCAGCGTGGGAATGGCGAACGCCGGCGACATGCTGTTAATGTTTGGCAGCAGCATCTTTTTTATCCTGCAAACAGAAGCGCTGGCGCCGACCGAGCGCTTCTGGATCTCCAACTTCCTGCAGAAGGGAACGTTTGCATTGGCGGGCGGCATGTCCACCGCCGGCAGCCTGACCACCTGGTTCCGCGACCAGTTTGCGCCTGCCGAATCGGCTGCGGAAGCAGACGGTGGGCAAAACGCTTACGCTGCCCTGGCGGCTGCCGCGGAAGGCTCCCCCATTGGCGCAAATGGCCTTGTTGCATTGCCCTATTTTGAAGGCGAGCGGACCCCGCTGCACGATCCGAAAGCTCGCGGCATGTGGTTTGGGCTGCGCCTGAGCCACACGCGGGCCGATCTTTACCGCGCTATTCTGGAAAGCGTGGCGTTTGGCATCCGCCACAACCTCGAAACAATGGCAGAAGGGGGAATGCGTCCAGGTCGAATCCTCGTTGGGGGCGGAGGCGCTCAAAACCGGTTGTGGATGCAAATCGCCGCCGATGTATGCGGGGCCGACCTGGTTGTGCCAGACCAGACCGCGGGAGCCAGCTTCGGTGATGCCTTCCTCGCATCAATGGGAAGCGGGTTGCACAAGGATCTTTCCGACATTAGCCGCTGGGTCTCTCCGAAAGAAGTGATCCTCCATAACCCGCAAAATCATGACCGGTATCGATTGTATTATCAAATTTATCGAGACCTGTACACCAGCACCAAGGTCTTGATGCACCAGCTAACAGATATCCCCACAGGAGAAAACCACTGATGAAGAACTGGATCGTTGACCTGTTCGGCGTAACTAAGCCGATTATCGCCATGTGCCACATCAACGCGCTGCCCGGGGACCCTGGGTATGACAACCAACAAGGGATGCAAGATGTGATCCGTTGGGCTCGCAAGGATTTGCAGGCGCTGCAGAATGGCGGCGTCGATGCCATCATGTTCTCCAATGAATTCAGCATACCCTACCTGACCAAAGTACACCCGGTAACAGTGGCTTCACTGGCGCGGGTGATCGGAGAACTGCTGTCCGAAATCCGCGTTCCGTTTGGCGTCAATGTTCTGTGGGATCCTATCGCGTCGCTGGACCTGGCTGCCGCCACGGGTGCACAGTTTGTCCGCGAAGTTTTTTCCGGCGTATATGCGAGCGATTTTGGCCTGTGGAATCCCAACTGTGGGGAAATTGTCCGCCACCAACACGCGATCGGGGCCGGTCATGTCAAACTGCTTTTCAATATCGTTCCGGAGGCGGCTCAGTATCTGGGAAACCGGGATGTCGTGGATATCGCCCGGTCTACCGTGTTCAACCACCACCCAGATGCTATTTGTGTATCCGGGCTGGTGGCCGGCGTCCAAACCGATGCAGCCGTTCTGCGCAGGGTAAAGGATGCGGTACCCGGCACGCCCTTGTTCGCGAATACCGGTGTTCGCCTGGAAAATGTCGCTCAACAGCTTGAGATCGCAGATGGCGCTGTGGTCGGAACTACCTTTAAGTTCGAGGGGAAATTCGAAAACCACGTGGATGAAACCCGGGTGAAGGATTTCATGACCCGGGTAGCTTCTCTGCGCTAAGCGATCTCGCCCTGATCATTTCTGCCAGGGCCGGGCATACCAGGCCAGGTAATCTGCGACATGCGCAGACCAGTAAGCCTCATCGTGCGTGCCGTTAAACAGGTACCATTCATGCGGAACGCCGTACTGCACCAACAACTCCTCGAGCTGGCTGGTTGGCTTGAGGTACCAATCCTTCCGGCCTGTGTCCATATAGACCCGCGGGACCTGGTCGGCCGGGATCTGGCGCAGCCATTCGGGCAGTCGGTTTGGATCGCCGATGAAGGGCGGTGTGCTGTGCAAACCAATCGCTCCGAAAAGCTCCCAGTGGATGAAACCCAGGCGAAAGGCCCAGGCCCCACCCCGCGATAGACCACCGATTGCCCGGCAGCTTCGCTCGGCGCAGGTCAGATAATTGGCGTCAATCCAGGGGATTAATCCCTCGATCAGGTCGGGGGCAAAGGGCGATTCAAAAATATCCGCAAATGTATTAGCTTCTTTCGGCATCACGATGATGAAAGGCGGCAAATCTCCCGCGCTGATCATCCGGTCGGCGGCCTCGTCTATCCCCAACCGGTCCCACTGCTCATCATCGAAGGTTTGACCATGAAGAAGATACAGGACCGGGTAGCGGGTTTCTGCAACCTGGCCATAACAGGGCGGCAGGTAGACCCGGAATGCCAGCGGAGCCCGGTTCTCCGCAAAAACCACTTCTTCCTGCTCGATCCGGCCCTGCTCCTCCAGGCATAAAACCATCGTGGCAGTCGGGACCAGGGTTGAGGTTGCCGTCAGAGTCGGGCGGGGCGTCGGGGGCTGGGCCTGAAATGGAGTCGGCGTCTGGGTTGGGTCCTCCTGGATCAAAGCCGCCGGGACTCCCTGCACATGGCAGGCAGCCAGCCCCAGGCAGGCAAGACCAGCCAGAAGCACAGCCAGGAATCGTTTTCCTTGCAATTCTGTCACAAACGGATTATACTCTTGAACGACCGGGGTGTAGCGCAGTTGGAAGCGCACTGCGTTTGGGACGCAGGGGTCGGCGGTTCAAGTCCGCCCACCCCGACTTGGATAAAAAATTGTGTAGGTAGAGCACCAGGCCATGGCAAAGCAGAAGATTGATGGGGTGATCGAGGCCGTCCACTATCGACCCGACGGCCAGGTAGACTGGGTAAGAGCCTACTTGCGACGCGGCTCTGCCTGGAGCGACCGGGTTATTTTGACCCGTGCCGACCTGATTAAAACCATAAAAGATGGTAAAAAAATGATGGTCGGGCAGCGGGTTGAATTCATGGCCGGGACGTTTGACGTATCTGCCACAGTCAATGTCATCGGTCGAGATGGGCAGGAAGTCCTCAGCACTTCGAGCACAGCCTCGGATCGCGACCAGTTAGCAGGTGTGCCGCTCCTGTAGGCAGGCCAGCAGCATTGGGTGGAGCGAGGCGCACACGGAGTGCGATGACTCGCCGGTTTGATCCTGCCGAAATCCCGGCTGCCCCTGACCTGCGTTTCGAATCGCAGTTATGGGCAGCAGGCTGCGCCGCCATCGCCGGACTCGATGAGGCCGGGCGCGGAGCCTGGGCCGGCCCGGTTGCCGCCGGGGTGGTGGTCCTGCCGGCTTCGCCCAACCTGCGCGAGCGGCTGGCGCGCGTGCGCGACTCGAAACAGATGTCTCCCCGCGAGCGCTCCTATTGGGCCGCGGAAATCCAGTCCGTCGCCACCGCGTGGGCAGTCGGCTATAGTTCCAGCCAGGAAATCGACCAGATCGGGATCGTCCCAGCCACCCGCCAGGCGATGGAGCGTGCGCTGGCAAGCCTGCCCGTCAGGCCGCAGCACCTGCTGATCGACGCGCTGCGCCTGCCCGGGCTGGATATCGTCCAGACCAGCCTGATTAAAGGAGACGCGCGCTCGCTGAGCATCGCCGCGGCTTCCGTGCTGGCCAAAACCGCCCGCGACGGATGGATGGAACAGCTGGACGAGCAGTTCCCAGGATATGGGTTTGCCCGCCATAAAGGCTATGGCACGGCCGACCATTGGGCAGCGCTGCTCAACCAGGGGCCGTGTGCTGCCCATCGCTTTTGCTTTGCGCCGATCAGGCGAATTTCTTGCGGTCCCGAGAGCGCAGGTACAACTTCGTAAGTTCCTCGGACGCCGCCGGGATCAGCGCCAGGCCGAGCACCACAGCCCACTCCCTGGGCGCCATAAAATGCGTGTTGAAGATCGGCTGCAAGAAAGGCACGCCGGTGACCAGCAAGAGCAGCAAGATCGATAGGCCTACCGCGTACTGCATATATTTATTCGAAAACACGCCCAGTTCAAAGATTGAGGCGCGCTCCGAGCGGACGGTGTAGGCGCGGAAAAGCTCGCACAGCGACAGCGTGACAAACGCCATAGTTTCTGCGGTTTGCACGTCGACCCCCCGCCAATCATAGCGGAGCAAATACTGGATGGCGTTTGCGCCCGGCGGGACCTGGCTGCTCAGGTGCCAGGCCAGGCCAAGCATGAAGGCGCCGAGGGTTGCGCTGGTCTGGGCGATCGTCTGGATGATAATGCCCAGTTGCATCGAGCCATTGATGATGGGCTCGCGCTTGGGACGCGGTGGCCGCCGCATCACGTCCGGATCGCCTTTCTCCATGGCCAGCGCCAGGGCCGGCGCGCCGTCCGTCAGCAGGTTCAGCCAGAGAAGCTGGATCGCCGTCAGCGGGGTTGGCAGGCCGGCCAGCGAAGCCAGGAAAATAATCATAATCTCGGCCACGTTGGACGAGAGCAGGAAGAAAACAAACTTGCGAATATTGGCGTAGATGATGCGCCCCTGCTCCACCGCATCAACAATGCTGGCGTAATTATCGTCCGTCAGCACCATATCCGCCGTTTCTTTGGCCACGTCTGTCCCGGTAATGCCCATTGCCACGCCAATATCGGCTCGTTTGATGGCCGGAGCGTCATTGACGCCATCGCCGGTCATCGCCACCACCTCATCATTGACGCGCAGGGCATCGACAATCCGCATCTTGTGCTCAGGCGACACGCGGGCAAAAACGTCGGTGACCAACACCTGGCGGGCCAGCTCGGCGTCGTCGATCTCATTCAACTTCGCCCCGGTCAGCACCTGGTGATCCGGGCGCAGCAGCGAAATACTTTCCGCGATCGCCCGGGCCGTATTCGGGTAATCCCCGGTAATCATAACGGTCCGGATCCCTGCCCGCCGGGCCTTGTCCAGGGCAGGGTGAACTTCAGGACGGGCCGGGTCGATCATCCCGATCAGGCCAACAAAGGTCAACTCCTTCTCCAGTTCTTCCTGCCTGGCTTCTTCAATCCGGCTGGAAGTCAGGTGGTAAGCCAGCCCCAACACCCGCAGCGCATCGCGGGTCATCGCATCGTTAGCGTCCAGGATGCTCTGGCGCATCGCATCATCCAGCGGTCTTTCTTCATCGTGTATGTCCTGGTAGCGCGTGCACAGGCGCAGCACGACATCCGGAGCACCCTTGACCTGGATTACAGTCCAATCCTTTTTTGCTTCATCTTTAAAAGGCGAGCTGTCTTCCGGCCTGGGTCTGTGGACTGCGTGAACAGTCACCATGCGCTTACGAGCCGAATCGAACGGCACTTCCTGCTCGCGCGGATATGCATCGTTCAGGCTCTCTCTGGTGATGCCGGCCTTGGCCGCGGCGACCAGGATCGAGCCTTCGGTCGGATCGCCGATCATCCGGAACGAGGAACGTCCGTTATCGCTAATCTGCTCGAGCTGGGCATCATTGTTCAATACTCCAACCCACAGCGCGGTGGTCAGGCCAGGGTAGTCTTTCGGGTCGACAGCGCTGCCGTTAACCAGGAACTGGCCCTGCGGTTCGTGCCCACCCCCGGTAATTTCGACCAGATGATGGTCGACCCACATGCGGGTGACGGTCATCGCGTTCTGGGTCAGGGTGCCGGTCTTATCAGAGCAGATCACTGTGGCCGATCCAAGCGTCTCAACCGACGCCAGCCGGCGGATCAGGGCATGCCGGCGGACCATTTCACGCATTCCCAGCGCCAGGCTGATCGTCACAACCGCCGGGAGCCCTTCCGGCACGGCTGCAATGGCCAGGCTGACCGCGATCATGAACGTGTCAACGATGGCTTCCGCAGAGAAGTTGCTGCGCAGCAGCCCAACCACAAAAACAATCGCACAAATGCCCAGCGTCCCCCAACCCAGGATCTTGCCTAACTGATCCAGGCGCTTCTGCAGAGGGGTTTCTTCTTCATCGACATTCTGGAGCATATCAGCGATCATTCCCAGCTGAGTGAGCATCCCGGTTGCCACCACAATCCCACTGCCGCGCCCATAAGAAACCACTGTGCCCATGAAAGCGGTATTCTTGCGGTCGCCAAGCGAGGCATCGGCGTCCAGAATATCGGCGGCGTTCTTCTGGACCGGGACCGACTCTCCGGTCAGCGCGGCTTCCTCCACCCGCAGGTTAATCGCTTCGACCAGGCGCACATCGGCCGGGATGTAATTCCCCGCTTCCAGGAAAACGATGTCGCCCGGAACCAGCTGAGATGCCGGCAGCGACACCCGACGACCGTCTCGCAGCGCCTGTGCTTCTGGCGAAGCCAGTTTTTTCAATGCTGCCAGTGCTTCTTCAGCACGGCTCTCCTGGATCACCCCCAGGACAGAATTCAGAATCACGATCAGGAGAATCGCCCCG
>CAZBDC010000188.1:0-10348 GCA_964490575.1 uncultured Anaerolineaceae bacterium | reverse complement strand
GTGAGCTAAGCAAGTCCAACCAGGTCGATTTAATGGTCGACCGCATTATAGAAGCGATGGGGAAGTACGCCCAATTGAACTTCACCGCTGCAAAGCTCTCGAAAGATAACCTCATGATCATCCGAGTCTTTACCGGCGGGGGCAGCCCAAAATACAAATCCGCCAACGGCGTGCTGTACATCCCAATCGACACGGTCGATAACATCGCCACTGCTACGCCGCACGAACTGTATCACGAGATGGCACATTGGATCCAGGACGAAGAATACATCACCACCATCGCCTATTACTCGGAGCCCAAGACCTGGTGGCTGGAGACTGCGGCCGAGAACATGGTCATGCTGCTGGACGAAAGCTACATCGCCAAGAACCTGACCACCTATGGCGCCATCAGCCATAAAGGACACCAGATCGCCTTTCAAGCCGGGCCAAACCAGTGGCCGGCCGACTATTACGTACACGCCCAGATGGTTAAGCTGAACATGTGCGACAGCGCAGCCTGCCCGTTCAGCCAGGCCGGCTTTGTCGAGGCGATCAACAAAGGCACCTACCCGCTGCTCGATGAGGCCAAACAGGCCCTGTTGAATGCGAACCTGGACGATTACGCCCGCTACCTGCTGGGCAAGACGCCCCAAAAAGCCAACACATCTATTCCGATTTCCACTCCGCTGATCAGCGGTAGCGGCTATGGTGAATACATCAACCTCACCAGCAAAACAAATAAAGACCTGGCTTTCGAGATCAACGGCTATTCACCGCAGATGCGCAAAGAGATGAATGGCTCGCGCGAGGTGCTGGTGATCGAAGCGGAGTTGGAAAAGAACGCCGTCTACCCGCTGGCCGTCCGGGGGGCCGAAGCCAGGTACGCCAGCATTCCGGTCAAACTGACCGTCCAGCCCGGGGCGCCGTTCTGGTACACGCTCGACAACGGCGAGCCGGTCTTTTCAGATGGGACCAAAGAAGTCATCATTCAGCCCATCCATATTAAACTGGGGAATGGGCTGGTGCGGCTGGTGGCGCTGGGCCGCAGCGGCGGCGAGGTGCTGCGGGCAAAGATCGAGCCGCTCGATCTGAGCGGCACGTGGGTAATCTATCCCGAAAAGATGGTGACGAACAACCTCACCTGTACGGGCGATATCGATGAAGGCGAAAACCCGGCCGAAAGCGACGCGGCGCTCTCCGCTGTGTTAATTTACGTGGTCGGCGCAATGGGAGAGATGCAGCCTGAAACCACCGGACGCGGGTTGGATTGGTCCCTTGTGCCTGTGCGCCTTCCGCCCGATACGGACCCGAGTGAGTTCACCTACCAGGCCACAGCCCTGCAAACCCCTGACGCCATCCGTTACCAGGCCAGCCTGAACCTCCCGAGACCAGAGAGCCGCCGGTTCCCGCCCGGATTAGGGCTTGGGATGGCGGCCATTGCTTCACCAGCCCTGTTTATCCGCAAAGACCGGCGCCGGGCGCTGCTCGCGCTGGCGACAGCCTGTCTGCTGCTAAGCACGCTCAGTGGCTGCTCAGGCGGGCTGGTCTTCTATGGCACGGTCAGCCCCGATGTAACTTTCGAGCAGGTCAAATACATCGGCGGGCAGGACACCGCCACGGTGGCGCTCGGCGCCCCACCCCAGGGCCAGCCGCTGTGGGAAATGGCCGGGCAGGCCACCTACGCCGTCAACCTGAACACGGTCGGCTGGGCAGTAGCGCTGGATCAGAAAGTAGAGAAGATCACCACCTGCACCGGCACGGTCACCTACCAGGTGAAAGGGTACGTCTTCAAGGATGCCAGCATCGTGATCGATGACGAGGAAGAGTGAAGCGGCCTCATTCCGCTTCGATTTTCGGCGCTATCCAAAGGAATGAACCAACCTGTACAAGACCTCTGTTATAATGTGGCCTACCTCAAAAAATTCGACGAGTATTCATGGAAATTACTCCCTTTAAGATGAGCTTTGTGCCGCAAGCTGCGGCATTGTTTATCAACAACTTCAAAAAGCTGCGCAAAGCTGTCCCGGCAGTGCCCAACAACATGGAAGATCCTGGACAGGTCGGCGATCTCCTGACCCAGATCATGGACGCCTGCCCGGGCGTCGCAGCGCTGGAAAACGGCCGGCTGGTAGGTTACATGGGCTGGTGGACGATCGATCGGTTCCGCTGCACAGAGCGCCGGGCCGCTTATGTGCCAGAATGGGCCCACAGCACGGTCACGCTGGGAATGGAATCCTCCCGCCCGGGTATTTACCGGACTATGTACCGCGCGGCGGCCCACCTCTGGCTTGATTCTGGCTGCCAGACCCATGCGCTCTCGCTGTTAGCCAACGACAAGGTAGCCGAACGCACCTGGTTCTGGAGCGGGTTCGGGTTGACAGTGATCGACGCGGTTCGCCCGGTCACCCCGCTGGGCGTCAGCGCCCCTGGCGAACTGCTGATCCGCAAAGCTACCCTGGCCGACGTGGACCAACTGGCCGAGATCGAAGCCGAGCACTGGACCCATTATGCCCAGCCGCCTACCCTGATGGTGCCGCAGGCCCCGGACGGCGCGGATGAGTTCGCCGCTCTGCTCAACAACCCGCAAAACAGCGCCTGGCTGGCGCTGGAGGGCGGCCGTGCAGTCGCTTACATGCGCTGCGAAGCCTCCAGCCAGGGCGCGGCGCACATCGTCCGCTCGGATGCGACCTTTGCCATCACCGGGGCTTACACCCGTCCGGCTTACCGTGGCAGGCACGCCGCCCCGGCCCTGCTCGACGCGGCTTTACGCGATTACGCTTTGCGCGGCTACCGCTGCTGCGCGGTCGACTTCGAGTCGCTCAACCCAGAGGCTGCCGTCTTCTGGACCAAGTACTTCGATCCGGTCAGCCTGTCGGTCATCCGGGTGCCGGAAAAGAGCTGAGTCAAGAGAAGCAGAGAGGGGAAAGGGGCAAAAGCAGGAAACGCAATGGATGAGCGCAGCCTGCGCGACCTGCTGAAAGACGTGCTCGGCGCGAACTACCTGGTAACCACCTGCACCCTGCTGAAAGACAGGCCCGATTACCAGGTCTGGAAAGCCGACCTGGGCCGCCCGGACAAAAGCCTGATCATTAAGCTGGCCGGTGAGACTGCCCAATACGCCAGTTCCTTCGAGCACACGGCGGTCATTCACCGGCTGGTGAAGGAACACACTGCCATCCCTATGCCCGAGGTACTGCTGGCCGGCCGAGCCGGGCCAAACTGGCCCTGGCAAGTATTCATCAAGACCTATATCCCCGGGCAGGAGCTGGCCGTCATCCGCCCAACATTGACCACAAACGAAATGCACTCCGTACAGGCCCAGGTGGGCGACGCCGTGGCCCAGATCCATTCAATCTCCCTGGCGGGGTTCGGGACGCTCGACGCGCACGGGCTGGTAGAAGATCCGCGCCCCGCCGCTGAAGCGCTGGAAGCGCATGCCCGCCGCATCATTCCCCATCCAGCAGACATTGAGCTGTTCCTGGCCGCGCTCGAACCGCGCCGGAGCCTGTTTGCCGGCGTGCAGCCCGCCAGCCTGTGCCACGAAGACCTGCACGCCCACAACCTGATTTTTACCTACGCGAATGACAGCTGGCAGCTGGCAACAATCCTCGACTTTGAAAAGGCATGGGCCGGCCCACGCGAGAGCGACCTGGCGCGCATGGAGCTGTGGAAGATGACCGCCAAGCCCTTCTGGCAGGCTTACAATGCCCGCGCGCCGCTCCATCCGGGCTACCCGCAGCGCCGCGCCCTGTTCCAATTGCTGTGGTGCCTGGAAGTCGCCTGGGGAGACGCCGGGCACCAGGCCACAACCGCCGCTCTTTTACGGGAATTGGGCCTTAAGTGATTGAGAATGGGGCGCAGAAAAACGCGGAGAACCCGGATGAAGATAAGGTAGAATAGTATTCTATTGGGAACGATTTGATGAAAGCAGCGTCTTAGACATACCATGAAACAGTGCCTCTCTTGCTTAAACTGGATCGACGATTCGGCCGCTTTCTGCCCGGTGTGCGGTTTGCGCCAGACCGCGCAGCCAACCGGCGCAGCCTGGGAACCGCCGTCAGAGGATGACCAGGCGCCAACCCAGCCGCTGCGCCGCCAGGCGCCGCCATCGCCCGCACCAACTCGTTCTGAGCCGCCAACCGCCGCCGACCAACCCGCCTCGCCGACCCTACCGGGGCCTGTTCTATCATCCTATCCGCCGCCTGCATCCACCTACCACCCTGCTACGCCTTCACCCGCTGCCCCGGCCCGCCAATCCATCCTGGATTCGCCTGCCGCCTACCGCGCGATGCTGATTGGGCTTGGCCTGGTATTCCTATGCGCGGCCTCGCTGGCGGTGTTGACCCTGTGGGCAGCCACCAACCGTGGCGCCAACCAGCTGGCCGACCGGATTGGCGACTTCTTCGAGGCGCCTTTCGAGGCGGTGGGACTCGCCCCAAGCGAAACGCCCCTGCCGCCCACCTCGCTGCCCTCGCCCACCACCTGGCCAACATGGACCCCGGCCCCAACCGAGACCCTCACACCCATTCCCACCGCAACCGCTGTACCTTCCCCAACTGAAACCGCCGTTCCTCTTCCCACGATGACCGCCATCCAACCCACAGAAGCAGCCAGTGAAGAAGACCAGGGCGGCCTGCAGATTCTCTCACCTGAGTGCGCCGCCGCCCTGGAGCGCCTCGAGCAGGTCAGCGACCAGTTCACCCGCTCACCAACCAGCATCTTCGACGCAGACTGGCGGGCCGAGGCCGGGCTGGCGGTGAACGAGTTGCGCAGCGCTTGCGGCACGCTTGATTCGGCCAGCCCGCTTCCAGGTCAGGTGCAGGAAGTCCAGCGCCTGCTGGATCTGACCTCCCAGACCTACGAAGAAGCCAACCGGCTTCTCAAAGAGGGCATCGACGAGCGCCGGCCCACCAAAATCTGGGAGGCGATCCAGAAGTATTACCAGGCCATTCAATACCTCAGCCAGACCATCACGGCGTTGCGCGAACTTGGCCAGCCAGAATAATTCCGGGTTTTCGGGCGAGGCTGCCCTGTCCCCTCGCAAAGCCGGCCACTTTATGCGCCGAAACGATTGACCTGGCCGGGCGTGAGCGCCACCCGCTTCCCATTCCAGACATAATATCCGCCGCTCGCATTTGTTTCGATTTCCACCGCTGCGCCGTCGACTTTCACGCGCACAAAACCGGTGTTAATGGGGACGGTCCCTTCGAAATAATCCAGAACCCCAACAGCCGGGGAGACCTCGAACTCCGCATAGCCGGGCCTGGTCGGGGTCACGCCCAGGTAGTACCTCCCCAGCAGGTACAGCGGGCTCGCCCCCCAGGCGTGGCACAGGCTCTTGTCATACGGCTCGTGGTACATTTCCAGGTGTTTTACCCCGGACAGGCGCGGGTCATATTCCTCCCAAAAGGTGGTTGCCCCTTCCTTCAGCATCCCACCCCAATAACTGCGCAGGATCTCGGTCACCCGATCCAGGCGTCCCAGCCGGCACAGCGCGTCCTGTTCATAGAACTTGAAATAGGGCGTGGTGATCTGCGGGACTTCATCGTTGAGCAAGACATTGTGAAGGATACGCTGACGCCTGGTTTCGTCAGCAAAACCAAACAGCACAGCAAAGATATTGGCATGCCGGCGGACCTGCCGGGTGGCCTTCCCATCCACGGCATTGGTCACGTAAGCGCCCAAATCTTCCTGCCAGAAAATGGCGTCGATCTTCTCGCGCACCTTTCCGGCCATCCCGGCATAGCGATTTTGCCGATCCGGCCTGCCAACCAGCTCCGAACAGACCGCCATCGCTTCCAGCGCCTTGCAATATAGCATCTGCATGGCGCACAGCACGCCGGTCTTATCCATATCGGCCCAGTCGATAAACACCCAGTCCCCTGGCAGCCCGGCCAGCAGGCCATCTTCGTTCTGGCGCAGGATGCATAATTCCATCAGCTTCTCCGCCCGTTGGTAGATGCTGCGGATAAAAGCTGCGTCACCGGTATAAAGATAATAATCCTCCAACGAGATCAACCAGTAGAGGGAATAATCCACGATCGTGTTGACGTGCGAGACCAGCGGTTCGCCGCCGCGCAGGGCCAGGGTGGTCCGCTTGATGATATCCCGGTCGAAGTGGCAGTAATAGTTCAAGAAGTAACTCTGGTACGCGTCTCCGGCCCATACCCAGGTGTCGCGTTTGACGCCGTCCAGGTAAAACAGGCGGCTGCACAGGCGCAGGGTATCATCCGAAACTGTGTAAATCCGGTCAATCAGGTCGTCAGAAGAACGGAAAGCCCCTTTCGTCTCCAGGGGCAGGTATTCGAACAATCCATGCACGCGCTCAGGATCGCCGGTAATGCGCACGTAGCGGCAGGCGCGCGTCCGCAGGGTGCGCTGCGGCCCATCAGCGACAAACGTCTCGCGCAGCACCGCATGGTCATAATCCATGGCCTCTTCAACGCTTTCCCCGTAGCATACCCGGTATGTCGCGCCGGGTTTCAGGCCGTCCAGGACGAGCCGGATCGTCACTTCTTTGCCGAAATCATACAAAGCACCCTCAGCAGTTGTTGTTTTCGCGACATAGTCGAGCCGCGTGCAGGGCAGTTCGAAGGCCGCCGGCGGGATAGCCCGGTCGTCCAGGTTCCATGACCCGGCCGGCATCCAGGTTCCATCAAAGGTCGTCGCCTCCCAGCTGCTGTCGCTAAAGATGGTCTCCCCTTCCACGTACAGGCCCGGGATCCCGACCGCGTTGCCAACCACGAACTGCAGCGTATGATCTCCCTTTGGAATAAGAACCGGCCCAGCGCAGGAGATGCGCTTCCGACCGAGCTGCATGTGTCCCTCCCCTTCCATCGTGACCTTGATTGTTTCATCCTGCTCGAGCCGCACAGTTTTGCGGAACTTCACCAGGCAGTTCGGCCCGTAAAGCTGCCAGAAGGTTGGGACAATGTGCCCGCGCTCTTCGCGGGACAGCGATAATTTACGATGATGGTACAGTTCGAAGTCGCCGAAGGACCAGATCCAGGTTGCTTTTGCATTCATTGCCGTTTGCCTGCCTTTTCATGGATTCTATTTTATTTTTCCGAAAACTTTACGTCGCCTGTTATTGTATTCAAGATCAATCTTCATATGAAATGCTCGAGCGCAATCAATTAACCACTTGACTTTTCCCCAGAAAATCGCTATAGTCTTCGAATATATGTACTATTCTTATCCAGATTTGGAGCATCACAGCGCTGCCATGCCCAACCAACTGCCATTCTTAGCCGCCGCCCTGGCATTATCCGCCGCGGTCGCCTGGGGATCAGGCGATTTCAGCGGGGGGATCGCCTCACGCCGGGTGGGTTCTTTTCGAACCATCCTCATCTCCTATACGATTGGGCTCCTGGCGCTGGTGATCGTAGCGCTGGCCAACCGCGAGACGATCAGCCCAACGGCGGACCTTTTATGGGGGGCGCTGGCCGGGCTGCTGGGCATGGCCGGGTTAGGCCTCCTGCTGCGCGGCTTCACGGCCGGGCGAATGGGAATCGTGGCGCCGGTGTCAGCCTCGCTGGCGGCGGCGGTCCCGGTGCTGTTCACCGCACTGACCGAAGGCTTGCCGGGCCATGAAAAGCTGCTCGGTTTCGGTCTTGCGCTGGTGGGGATCTGGCTGCTGTCGCGCCCGCAGGCGCTGGGCGGCCGCCCGGCCGGGCTGGGCCTGGCGCTGGCAGCCGGGCTGGGCTTTGGAGGGTTTTTCATCGCGCTCGATCAGATCGGTGAAGGCGCGGTCTTCTGGCCACTGGCAGCAGGGCGCCTGGCCTGTTGCGCGTTGATGCTGGCCTATGCCCTGGCCATGCGCCAGCCCGTGCGCGTTCCGCGCGCGCTGCTGGGAGTGATCGCGTTGGCCGGCGTGCTGGATGTCGCCGGCAACCTGTTCTTTCTGCTGGCCACGCAGACCGGGCGGCTGGACGTAGCCACCGTGCTTGGCTCGCTCTACCCGGCGGTAACGGCCCTGCTGGCCTGCCGGATCGCCAGGGAAAAACTTGCGCCTGGGCAGGTGGCTGGCGTGGTCACGGCAGTCGCCGCGATTGTGGTAATCACATTATAAGTTCTTCAGACTTCATTCGTTTTGCGGACGATGGCCTCGCCCGCCAAACGAAACGAGTTTCAAAATAGTTTTTCGGACTTCGTTTGTTTTGTGTGGGCGACTGCGTCGCCCACACAAAACGATACAAGGATCAAAAAAGGAGTTTCAAAAATGCAAAAGATCGTCCCATTTTTGTGGTTTGATAACCAGGCGGAGCAGGCGGTGCATTTTTATACAACCGTTCTTAAAGGCGGCAAGATTGGCGAGATCGCGCGGTACGGCAAGGATGCGCCTGGGCCGGAAGGCGAGGTGATGACAGTCAACTTCACACTGGCCGGGCTGGAACTGGCCGCGTTGAACGGCGGCCCGGTGTTTTCTTTTACCCCTGCCATCTCGTTCTTTGTTGACTGCCAGACCGAGGAAGAGATTGACACACTGTGGGGGCAGTTCGCTGAGGGCGGGATGGCACTGATGGACCTGGCGCCATACCCCTTCCTGGAGAAATTCGGCTGGGTGCAGGACCGCTACGGCGTCTCGTGGCAGTTGAGCCTGACGCGAGCGCCGCAGCGGGTCAGACCGTACCTGATGTTCGCCGGACCGCAGCACAGCCGGGCCGCAGAAGCGATGGATTTCTATACCCATCTGTTCTCCGACGCGCGCATCGACCACATCCAGCATTACGGTCCCGACCAGGACGAAGCAGAAGGAACGGTGATGCACGCCCGCTTCACCCTGGCCGGGCAGCCGTTCATGGCCATGGATGGCGGCCCAGAGCACGGCTTCACCTTCACGCCGGCCATCTCTTTCTTTGTCAACTGTCAGACACAGGCAGAGGTCGATTATTTCTGGGACAGGCTTTCAGAAGACGGTGAAACGAGCCAATGCGGCTGGCTGAGCGACCGGTTTGGAATCTCATGGCAGATTGTCCCCGCCATCCTGGGCGAGTTGATGAGCGACCCAGACACTGGCAAAGTCTACCGGGTCACCCAGGCCATGTTGAAGATGACAAAACTGGATATCGAAGCACTCCGGCAGGCAGCCGAGGGCTGGTGAGCAGCGGAGCGTGTCCTAATTCACCAATCGCCCGCGTACTGGACAGAATAAGGCTCAGCCTGGCGCGCATTCCAGGCAAAAAGCAGCTCGTTGAGCTGGCGCAGGTGCAGGTAGTCGTGCGCGGCCCACGAGGCAAGCACATCGCCTGCGCGGATCATACCGCCCCACGGGGCTTCAGTTTGGACGTTCCAATCGGTTGCTTCCAGCGCCCTTAACCAGGCCAGTGAGGCGCCCCGCTCGGTCAGGAAGCCTTCCAGGGCTTGCTGAAGGTTGTCGACGGCAACCAGCGCGGCCGGGTCAAAGCGCCCCCACGGCCTCGGCGGGTCGCCCAGCATTTCTTCCAGGTGTTTGCGGAAGTCAACGCGCTCTTCATTATACAGGTGCGCCATGGTCTCCTGGAGCGACCAGGCCTGGGGATCGGGTTTCCACTGCGCCTGTTCAGCCGGGATATTCTGCGCCAGCGCCCGGATCGCCTCCGCGCTGCTGGTCAACTGGCGAAGGATATCATTAAAATCAAGCATGGCTCATCCTCCTAAAGTGTTCTTTCGAAATCAGTTCCAGATAACTGGCCCATCCTACAAGATGCGTCGGCCCGCCTCGTTCAGCCGGAGATGCGCCGCTGGCGTTCACGGCAGGACGGTCCTCGCCAGCGAAGCGAATAGAGCCCGGGAAAACCCGTCCCCCGGTTTTTGCGCGCCAATCTTATGCTTGAACGCCTTACCCTTACATCAACAAATCGGGCTTGCCACCGTGCAGGTCCTGCGGGTCGAGCATCCTGGCAAAGATGTCAGCAAACCGGTGAATCATCACCACTTCACCGTGCTTTACCGATTGGATCTTGGCTTCGTCTTCAGTTTTGGCCGTACGCAGGAAAAAATCGAAGGTGTCCCGCTCCTCCTTGCGGGTGACCACCAGGAACAATTTCGCTTCGCCTTCCTCGATGTAGTGAATCCCTTGCGCCAACAGGGACAACAGCAGTGCATTGCGTTTACCGGTCATACCTACCCCCATCTCCTTTCGGACGATCCTGGGCGGCCACCGGGGATATATCCCGGCAAACCACTTCGTCCCCCAACCACCTGAGAAGGCTGTGCCGATCATCCGCGCGTTCGATAAATCCTTCAGACTTCGTTCGTATTGTGTGAGCGACCGCGTCGCCTACCCAAAACGATACAAGGATCGAAACAGAAGCGCAGACAAAAATTTCCCCTTGAGTAGGGAGATCGGAAGAGCACACGTCTGAACTCCAGTCACCGCTCATTA
>CAZBDC010000187.1:0-10412 GCA_964490575.1 uncultured Anaerolineaceae bacterium | reverse complement strand
GGAAACCCAGCCCTGGACGGTGATGTGCTCGTACAACCGCATCAACGGTGTCTACGCCAGCCAGCACCGCCGCCTGCTGACCGAAATCCTGCGCAACGAGTGGGGTTTCGAGGGCGTGGTCGTCTCAGACTGGACCGCCAACCATACCACGGTCGACTCGCTGGTTGGCGGCCTGGACCTGGAAATGCCCGGCCCGGCCCGCTGGTACGGCAGCCTGCTGCTCGAAGCCGCCAACATCTGGCAGATCGAGGAAGAAGTAATCGACCAGGCCGCCCGCCGCATCCTGCGCATGATCGCCCGCGCGGGGCGCCTGGATAACCCTCGCAAAGCCGGCGCCCTCAACACCCACACTCACCAGGCCCTGGCCCGCCGGGTAGCCGAAGAAGCCATCGTCCTGCTGAAAAACCGGGACGGAATCCTGCCGCTGCGCCCAGACGGTTTAAAGACCCTGGCAGTGATCGGGCCGGCCGCAGTCGACCTGACCATCAGCGGCGGCGGCAGTTCCTACACTGAGCCGCCCTACCGCGTGACGCCCCTGGCAGCGCTTCAGGAAGCTCTCGACAACCAGGTTAATGTGCGCCACGAGCCTGGCTGTGACAACTGGCAGGACCTGCCGGTGCTAAAGCCTGCCCTGGTCACGCCCACCAAAGACGGTCGGCCGGTCGAAGGCGGGAGCGGGCTGTACGGCGAGTACTTCGCCGGGGATGGCTTCGACGGCTCACCGCTGCTGGAGCGGATTGACCCCCGCTTGCGCATGGGTTGGTTCAGCGCCGGCCCAACCGAAGGGCTCGGGGCGCGCTTCTCAGCCCGCTGGTCCGGACGGCTGGAATTGCCCGAAGGTGGGCGCTATACCTTGCGAGTCAACAACAGTGGCCTGGCGCGGTTGTTTCTCGACGGCCAGCTTATGCTGGAAAGCAGGTCCGAGGACGAAAATCCGCGCGCCCGCCACGCCAGCGAGGTCGCCCTTGACCTGGAAGCCAGGCGTGCCTACGACCTGCGCCTCGAGTTGATCCCCACCCGCGCCGACGGACGCACCTTCATAAACCTCGCTATGGGCGCCACACCGGAGACCGACGACCGGCTGTTGCGCGCCGCCACGCTGGCTCGCGAGGCCGACCTGGCGCTGGTCTTCGTTGGCGACACCGAGACTTATGAAACAGAAGGGACCGATCGACCGCACATGCGCCTGCCCGGGCAGCAAGAGACCCTGATCGAAGCCGTGGCGGCCGCTAACTCGCGTACAGTGGTGATCCTCAATACCGGCGCGCCGGTCGAAATGCCCTGGCTCGACAAAGTAGCCGGGCTGGTGCAGGCCCACTACCCTGGCATGGAAGGTGGGGCGGCCATCGCGCGCGTGCTGGCCGGCGAGGTGAACCCCTCCGGCAAGCTAACCGTCACCTATCCCAAGCGCTTCGCTGACACGCCCTCCTACACAAACCTTAGCCTCCCCGGTGCGCGCACCGTCCGCTATGGCGAGGGCATTTTTGTCGGCTACCGCTATTACGATTATGCCGGTGTTGAGCCGCTCTTCCCCTTTGGCTACGGGCTGTCGTACACCCACTTCGACTATGCCAGCCTGCGCGCCCCGGCCGAGGTGAAGCCGGGCGAGACCTTTGAGGTTGCAATCGATGTGACAAACACCGGGCCGGTCGAAGGGCAGGAAGTCGTCCAGATCTACGTCCGCGACGTAGAGAGCAGCCTCCCACGCCCACTTAAGGAGCTAAAGGGCTTCCAAAAGCTGGCCCTGGCACCCGGGCAAACCGGCACAGCCCGCTTCAACATCGACCCGCGCGCCTTATCGTTTTACGACCCGGTTAAAAGTGCCTGGGTGGCCGAGCCGGGCGAGTTCGAGATCCTGGTCGGCGCGTCGTCGGCCGACATCCGCGCCAGCGCGGTCGTCCGGCTGGCGGGGTAAACACCTCATCCCCCGTCCCCTTCTCCAAAATCGCCAAAGCCTGATTTTAGAGAAGGGGTGCTTTTTTAAGCTTCAGCAGCCCAAATTTCATACCCGTAGGCACCCCTCTCCATATTTTTTCAAAATATGGAGAGGGGCAGGGGTGAGGTCACACCGTCGAAAGATCCCACTCCTCATAGATCTTCGGCACATCGCTGATCAGGCGTTTCGTATAAGGCTCTTTGGGGTTCAGGATCACCTCGTCTGCCGTCACGCTTTCGACAAATTTGCCCTTTTCCATAATAAAGACGCTGTCAGACACGTAATAGGCCAGGCCGATATCGTGAGTGATGAAGATCAACGTCATCCCGGTCTCGTTGCGCAGCTTCATCAGGTAATCCAGGATCGTGGCGCGCGAGCAGGCGTCGATCATTGAAGTGGGCTCGTCCGCCAGCAGGATCTTGGGCTTGAGCAGGAAGATGCGAGCAATCATCAGGCGCTGCATCTGCCCGCCGGAAAGCTCGAACGGGTACTTATTGGTCAATTCTTCGAACTTCAGGTTGACAAAGCTGCACGCTTCGGCCATCAGTTCCACTTTTTTGGCTTGCGGGAGCCCACGCCCGCCGCGCATGTGGATGCAGTCCAGCAGCACAGCGTCGATCTTATTGAAGATATTATAGGCCGAGAACGGATCCTGGAAGATGGCCTGGATGCCGCGCCAGTATTCCTGGCGCTTGCTGTGCGTGCTGATGTCACGCTTTTGTTCGTGGTAATAAATTTCGCCCTCAGTCAGGTTAATCAACCCCAACAGCATCTTCGCCAGGGTCGTCTTGCCACTGCCCGACTCGCCCACGATCGAGATGATTTCGCCCGCGTGGAAATTAAAATCCACATGATCCACGGCGACCGTCTTGCGGCGACCAAACCCGAAAACTTTGGTAACTCCTACACCTTTCAGGACGGAAATTTTCTCATCACTCATGTTTATACAGCCTCCTCAGCTCATCTTCGGGGATGATGCAGCGGTACGCGCGTTCGCCTTCCACTTCACGCATGGTCACCGAGGTCACCCGGCACTCCGGACGGACGTACTTGCAGCGCTCGGCAAAACGGCACCCGGCAGGTGGGTTCTTCAGGTTAGGCGGCACGCCCGGGATGGCTGTCAGCTTGGCGCTGCGCAGGCCCTCTTCCGGGACAATGATCGAGCCCATCAGGCCCTTGGCGTACGGGTGGAGCGGGTCAAACACCGCGCTCTTTGCATCGGCCTTCTCCACGATCTGTCCGGCATACATGACCATGATATCGTCGGTCACGTTGTAGAGCAACGGCAATTCGTGGGTGATGAAGATCATCGACTTGATGATGCCCTTCTCCATCAGCTGCTTAAGCATCTTGATGACCATCTTCTGCGAAGTCACGTCCAGCGCCGAAGAGGGCTCGTCGGCGATCAGCACCTTGGGGAAGAGGATGGTCGAAACCGCAATCACCGTGCGCTGTTTCATCCCACCCGACAGCTCGACCGCGTATTTTTGAAGCACTTCAGCCGGCAGCCCAACCGTTTCAAAACTATAGCGGGCCAGCTCATAAATTTCTTTCCTGGTGGCAGCCGGGTTGTGGGCCTGGATCACGTCCTCGACAAAGCTGATCACCTTTTGGGTGGGGTTGAGCGCGTTCATCGCCGCCTGGGGGATATAGGCAATCTCGCGACCCAGGATCGATTTGCGGATATCGTCCGGCTTCATGCCGGAAATGTTCTGCCCGTCGATGATGATATCGCCGCTGGTATAGTGCAGCGGGGGGAAGTAATAGCCCATCAGGCTGAGCGCCAGCGTTGACTTACCACAGCCGGATTCACCCGCGATCCCCAGTGATTTCCCTTCTTCGACCTTGAGGGAAACGTGGTCCACCGCATAAACATTTTCCTGGAAACGAGTGATGTATTTGGTCGTCAGATCCCTGACCTCTAAAATAACTTTTCCCATGGCGGTCACCTAATCCCTTAAGGCCGGATTGAATACCTGGTCGAGCCCGGTATTCATCAGGTTCAGCGAGAATGAAATCAGCGCGATGGCGACGATGACCGGGAAGTAGGCCCACCATTTGTTCATGATATGCGCCGAGTAGATCATCGCCCAGTTCATCATCAGGCCCAGGGTGGGCACATCGGTTGTCTTGGGGCCTAACCCGAGAATCGACAGGCCGGCTTCCGCCAGGATCCCGGATGAGATCTGCAAGATCAACGCCATCACCACGTACGAGGCGATATAGGGCAGGATATCGGTCAGGATGATGTGCGGGACGGAGTGCCCCGACAGCTTGGAAAGATTGACATGGTCGCGGTTGCGCAGCGAAATGACCTGCGCGCGGACCGCTCTGGTCGTCCACACCCAGGAAGTCAGCCCGATCACGATAGCCACCGTCGTCGCACCGCGCTGTTCCTGCCCGATGCTGAACGAGATCAGGATCAGCAGCACGAAGCTGGGGATGACGGTGAATAGGTTGGTGATGAACATGACGACGTCATCGACTCTCCCGCCGATATACCCTGCCGTCAGCCCCAGCGTCAGCCCGATCAGGGTCGCGATGGAACCGGCGATTAAGCCGATCTTCAGCGATGTGGCGATGGCTGCAATCAACTCGGTCAGCATGTCGCGCCCGAAGTTATCGGTGCCCAGCGGCAGCACTTTGACGTTTGGAACCATGCCAACATTCGCATAATCGGTCTGTTCGACCCGGTCCACCTCGGTAAGGGCACCCGTCTCAGGGTCGGGCACGGCAATGATAACTCCCTCGGTTGCCAGCAGACCATCGAGCGAAGCGTCCAGCCGGCGAAAGTAATTTCGCCTGGCGGCAGTCATCCCAGGCAGCCGCTTGGTAGAGTCGTAATTATTGACCCACAGATCCAGCAAGGCTTCCGTATCCTCGATGTCAATGTCTTCAGCCGGAATCCCGGCAGCTACCAACCATTCCTCGATATCCATACGTTCCTGGCTGCCCAGCTTGGCAGCGATGCGCCTTTCAGCATCATTAGGCAGCTTGAGCGTGTAGGAGGTGGAACCAATAGCATCATAGACGTTCACATAGATACCAGGCTCGAAGAAGGTGCCCTGGCCCAGGATCGCCAGCGGCCTATCCGGGATGATCAGCGGGTAGATGATCACGGTCAGCAGGATAAAAGCAAAAATCACAAAACCGACCACAAATTTTGGAGAGTGAAAAATTTGCTGAAGGGTATGTTTCATGGCTGCACCTCTCCCTAATCGGCCTGGGCCGCTTTAATGCGCGGATCGATAAAACCGTAAAGGATCTCGATGACAAAGGTCGCGATCAACACCATCAAGGTGACGATCAAGGTAGAGGCCGAGATCAGCGGGTAATCCTGGCCCATTACTCCCGACAGGAGGGTCGTGCCGATTCCCGGGTAGCTGAAGATGATCTCCGCCATAAGATTGCCGCCCACCATGGTGCCGATCGATAAGGCCAGGCCGGTCACCTGGGGCAGCATGGCATTGCGAAAAACATAGCCGATGATCTTGCGGTCTTTGATGCCCAAAAAGCGGCTGTACTTCACATAGTCCGCGTTCAGCTCGTAGATCGCCATCGAGCGCATTCCGATGGCTTGTCCGCCAATCGCAATCAATACGATGGTCCAGAAGGGGAGCTGGTAATGGATGATGACCGACTTGATGAATTCCCAGCTAAAGTTCGGGATCAGGTTATACCCATATCCACCCGAGGTTGGAAATACCTTCATGTTGACCGCAAAAATAACCAGCATGATGGTCGCCATACCGAACGCCGGCAGGTTGCTGATGAAAATACTGAGCGGCATGAGCACTTTATCAAATCCCCCCTTCAGGTATGCCGCCAGCGCGCCCAGCAAGTTGCCGATGATCCAGCCGACAATGATGGCCGGAAACTGCAGCGCAATCGTCCACCAGATCGAAGAATTGATCACATCCGCGACTTTGCGCGGGTACTGGCTGAAGGAAGTGCCCAGGTCACCCTTGAGAACGTTGCGCACGTACAGGGCAAACTGCTCCGGGATGGGTTTATTCGTCCCAAAGAGAGTAGCGTATTCATTGTAAATCGCCTGGACCCCGGTCTCGCTGGTCATGCCCTGCGTGACCCGCTGCGTGATAACCGCCACGGGATCGCCTGGCATCAGGCGAGGCAGGGTGAAGTTCAGCAAGAAAGCCGCAACCAGGGTTATTAGGAACCAGGCCAACTTGTTTGTGAAATACCTGACATATCCTTTCAACCCTACACCTCCTAAGCAAATTCATTTTATTGCTTTCCTTTTGCCAAAGGCAATCTCACCAAGCGAAAGCAAATTCGAGCCGATAACAAACCGCCATGTTCCGGGGTTCGCGAAACATGGCGGTTTTTCTTACAAATCCGGCTTACGGATTGACGAGTTCAAGCTCGTACAGACCGGCAATGCTGTATCCATCCAATAGGTTCATCGGCGGGATGTTGCGTCCGTCGTCCGCCGCGGGGTAGTTCGTCCATACCGATTCGTTCACGGTATAGAACTGGTCCGGGCGGTACATGAGCGTGAAGGATGGGATGTCGGTCAGGTAAATCTTGGTGAGTTCGGTGTAGTATTCCACCAACTTGGCCTGGTCGGTCTCGTTGGGGATCACGGCCAGGATTTCGTCAACCCGCGGGTTGACGTAACCACCCCAGTTGCCGTTCCAGTTGTTCTGGGTTCCGGCGAACGCGGCGCTCATCAGTTGGCGAGCGCGGCCCCACGGGTTGGTCGGGCCGGCGCCGTTGCTCCAGACCATGAAGATGTCATACTCGGTCTGGTCGCCATTGACGAAGACGGTCTGGTAAACACCCCACTCGGGGAACAGGGTCGTGATCTCGATGCCAATCTTCTCACCGGCAGCAGCAACGATTTCCATCGCTGCCTGCCAGTCAGACCAGCCGTTCGGGCAGACTGCGTTGTAGGACAGCTTCTGTCCATCCAACTCGCGCCAGCCGTCGCCGTCAGTGTCAACAATCCCGGCATCGTCCAGGATCTTCTTGGCGCCCTCAATATCGTTGCCGACCCACTGCAAATCCTTCACCGCATCATGATCGTAAAGGGCCTGTTCACCATCGGTCGGGTTCATGATCGAGCGCGGAACCTGGGCGAAGGTCGGAGACTGGTTGGTCATCGCGTTGGCAATGATCGTGTCGTAATCCACCGCATAGGCAATCGCCTTGCGGACCGCAATGTTGTCCAGCCCGAATTTCTTCAGGTTGAAGTAAGCGGTCGGCAGGCTGGCGGTCAGGCCATAGGGGGCCTCTTCCATCCAGGTCGAGATCGGCAGGTTGTCTTTCAGCCACAGATCCTGAACGTTGGCGTTGAACTGCTGGCTGACATCCACCTCACCGGCTTTCAGCGCCAGGAACCCGGCGTTGTTATCAGCATAAATGGTGTGCGCCAGGTACTTCGGAACCGGCAGCTTGCCCCACATGGAGGCATCTTTGCCCCAATAGTTGTCATCGCGGATGAAGACGACCTTGGTATCGTCAGCAAAGAAGGATTTATAGGGACCTGAGGCGACGAAATCTTCACCGGGGTCAGCCTTCAGCGCGGTGGCGTCGCCGCCAGTGCGCGCTTCCAGTTTCTCGGTCCAGGCCTTCTGGACGATGTACTCGCTGCTGACGAAAGCGCTCACCTGCAGCGGGTTAGCGGCTTTGCCGTCTTCAGTCAGCTTGGCCTTGACGACCACTGTCTGGGGATCGACGGCCTCAACTGCTTCGATGTAATCGCGGTAACCCACGCCGGCGCCGGTTTCGTACTTGAGGTGAGTCGCCCAGGTGTAAGCGGCGTCCTCAGCGGTCACCGGGGTGCCATCGCTCCACTTCGCAGCGGGCTTGATCTTGTAGGTCAATTCGGTCATGTCCTCATTCCACGTGTACGGGCCATCGGCCAGCAGCGGGAGCTGCTCGCCGTTGATCATGTTGTACATGTAGGGAGTTTCATAGACCGGGACGCGGGCATTCGCGCCGGCGGAGACACCCATCGCGTTATTATTATTGGATGAATATGGGTTCCATCCAACCACCGCGCTCCATTGCAGGCCAGCGATGTAGAGGGTCTCATTACGGGGCAACGCAGCCGCTACAGACGCGGCATCAGCGGGCTCTTCTACGACAGGCGCTTCGGTGGGGGCAGGCGCTTCGGTAGGCTTTTCTTCAACCACCGGCTCCTCAACCACCGGCTCCCCAACCACCGGCTCTTCAACCGCCGGCGCCTGGGTTGGAGCCGCAGGCTGGCAGCCAAACATTGCTGTCGCCAAGAGCAGCACAGCAATACCAACGCCAAGATATTTAGACAGGCGAATTTTCATTTTTCCCTTTCTCCTTGAAGGTCTCAGGCAATTCGTTAACAGTAACCACCGACCCACGATGATTACGGATAACCACATCATATTTAACGCTCAGGACCCAGGCGACCCTGGTCCAACAGGCAAATTCACCATCAATCAGGCACTTCATCAGGAAGACGATTGCCAATTCGTTCGGCTACTGGGAATCAAAATACCGGCACGGAAGGTCTGCCTGTCCATTTGGGTAATGAGATTAGAAAAAACCGTAGATCGAGCGAATAGGTGCCAGCCATAGATTAACTTACGTCATAAACCGCCTGTTAGCGCTCTCAAAACACAAGATCTACCGTTAATTGTCTGATAATAAATAAAATAATACCATCAAACGACTATCTATACAATCCCTGGCGTGATCACAAGCCAGAGAGTGCCCGAATAACATGGCTTTGACAGGAAGAATATCACCCGCCGCACATCCCGAAGGCCCTCTGCAAGGTCGACCGCCGGGTAGTCTTCGACTCGCACCCCGACCCCTTCCCTTGGGAAATTCACGCGCAGGCTGGCCTGCTCACCTGACAACAGAACATACCTGGTCTCGACCTTCACCTGGCCAAAGGTAACCAGAGCGCTTTCGAACGTACCTGGGCTGCCCAGGAAAGTAAAACTGTCTTCCAACTCCACCCGGGCGGGATGGCCGGCCGGTGCAGCGCGAGCCGCCGTTCGAGCGATGCCAGCCTGGCTTCCGGCGGATAGGCCCCGCCCAGGTCCAGGCGCAGTACATCAGCCACCATGCCAACGCTGTGCTCCAGCACCCGCGCCGCGAACGCCCGCCCAGGTTGCTGGATCTGCCCGTTAGGGACCGGGACGGAATGACCCAGTGATGAAGCGGCGAGATGCTCGTAGCGCCGCGAACTGAAATAATCGAGCGTATAATGCCCGCTGCCGGGATCAGCGATGAGGGCCTCCTGGGCCACCTGGACGATAAAAGATCCCACGTCGTTGTGGTTATGCATCTCGTCGTTATGCCCCCCCTTGGCAGCCAGGACCAGCCCGTCCGGGTCGCAGGGGTCAGCGCGGGCAATCATCCACATCATCCCGTTGAACCAATCATGGCGCGCCAGCTCAATCCCCGGGCTGCCAGGCGCAGGCAAGTCCCAGAACAATGTAGGCAGCAGCCACAGCAGGTCGGCGTTGAGGCCAGCGTGCGCCTGGTTAACGGGTTCGGCTGCAAGGGCAAGCAGGGAAGGCAAGTTCAGCCGTCGCCCCAGTGTTGCCAGCAGAGCAGCCGGAAAGGTTGCCCGGCGCGGCGCGTCCGAAAAGTTGACGTACAACCCAGGGCTCAACATCGTACGCAGCGGGAAAGCGCCAACCTTGCGAACCCGCTCGCCATCCAGCAGCGTTATCCTTCCGCCTGTACACTGCTCGATCATCTGCGCGATGCGGGCGAAATAACCAAACCCATAAGCCCAATAGCCAGGGCCCTCCGTTGTTCCACCGTCTTCGTCAAACGTATCCAGGTAATACGCCAGTGAATGCAGCCCTTTGGCCAGCAGGGTGGCCAGGCGGGTAGGGTCAGCCTCCAGGTACAGCGCCGCCGCCATTACCCCTGCGTTGCAGACGGCCGTCCAATTATTAAGCGGGCGGCCACGTTGCGGCGCCAGCCACCAGAAATCTTCTCGTTCCAGGTAAGGGGTCAACAGACGCCGTTCGACCTCCTCGCGAATGCGCCTTCCAGCCTGTGGCGGAAGGGCGCTGCCAACCAACCCATCCACCACAGCCAGGTCAAAACCGGTGGAAGCCGCACCCAGATCGATGTAAGGTTGATCCACCACGGGCAGGTCCGGGTGGTGCGCCGGGTAGACCCAGCTGCTCTCTTCGCAGATGGCCCAAATTAAGTCCAGCAGCGGGTCCAGAAAACGTCCCTGTCCTTCCAGGCACTCACCGATTGCCAGGTCGCGAAGCATCAGGCGGCGGAGATAGCACGCCTCTTCGTAGCCTTCGCGCCGTCCGGTTCGCATACAATCCAGCCACAGTGATCCGGGCAGTGGCGGGATCGCCTGGCCTGACGCCTGCTCCGCCTGGTGGATAAATGCCGCAATTTGCCCACGCCCCAGCCTCGCGTGCACCTGCCTCCACGCCGTGAGATCGGAAGAGCACACGTCTGAACTCCAGTCACCGCTCATAATCTCGTA
>CAZBDC010000186.1:0-10470 GCA_964490575.1 uncultured Anaerolineaceae bacterium | reverse complement strand
CGCACCGGTCAGTTGGGTAGGCATCGTTTTTATTTTGCTCCAGATTATCCCGTTCCAGCCTTCATTCTGGAGGCAGCTTGTTTTTTCTCTCTGGATGGGCTGCATCGTCATCTTGATGATCGTTCGACAGTTGATCGAAATGGACAAAAACAGGCGCCTGGAGCACAAGCTGCAGGAATTGACAGATAGCCTGGATGAACAGGTGGCAGAACGCACCGCCGAACTGGTCAAAGCCAATGACGATCTGCGCCAGGAGATGGCCGACCGCGCCCACATCGAGCAGATTCTGCGCGAGCGCGAGGAAGCGATGGAATTTACCGCCATGCACGATGCCCTGACAGGGTTGCCCAACCGGCTGCTGCTGATGGAGCACCTGCGCCAGGCAATCCGCAAGATCCAACGCTGGGACAAATTCGATGTTGCGCTGTTATTCCTTGATTTTGACGGCTTCAAAGCAGTAAATGACCGGCTGGGCCATCCATTTGGCGACAAAGTGCTGATCGCAGTGGCGCAACGTCTGCGTCATTACGTGCGCCAGATGGACACAGTTGCTCGCCTGGGTGGCGATGAATTTGTTGTCCTGCTGCAGGATGTGCATTTAGAGGATGGGGTTGACTGCCCGGCCATCAAGCGCCTGCGCGAGGTCATATGCGAACCTTACGAGATCGACGGTCAGCGAGTGACCCTTTCGGTCAGCATCGGCGTGGTGGTCGGCGACAAGAGCTACCAGCAGCCAGCTGATTTTCTGCGCGATGCTGACCTGGCCATGTACGAAGCCAAGGCACGTGGGAAGGATCGCTACGTCTTGTTCGGCCCAAAGCTACGCAAGAACGCACTGGAGCGCCTGGTGCTGGAAGACGACCTGCGGGGAGCACTGGCCCGGGATGAGCTGGTTCTGTATTACCACCCAATCCTTTCGTTAGATACGCACCGCATCACCGGCTTCGAAGCGCTGGTCCGCTGGCAGCATCCTCAGCGCGGCCTGCTCATGCCACAGACCTTCCTTCCGATCGCGGAGACTGCTCACCTGATCCTGCCCATCACCCGCGCTTTGCTTCTGGAAGCCTGCGCGCAGATGGCCAAATGGCAGGCTGACCACCCGCACGATAGCGACCTGACCATCAGCCTCAACCTCTCTCCCGCGCTTTTTGCTCAGCCCGGTGCGCTGGAGATGGTGGAGGAAACTCTCGCCAAAACCGGCCTTTCGCCGCGTTTCTTAAAACTTGAGATCACCGAAGGAGCGATGGGACAGGATAACCAGGCCACTCTGGACATTTTGCATGCCTTGAACGACCTCGGGATCCAGATCCAGATGGACGACTTCGGCACCGGTTACGCCTCTCTCAGCTATCTTCACCGCTATCCGGTCGACACCTTAAAAATCGATCGCTCCTTTATCCAGGGCATCCAACCCAACGGCGAGCAGGGCCGTCTCGCGCGCACCGTCATCACTTTGGCGCGCGAGTTGAACCTGGAAGTCATCGCAGAAGGCGTCGAGACAGTCGACCAGCTCGCCTTTCTGGAAAGCCTGGGCTGCCAGTACGCGCAGGGATACCTGATCTCTCAACCACTGCCGCGCGAGGAAGTCCCGGCCTTTCTGCGCGCATACCCATCGCAGGTCGCCAGTTGGTTCGCGACCCAACTGGTAATCGGCACCGAACCTTGAGGCCAATTCCAACGGTCCTGTTCAGGCAGGGTTGGCTGGAAAGCCGGGCGCCTGCACGGCCTGCTGGTAAGCCTGAAGCACGTTGCGGAAGTAGTTCCAGGTGGCCCAGATCGCAACAGGTGAAAATGGTCCCGCAGCCAAAGCCCCTGCCACACGGGGAATCCCACCGGCCACCAGCAGGAAGAATCGCAGCCATTGCTGGCGGGTAGCCAGTGCGTGCGCCAGGACCTGCTCGTGCCAGCGGCGCTCCGCCGGCAGGCTGCCGGCAGTCCACCAGGTCTCCAGGTCACCCGACCAGGTTGCCCGCGAGTGCCCCAGCCGCCGCCCACCAAGGATGGTCTCAACCTGGGCGAACCCGTCTACTGCCTGGCGAACCTGGCGGGTGAAGCGCTCGAACAGGTCAGCTGCACCCGCCACCTCCCGGCGGGTAGGCGTAAAAACGTCTGGGAGGCCAAAAGACTTCGCAAGCTCAGGATAGCGAAACTGCAGCGCGCCTGCCAGCACACCCAGCGGGGCCTGAGCACCGGCCTGTCGTATCGCAAAGCTGATCCCGCCGCCGCCAAGATTCACCAGGTCCGCCTGGAGGCCAGCCTGGGCAGCCGGCAGAGCCTGCGCCAGGGCCCCTAACCGGCGATGATGTTCCAACAGCAGCCTGTCCACCAGGTCCGGGTCATCCGGCAGGTCAGCCAGCCAGAGCGAGCCCGCGGCATCCGGCAGCATGGCCGAAGCCGCGCCAGCCGCCGGGCCAGCATTCCACAGACCCAGCACGTCATCCACGCTGGGCTGGCCCGGCAGGCAGACTCGAAAAGCAGGTGCACCCGTCATGCTCATTCCTTGCCAAACAGGCTGGCGACCGTCTCAGCCAGGGCCCTGGCAACTTCCAGGCGGTTGGCCATAGCCTGGCGCACCATCTGCTGGTGAAGTTCAAGCAGCTCCTCATTCAGCGGGCCAGCATCGCGTGGGACAAACACCTCGATGTCGCCTGACGCGGTGATCCGGGTCAGGATCCGTTTCTCACCCATTTTCGGGTCAAAGCCCTCCAGGCTGTCAACCACCCCGGTCGTGACGCTAAGCGTGGCCAGTTCGCCAGTCACTTCCACCATTTTTCTGGCCAGGTTCGCCAGGGCTGAATTGAGGTTTACGACGACCTCTTTGATTTTGTCGCGGGCTTCGTCCAGCACATTAAAGGTGACGCCCCCCTCTATGCTGAAGGTGACCGCTTCATCACTGGTGTAAGTCTGCAGGGCAAAGGCCAACCCGTCGATGGGAGTCGCGAAGGGCCGTCCCCCAGGCACTGGCGATTCTCCCCCGGCCAACCCACTGACCTGGGCAGGCTGGCCGTCGAGGGCAATGGGCCTGACAGGCACCGAGCCTGGCGGGGGCGCAATGATCACGGGCTCGCCGGTCAGCAGGGCCTGGTTCTCAGCTGCGATGACCTGGCGCTCGGCTTCGGCCAGGGAAGTGGGCGCCAGTGGATCAAGCACCACCGGCAGTGCCCCTGGGACTGGCGCAGCCAACTGGATGACCGGCCGCTCGACCGGCGTATCGCCGACCGCGACCAGCGGCAGGCGCACCGCCGGGTCGCCCAGGATGGCGTAACCACGCGAGTCGTTGTTGGCGGTGTACTCGAAAGCCACGCGAGCCAGCAGGTTCGCCGAAGGCTGTTGCGCAAACTTAAGATCCTGAAGGCTGTTGGATAACTGGGTGGCGATGGTGGAATAGCGATCGTTCATGCTCTCCAGCGCCAGCCCAACCTGGCGGCCCCGCATCAGTTCAAAGAGGATCCCCTGAAAGGCAGTGTTCTGCTCCTCGATCTGCCCCCACCGGAAGGAGTAAGTCCATGCCCGGTCGATGTGAGCCACCACCGCCAGCGCCCCGCCGTTGGGATGCGCCAGCAGGCGGGTGGGCAGGGCAGCCAGGAAGGGCCGGTGGGCCAGGCGTTTCTGGCTAATGCCGCGGGCAATGGCATACTCGTCCCATTCCGGCGTGCCGCCGCCGAAGCAGGCAAAGTGAAAGACGATCGAGCCCAACAGGTTGTGGTCGTCGGTGATATCTTCGGCTGCCAGGTAGTGCTGGCGGGTGACCTTCTCGGTCCGCGGGCCTTTCCAGTCTCTGCAAACGATGGCGCCCTGGTAGCGTAGCTGGTCACCGTGCCGGTAGGGAAAGTCGATCCCGTGGCTGGCAGTGAAGAGCAGCGCCGGGGTCTGGCTGCCGCCCAGCAACGACTTCAGCGCCTGCCGGTCAGCATCTTCTGGCGCTACCAGCGCCGACTCCCAACCCAGGTTATGCTGCTGCGACCGGTCAGAGACATACACTGAGAGCGGTTTGATCAGGTGACTGGCGGATAGACCGGTGGCCCGGTCGTCCGGATTGGCCACCCCAAAGAAAGTCGCCTTCCGCGGAAGGCGCACCCTCCCCGATTCGGCCTCGACCACGCTGCTGGCGTAGCGGGCATAGTCTGCCAGGCCGGTGAAATAAATCCGCCCCACGGCATACTGCACGTCCAGCTCATATTGAAACTGGAAGGGGATGCTGAGCGGATCAGCTACGATCAATAGATAATACGGTACGATGGTTGGGTCAACCGGCGCCGGCCCTGCCCCATGGCGGGCCAGCCATTCGTTCTTGGTCTCAGGACGCGTCTTGTTCTCGCCGGTCGGCTGCCACCAGCGCAAGCCATCGCTGCCGCGGTAAATTTTCACCGGGTGACCCATCTGCTCTTCGCGCAGCCGGATCAGCGGTTCGAGCGCCTGGAGAATCGCATCGACCTGCGCCGGGTCAGCCTGAGCCGGGAAGATCAGCCCCCAACCAGACTGTTTGATATCCGATCCATCCCCGTACTCGGGTAAAACGCGAAAGGCGGACTCTCTCAAGAACTCACGCCGCTGCAGGTCAGCCCAGTGTTGGGGAGACCATCCATGATGAGCGGCTACAGCACGGACAAATTCATCGATCGGCATGGGAGCTTCCGCGTACGTGCCCGTTGCGCCGTTGATACCGTTGAAATAGATCAGGTTTGAGTCAGTCTGGTCGGTCATAAGACTCCTTTTCGGCAGGCAGCCGCCCGGAAAAGCAAGAAACTGACCCGCCCGATTCTTTAGTTCCCAACACAAATTAAATAATAGATAAAAATGGTAAAAAAAGCAACCAGAAATTATCTCATGAGCCAGTTCTTGCACTGCCGATTGGCTTGCATCTCGAGAGCGTCAAAAGCGAGGATAGGGTACCTCACGCAGCGCCGGTATGGCCCAAAATCGCAAATTATCTGTAAGTTTATTTCTGTTGTTCGAACAAAATATCTTGATAGAATAGGTTCTAATCAATTTATTTTATACAAAGGCATCGTTGTGCCGAAATGCCTGAGGGAATGGGGATTAAATCTTCCGCGCATCGGTTGAAATAATCGAGCCTGGGGAAGGAGGGCGATATGTTAAAGAAAATCGAAAGACTTTCTGATAAACGCTTATCGCTTGTCCTGGCTACTGTGACGATCAGCACGATCCTCATGATCTTTCTGCCCATCATCTGGATCAGCATCAATCAAGTCACCGGACGCGGCGAGAAACGCCTGACTGAGCTGGAAGTCCTGCAGGCGGAAACCATTCTTAAAAATGAGATCAACCGGTTAGATCGCTCGCTGTTAGATTGGTCGGCCTGGGATGATACCTACCAATTTGCCCAGGACAAAAATGATCGGTATATCCTGGCCAATCTGGGCAATAACACGCTGCTCAACCTGGAAATTAGCATCTTCCTCCTCCTCGATCCGGCCGGGCAGCCCGTATATGCCAAGTACATTGAAAGCCAGACCCAGGCCGAAGCCCCACTGCCGTTCAACACACAGGCGTTGCTCCGGGCATACCCTGGCCTCATTGACCATCCTATTCTGACCGAGGGGCGGAAGGGCTTTGCCGTGGTATCAGGCATCCCAATGCTGGTTGCAGCCCGCCCAATCTTGACCAGGTTGAAAGAGGGGCCGCCTGCCGGTACACTGATCTGGATCCGCCTGCTGGATGCAAAAGAGCTTGAGCGGCTTTCTCAGATAACGCAGCGCAGGATCGACCTGGTCCCTATCGACGGGCAGCCAGGCCTTCCACCTCCAGAAACACTGCGCGATGGTACGTTTGTTACCGTGCGCGACGCGTCCGTGATCCTCGGGTATACATACCTGGAAGACATCAACGGTCAGCCGACCCAAGTCTTGCAGATCGAAAATCCGCGTGTGCTTTACACCCAGGGACGCACCACAGCGCTCATCTTTACAGCCATCCTCCTGGTGACAGTCGTGCTCCTCTTTACCGGCATTTATCAGTTCTCACTCAGCATCGTGAAGTCCAGGCGGGCCAACCGCCAGCATCTGCAACGTTTTCAATCCATCGTCCAGCATTCCCGTGAAGCCATCTTGATGGTCAGAGACAACTGCCAGATCATGGAGGCTAACCCTGCCAGCCAGGATTTGCTGGCCTGGCATCCCGATCCGGCCAACCCCACCTGCCTGAGGTCGCTGATGACCTTCAAGCCCGACCTTAATATGAGCCTGGTCCAGAGAATCAGCAGCAGCGGAGAAATATCTGAACACCACTGCGTCCGCCACGACGGTCTTGAATTGGATATTGAGCTGAGCGCCAGCCCGGTCACCGAACAGGATTACCCAGGATTTAGCCTGATCATGCGCGACGTAACCACCCGCAAACAGGACGTAAATTCTTTACGAGCTTCAGAAGAGCGGTATATGCTGGCTGCCAATGGCGCAAATGACGGTCTGTGGGACTGGAACCTGGCAGCCGGCACAATGTACTACTCACCGCGTTGGAAGGCAATTCTCGGCTATTCTGGCAGTGAGATATCTACCGCACCGGAGGAATGGTTTGATCGCATTCACCCGGATGACCGCCACCGGCTGCAGACAGCCCTTGGCGAGCACCTGCGCCAGAAGAGTGAGAATTTTGAATGCGAACACCGGGTGCTGCATCGAGATGGGCAGTACCGTTGGCTGCTGGCCCGCGGCATAGCGCTTTGGGACGCCGACGGCGTCGCGTACCGCATGGCAGGTTCGCTCACAGATGTTTCAACGAGGAAAAATCTGGAAGAACTGCTTCGCCACGACGCGCTGCACGATCCCCTCACCGGCCTGGCTAACCGCACGCTGCTGCTCGAGCACCTCTGGCATGCCAACGAGCGCAAGAAGCGCAACCCCGATCTGTTATTTGGCCTGTTCTTCCTGGATTTTGACCGTTTCAAACAGGTGAATGATTCGCTTGGGCACCAGTTCGGTGACCAGCTGCTCATCGAGGTTTCTCATCGTCTGGAGATCGGGCTGCGTGCAACCGACACGATCAGCCGCTTTACCGGTCCAGATACCCTGGCGCGCATCGCCGGTGATGAGTTTGTCATCCTGCTGGAAGATTTTCAATCCAGCGAAGATATTTTTAAAGTCGCCCAGCGGATCAGCCAGGTTCTTTCGACGCCTTATAGAATTGATGGGCACGAGATCACCCTGACCGCCAGCATCGGGCTGGTCATCCCCGAAAGGCACTACGAACATCCCGAAGACATAATCCGCGATGCAGATATCGCCATGTACCGCGCCAAACAGCTTGGCGGCGCCCAGGCAGTTGTTTTCGATCCTGATATGTATACGCAAATCCTGGCGCGCATGGAGTTGGAAACTGATCTACGCAAAGCCCTCGAACACGGTGAGTTTGAGGTCTACTACCAGCCCATCTATACGCTGGCGGATGGCAGCATCACAGGGTTCGAGGCTCTCGTGCGCTGGAATCATCCCAAGAAAGGGCTAATCATGCCCTCCGATTTCATCCAGAGCGCCGAAGAGATTGGCGTGATCATTCCCCTGGGATACTTTGTCCTGGAGGAGGCCTGCCGGGCAATGCAGTCCTGGCAGAAGCAACCCGGTATCAACCACGCCCTGATGGTCAGCGTCAACTTTTCTCCCCGGCAGATATTGCATTCTGGCCTGGTTGAGAACATTCGCACAATATTGGAGCGAACCGGTTTTGATCCTCACCTGCTGTGGCTTGAAGTGACTGAAAGCACCTTGCTGGCCAGGAACCCGTGCGTCTTTCAACACCTCAGCCGGCTCCGCGAACTGGGAATCCGCATAGAGATCGATGACTTTGGCACCGGGTACTCCGCCTTCAGCTATTTGCACACCCTCCCCGTCGACGGCTTCAAGATTGACCGGTCGTTCATCGGCAATATCCATCAAGGTGGTCAGCAGATCATCAAGTCGCTGGTGGAGTTGGGCCAGCACCTGGGACTGACCCAGGTGGCGGAAGGCGTCGAAACGGAACAGCAAATGGAATTTCTAAAGGGTTTATCCTGCAGCTACGCGCAAGGATTCCTGATGTCCCGGCCAATACCAACCGCTGAGGTCGAGAAACTCCTGCTCGACTCGAGAGAGTAAACGGTCAGCCAGATCGTTTGAGCAGCTGCGGGACGCCAGGCAGCGACTCCAGCTCGCCTTGGGCGATGAGGCGGTCGACCGCCTGGCACAACAGCTTAAGATCGAGTTCAAGAACACCAGCGATGCGCTCGACCGGAACCCGCACTGCGGTGTCCACATACTGGCGCACCAGCGCAGCAGCCGCCGCCTGCTCGTCCAGGGCCTCGGCCTGCCGGATGACGGCGGGATATACCCGTTTGAAAGTGTCCCTCACATAACCATAGTTAGCCCGGGTCACGCTGGTCACGCCTGCGCGAACGACGAGGAACTGACGCTGGGCCTCGATCAGCGCCTTATGAAACAAACCGGCATGTTCTTTGCCCCTCAGCCCGGTCGCAGTTCGCAGCGACTGGGTGGAGAGCGAACCATCCCGCTCAAGCGCGTCCGCCAGGCCAACCGCTTCGCGGCTGACGCCGGCCCAGTTTTGATCCTTCGTAAAAAACAAAAAACATTATACAAAACATGTTTTTACTTGGGCAAAGATTGTATATTTACTCTACATACTTTGAAAGGTAAAACGAAAGGACAAAGATCAAAATGAAAGTTCATAAGCTTCTATCGGTACTGATCGCTCTGGCAATGCTGTTCGCTGCCCTTCCGCCCGCCTTCGCCGGCGCTCAGGCAGTCGACGAACCCCAGACCATCGTCGAAATCGCCTCCGCCAACCCCAATTTTAAAACATTGGTCGCAGCCGTCGGCGCCGCCGGGCTGGTCGATACCTTGAACAGCGATGGCCCCTTTACAGTCTTCGCTCCAACCGATGCCGCCTTCAATAAACTCGGCAAAGCAACCATCGATGGCCTGCTGGCTGACCCCGAGGCCCTTCAAAAAATTCTCCTTTACCACGTGGTGCCAGGCAAGCAGATGGCTGCGGACGTGGTAGCCACTACCTCCGCGGTGACTGCCGCCGGCCTGCCAGTTGTGTATTCAGTCCGCAACAACCAGGCCTTCATCAACAATGCTCGCATCACCGCGACCGACATTGAGGCCTCTAACGGCGTGATCCACGTGATTGACACCGTGATCCTACCGCCCGCGAACGACATTGTCGACACCGCCGCTGCCAACCCGCAGTTCAAGACCCTCGTGGCCGCCGTCCAGGCTGCCGGGCTGGTCGACACGCTCAAGGGCGCAGGCCCCTTCACCATCTTTGCCCCCACCGATGCGGCTTTCAACAAGCTTGGTAAAGCCACCATCGATGGCCTGCTGGCCGACCCTGAGGCCCTCAAGTCTGTCTTGCTCTATCACGCGCTGCCTTCAGCCGCTTATTCTGGCGATGTCCTCAAAACCAACAAGGCTGCCACCGTCAACGGCGCCGAAGTGCTCTTCAGCGTCCGCAACGGTCAGGCTTTCATCAACAACGCGCGCATCACCACTACTGACATCCTGACCACCAATGGCGTGATCCACGTGATTGACACCGTGATCCTCCCGCCCGCGAACGACATTGTCGACACCGCCGCGGCTAACCCGCAGTTCAAGACCCTGGTCGCCGCCGTCCAGGCCGCCGGGCTGGTCGACACGCTCAAAGGTGAAGGCCCCTTCACCATCCTGGCCCCCACCGATGCGGCCTTCGCCAAGCTCGGTAAAGCCACCATCGATGGCCTGCTGGCCGACCCTGAGGCCCTCAAGAGCATCCTGCTCTACCACGTCCTGGGCAGCAAAGCTTACTCCTTCGATGTGACCAAACTGAATTCCGCCAAAACCATCAACGGCGCTGAAATCCTGATCTCGGTTCGCAATGGGCAGGTCTTCATCAACAATGCCCGCGTCACCACCACCGATATCATGACCACCAACGGCGTGATCCATGTCATCGACACGGTCCTGTTGCCCCCCAGCCTGGATATCGTTGACACCGCCGCGGCTAACCCGCAGTTCAAGACCCTCGTGGCTGCCGTCCAGGCCGCCGGGCTGGTTGATACGCTCAAAGGTGAAGGCCCCTTCACCATCCTGGCCCCCACCGATGCGGCCTTCGCCAAGCTCGGTAAAGCCACCATCGATGGCCTGCTGGCCGACCCTGAGGCCCTCAAGAGCATCCTGCTCTACCACGCCCTGGGTAGCAAGGCTTACTCCTTCGATGTGACCAAACTGAATTCCGCCAAAACCATCAACGGCGCAGATGTTGTCATCAGCGTCCGCAACGGGCAGGTCTTCATCAACAATGCCCGCGTGACAACCACCGATATCATGACCACCAACGGCGTGATCCATGTCATCGACACGGTCCTGCTGCCCCCCAGCCTGGATATCGTTGACACCGCCGCTGCTAACCCGCAGTTCAAAACCCTCGTGGCCGCCGTCCAGGCCGCCGGTCTGGTTGATACGCTCAAGGGCAAAG
>CAZBDC010000185.1:0-10545 GCA_964490575.1 uncultured Anaerolineaceae bacterium | reverse complement strand
AGATAATGAGCGGTGACTGGAGTTCAGACGTGTGCTCTTCCGATCTACTTCGAGAGGGTCGAGAATTCAAAGGGTTGGGCGGTTTTCTTCATCGTGCGCTCCTTGGGTGAAATATAAATGCGAATGATACAGGTATATTTTACTGGGATTTACCGTTTTGTGTGGGCGACGCAGCCGCCCACACAAAACGAACGAAGTCCGCAAAACGATTTCCGGGCCTTACCTTCTGATCAGCGGCAGGTAGAGCGTCCGGCCGGTCACCTGCAGGGTCACGGGCAGAGTCACCGGGCTGTTGGCGGCCCCCGGCGCGCTGAAGGTGACCGTGCCGTGGTATTCGCCCACCGCCAGGGTGCCGGGGGTGAAGGTCAGCAGCGCGTCGGTGGGGGTCTGGCCAGAAGCCAGGCTGACGCTCAGCCAGGGCAGGTTCTCGGTCGCCGTCCAGCTCAACTCGCTCTCGCCCAGGCTGCGCAGGCTGACCGGGTACTCCTGCGGGCCCGAGGCGAAGTCTGCTACCACGCCGATGCCGGCCGGGGCCACCGCCAGCTCCAGCGGCAGGGCCAGGTTCTCGTCGCCGATGACGACCTTCACCTCGGCCTGGCCGGTCAGGCCGTGGCTGTCGGTGGCGGTCAGGGTGATGACGTGCTCGCCGGTGGAGAGCAGGCCGGTGTTTAGCGTGGCGCCGCTGCCCAGCGCCCCCACCACGTCCGACGACCAGCTCAACGCGGCGTCGCCCAGCGGGCCGTCTTCCACGTCGTAGGCGCTGCCGCTCAGCGTCACCGCCTGGGCCGGCAGGTAAATCTGCCCGTCCAGCGGCGAAGCGATCAGCGCCTGGGGCGGGTTGAGCGGCAGCTGGATGGGCCCCCGCTCGGCCTGCCCGGTCAGGAAGCCGTCCGAGACGACCAGGCGCAGGTGGGCCGTCCCGCCGGGCAGCTCAGCCGTGTTGAGGGCCAGGCTGCCGCCGGTGGCGCCGGTGGCCAGGGCTTCCCAGGTGCTGCCGCCGTCGCGGCTGAGCAGCAGGCTGTAGGTGAGCGGGTCCCCGTCCGCGTCCGCGCCGCTCCAGGTGACCTGGAAGCTGCCGGGCGGGATGGTAGCCCCGGCGGCGGGGGCAGTGAACTGGACGGTGGGCGCGCTGGCGCTGGCGTTCTGCCCGGCCAGCGTGAGGCCGCCGCGGCGGATTTCCACCCGGGTGGCCCCGGCCGGGTAAGGTACCAGCTCGGCGATGATGGCCGGCGCGCCGGATTCGCCTTCGACGTCGCTCAAGGCCAGCGGAGCGAAGGGATAGCTGGCCAGGATGGTTCCGCCGCTGTTGAGCAGGGCGATTTCCCAGTCGCCGGGCAGGGGCAGGGGTGCGTCGGCGCTCTGGCTGATGCGCTGCACGCTGGTCAGCTCGGCCGTGCCGCTGGCCAGGTCGGCCTGCCCGACCACCATCACGAATTCACTGGCCGACACCTTGTTGGGGGGCGCGCTCAACAGGCCGGTGGTCACCAGGTGGTCGCGGATGCCCTCGTAGGTGAAGTCCGAGATCCACTGGTAGTCGCAGTAGGTCATCACGTCTTTCCAGGTGGGACCGTAGATCTGGCGGGATTCGATGTCGAAGCCGTAGATGGCGGCGCTCCCGGACAGGCCGGGGCTGATTTGCCCGTTCAGGTAGGGATAGGTGGTCCCGCCCCTGGCGCCGCAGAATTCGGCATGGTAGCGCCCCATGTTGTGGGCGATCTCGTGCCCGCCGTACCAGTCGTTATACGAGCCGTCGAAATCCCAGTCCCAGGTGCTCGCGCCGGACGGCCCGGCCGAAATGACACCCGGGATCGATTGAGCCTTGCCGCGCATGAAGCCGCCGGTTTCATCGACCACCCCGTAGTAGACCGTGCGGGGGTTTTCACCCAAAAAGATGATGTTCAACAGCCTGACCGCGCTCAGGTATTGGTGCAGCTTATCGACGTTCGGCAGGCCGGCGATGGGGTAGGTGTAGTTCCAGCGTTTGACCTGCAGCTCCGAGATCGGGTAAGCCCGCTTGAGCCAGGATTCGAGCATCTCCAGGTGGAAGGGGTCCGACTGGTAGAGGGTCTGGCCGAGCCGGTACCGGACGTTGACCAGCTTGAGCATGAGCGGCGGCGTGTTGTAAAAGCGCACGGTGGTCGACTGGCTGTTGTCGCTCAGGTCCAGGTCGTTGATGGTGTTGTTGGGGTCGATGCGGGCCGTCAGGGTCAGCAGGCCGTCGGCCGTCCAGTGGGGGGGCAGCTCGAACAGGAAGCTGTCGTTGATCTGGGCCCGGTCGGGGAAGGGGCGCAGGGTGACGCCGGCGGCGCGGTTGGCGGGGCTCAGGGCTGGCAGGTACTGCAGGCCGCGCTTGCCGCTTAACCTGGCGTGGACCGAGCTGACCGTGGTGGGCGCGCTGACGTGGACGCGCACGTAGGTGCGCTTGCCGGCCACCAGCTCGACCGAGTTGTCCAGGTCCTGGATGGCCTGGGTCACTTCGATGGCGGTGATGCGGATATCCGGCCCGGGCGGGGGCGGGTCGCCGGCCCAAAACAGGTGGGCCGGCAGGAAGGCCTCAAAGAGCAGCTTCGCGCCGCCGGCGTCCCACATCTGCACGCGCACCTTGTCGACCACCACCGCCGAGCTGGCGATGCGGAAGCTGGCGCTGCCGGCCCCCGAGCCGGTTGGGTAGACCGGCGAGGTGGATGCGACCTGGTTGGGGGTGGGCCGCGGGCCGCTGAAGGGCGTGAAGAGAACCTGCACGCCGCCATCCTGGTCGCTGCGGTAGCTGAAGCGCACCACCAGGTCCTGGCTGAACCTGAGGATGTTGGACTGCTGCAGATCGGGCTGGAGGTTGTAGACGCTGTGGTTTTCAGGCTTGAAGCGGAAGTAGACCGGCAGGAAGACCTCCATGAGCACCGCCGCGCTGCTTTCAGACAGCACCCGCACGCGCAGCGCATCCACCACCACCTGCGCGCCGGTGACGGTGAAGCGGCCCGAGCCGCTGCCCCCGCCGGCCGGGTAAAGCGGCGAGGCGCTCACGTCGGCGCCGGGCGTCTCCTGGCCCGCGCTGAACGGCTGGCCAGAAATGCGCACGCCGCCCGCCTCGCGGGTGAGATAGTCGAAGCGGAAGGTCAGCTCCTGGTTGAGCAGCAGCACGTTGGGCGAGCTGGCGTCGAGGACGAAGTTATAGGCCAGGCTGGTCGCGTCGCTGAAATAATAGAAGACCGGCAGGGAAGCCTCGAACAGCAGGACGGTGCGGGCGGCGTTCCACATCTGCACGCGCAGCTCGTCCACCACGGCCGCGCCGCTGGTGATGGTGAAAGACGTGCTGCCCTTGCCGTCTGAAGCGGGCGGGTAGAGCGGGGAGGAGACCGGTGAGGCGTTGGGGGTCAGGGCTCCATCGGTAAACGGGCGAATGTCGATGCGCACGCCGCCCGGCTCGGTCGTGTTGTACTGGAAATCGATCGCCAGGCTTTGCCCGGCGCGCAGGATGTTGGGCGAGGCGTGCGAGAAGTTCAGCGCCGTCACCAGGTGGCTGCCAGATAGGGCCGCCGCCTGTGAAGGCGCCGGCTGGGCGGGGGCCTCCGCCTGGGCCGGATGGGCGGCGCGGGTGGGCAGCGCCAGGGCGAACAACAGGATCACCGCCAGGACGCGGGCGATGCGCATCCATCCGTCACGTGTGCTTTGAGCCGACATGTTTTCCCTCCTCATCATCGGTTCGATGGGTGTGTTACTGTTCGTGCAGTTGTGTTGTGAAAGCCGCCCGGGAGCGCCCCAGGTCAAGGATAATTATACACAAAATGGACCGGATTTGTGTTAAATGTTTGATTAGATTGTAGAAGGTCGGGCCGGGCGATTGCCCGCGATTGCCGGCTGCGAGCCGGAAAATGTCCCCCCTCGCCGGTTGCATAAAAAAAATCAACCCGTGCTATACTGATCTCTGGCGATAACCCATCTAAAGGAGAATACCATGAGCACGAACACAAGCCCGGTAACGGCGCCGGCGGTTTATGCCGCTCGCCTGGAGATCGACTATCCGGAAAAGCTGGATAAGCTGACCACCTTCTTCCGCATCTTCTGGATCATCCCGATCGCCATCATCTTCGGCCTCATTTCGGGGGCCGGCGAGACGGTCACCAACACGGTCTTCCTCAACGAAGCCGGCGAGGTGGTGAAGCGCACCCAGGAGACCGCCGGCGGGATGGTCAGCGGCCTCGCCGTGGCCACGGCCCTGATGATCATCTTCCGGCAGGTCTACCCGCGCTGGTGGTTCGACTTTGCCCGCGAGCTGACCCGCTTCGGCTACCGGGTGGCGGCCTACCTGCTGCTGCTCACCGACCAGTACCCGTCCACGGTCGAAGAGCAGTCGGTCCACCTCGAGATCGATTACCCGGACGTGAAAAACGACCTCAACCAGTGGCTGCCGCTGGTCAAATGGCTGCTGGCCATCCCGCACTACATCGTCCTGGCGTTCCTGTGGATCATCGTTTTCTTCGCCTGGATCGTGGCCTGGATCTCGATCCTGGCGACGGGCCAGGTTCCGCGGGGCATCTTCGACTTCGTGGTCGGGGTGGGGCGCTGGGGGCTGCGGGTCAATGCTTACGCATTCCTGCTGGTGACCGACGTCTACCCGCCCTTCAGCCTGGACTGAGGTAAAAAAGATCTGGCGTTTCAAACCCTACTTGTGGGGTTTGAAACGCCAGAATCGATCAATCGAATACCCCAAAATACTGCTCAAAGAAGCGCCCCGGGTCGACCTTCAGGGCGATTTCATGCGGGCCGCCGGGTTCGGGGGACCAGTGCGTATAGCCTGCCAAACGCAGCGAGGCCAGCTCCACCTCCACCCGCCCGCGCTTGAACCCGCACACTCCCTCGTCGAAGATGCTCACCGCCGCCAGCGGGTCGTGAAAGGTGATCCCGCTCGCGCGGGTGAACCAGATCTCGGCGAAGTCGAGCACCGGCTGGAGTAAGTATTCCCTTCACGCCAGGATATTTCCCGGCCTGGGCGGGTGCGGACGCTCGGGGTCGTACTTCTCCCAGTAGACGGCTTCTTCCAGGTACTTGGTGCGCGGCTCGGGCTGCTCGGCCGGGTAGCCCAGGTAGACCAGGCAGACCGGGTGGACGCTCTCCGGGATCTCCAGGATGCGGCGGATGGCCCGCGGGTCGAAGCCGCCCACGCACACCGTCCCCAGCCCCAGCGCGGGCGCCGCCAGCAGCAGGTTCTCGATCGCCGCGGCGCAGTCGAAGGTGCCCGGGTCGCCCTGCCAGGGGATGTAGGCGGTGTAGCTGCACACTGCGATGATCACAGGCGCGTTCCAGCCGCCCCAGCGGGCGATGCTGGCCTTGATCGCGGCGACGGTTTCGGGCTCGGTAGCCACGACGAATTCCCACGGCTGGATGTTGCAAGCCGATGGGGCGGCCATGGCGGCCTGGAGCAGCTGGACGATTTTCTCGCGCTCCACCGGGCGGTCTTGATAATTGCGGATGCTCCGCCGCGCGTAGATGGCGGCGAAAACGGGGTTTTCTTGCAGGTCCATGAACGGTTGCCTCGTTGAGTGAGATGGAGTAATTGTATCGCAGATGCAGGGCCGGTTGCTATACCGGCCGCTTCTCTTTCACGGTAGCAGGCGTTTCGCCACCAGGCGGTCGGCGGCGCGCCACCAGCGGAAGGCCTCAGCGTAGCGGCACCAGCACTGCAGGCCGTAGAATTCGTCCACCACGCGCACCAGGCGAGTGAAGGAATGCTGCTCGAGCGGCTCGGGCAGCGGCTCGTCCTCGGGGGCCGGCCAGGGCAGGTACTGCGAGCGGTGGCTGAGCGCCATCTGGAGCTTGGTCTCCCACACCTCGCTGACGTCGACATACTCCTCGGGGATAAAGTTGATCCCGTTGGCGGGCGGCATGAAGGCCACCGGCACCGGCTTGCGCAGCGGGTCGCCTGCCAGCCCGGGCGGCGGGGCCCAGGCCATCTGGACGGTCGCCATCACCAGGCGTGCGGTGGCGATATGGTCGGAGTGGTAGTCGTCCGGCGTATGGGTGATGATCAGGTCGGGTTGGACGCGCATCATCAGCGCGATCAGCGTCAGGCGGGCCGGTTCGTCATCGACCAGCCCGCCGTCCGGGAAGCCCAGCCAGGCCAGCTCGGCCCCGGCCAGGCCGGCCGAGCGCTGCGCCTCGCGTTTGCGCCGCGCCGCCACCCCAACCGGGTCGCCGGTGGGGTTGGCCCGCCCGTCGGTCATCACCGCCATCACTACCCGCGCGCCCCCGCGCGCCAGGCGGATCAGCGTGCCGCCGCAGCAGATATCCAGGTCATCGGGGTGCGCCCCGATCGCTAAGATGTTCATAGGATTTCCTCCTGGAAATGATGTTCAACCCAATGCGGACGGCGTGATAGGTCAGCCAGTCGTCCTCTGCCAGGTGGTAGAGGTGGTAGCGCAGGACCGGCGGGCTGGTCTTGCTGATGGCCTCCCAATAGCCCGCGCCGCGGCGGGTCTCGTAGTCCTGGATGATCGCGCCAACCTGCCGGGTAAAGTTGGGGATGGGCTGCGCCTGCGCGCGGAACATTCCCTCAGCCGGGCGGTAGTGGCTCTTCAGCCATTCCAGCAGGGCCGGGATGGGCGGCGCGCCCGGGTCCAGCCCGGCTTCGCTGTACATCAGCAGCTCTTTGACGGTGTTGTGCCCGTGATAGACCCAGGTCTGGATACTGGCCGGGTCCTGGCGGGCCAGGTGCCCGCGCATAAACGCCAGCGAGGCGCGCAGGGCGGCGGCCAGGCGCGGGTCGCGGGCAAAATACAGCGCCTGGACGGCGAAGAAAGAGCCCCAGGCGCAGGAGCGGTCCCAGGGCCAGCGGCCCCTGGTCTGGGAGGGGTTGGGTGACTCGGCCAGGTGGCGCGGGTTGAGCCAGCCGCCGTCGGAGCGCTGGCAGCCGGTCAGGCGCTCCCAGCCGGCGCGCAGGCGCTCGTCTTGGGCCAGGCCGGCGCTGGCCAGGGCGCGCAGGGGGATGGCCTCCAGCCCGCAGCAGTCGGTTTCCTGCGTCCCTGGGTTGGGAACCGCGTCCGCGTAGCCCGCTTCGCGCAGGATCAGCTCGCAGCTCTGGCGGACGCGCGGGTCGGCGGCGGTGAAGCCCATCTCGCCCAGGAAGGGCAGGATCCAGGCGGTGGTGACGAACTTGGGCCGGGTGGTGGTGTAGCCGCTGCCGGTCTGCCGGCGGTAGCCGCGCGGCCCCCACGGCCCGCCGCTGAACCACGAGCCGTCCTCGTTCTGCAGCGAGAAGATCATCTGCGCGTCGGAGCAGTTCTCGACCGCTCGCCACAGCGCCCGCGCCGCTTCCGAGCCGGGGTCCGTTTTCAGGATGTGAACCTGGGTCAGGTAGCGGACGGGCGGCGAGGCGTTTTCTAGAAGCCAGGCGGTGCAGGCATCGATTTCAGCAGGGGATAGGAACATTGCTAAAACACCTGCATCAGCGCCAGCGCGCAGGCCTGGTGGCCGGCGGCGGTGGGGTGGTTGAGGCCGTTGGCCAGGCAGGCGGCGATTTCAGCCGGGTCCGCGCTGAATTCCTGCCACAGCCGGTACACGTCCACCTGCCGGGCGGGGGTCATCTCATAGGTGGTTTTCAAGGCATACCTCCGTGCCAACCAAGAGGCTGTCAATGGATTACCGGAGCAGATTGAGCGGATTATGAACCGCCATCGTGTATCCAATGAACGGGCAAATGAACACATCATCCGGCGTGGTCACCCGGTCCCCTGCACCATGAATACCGCCTCCCAGTAAAAATCCGTTCAATCGGTTCCCAAAATCTGTTGACAGCCGGCTGCCGGTAACACCTGGTTTTGGCTGGCAACCCGCTTCCAACCCTCAAACCGGGCCAAAGGAAAAAATAAGAGGCTGTCCAAACGGTCTCTTTGGACAGCCTCTTGTAGAACTGTTTTACACCTTAATCGTCTTCAGCTTCTCATCCAGCGCGTCGAGCGACTCGGGCGAGATGCGCAGGAAGGGGGTGTCGAGCAGATCGCGCGGCGAGGCCTCGGCCATGCGCTCGAGGCGGCGGGGGTTCATCCCGGCGAACTGCGGGAAGGCCTCGGCGATGAAGGCCATGGCCTGCTCGTTGGCGAACAGCTCGCCCAGGCTGGAGTAGGTGCTCAGGCGCGGCAGGTAGTCGCGGGTGGGCTGGTAAGCGAAGTCCCACGCGCCAGCCGGCAGCTCGACCAGAATGTCGGCCCCGTCCTGCTGGGCGCTCAGCCCGCTGGCAGCCAGCGGCCCGCCGTTGACCGTCACCGCGCCCAGCGGGGCGTCGGGCAGGCGCAGCCCGGCGGTGGCGTTGAACGGCACGCGGAAGTGGAAGCTCAGGCTGCCGTCCTCGTGGATGGCCCATTCGCTCTCGTAGCGCCCGGCGGCCGAGTTGTAGGCGGCCTTGATCCACTTGAGCCTGGGGTCGAGCTGGGGCGCCAGCGAAGCGCGGCGGAAGCCGGGCTGGTCCTCGACCGGGTTGATCCCGGCCGCGTTGCGGTAGATCCACTCCACGATCGAGCCGTAGGCGTAGTGGTTGAACGAGTTCATGGTCAGGTCGCTGATCACGCCGTCCGGCAGGAGCGAGTTCCAGCGCTCCCAGATGGTGGTCGCGCCCAGCTTGACCGCGTACAGCCAGGAGGGGTAATCCTCGTGCAGGAGCAGCTTGTAGGCCAGGTCGTTGCTGCCGTGGGCCGAGAGCACCCGGCACAGGTAAGGCGTGCCGAGGAAACCGGTCTTCAGGTGGTAGTGATCCTTGCGCATCTTGTCGCGCAGGGCCTTCTCCAGGCGGGGCCTGTCTTTGGCGGGCACCAGGTCCATGAACAGGGCGATCACCATGGCGGTCTGGGTGTCGATGGCGATGCGCCCGGTGGGGGTGAAGTACTCGGCCTGGATGGCCGCGCGGACTTCGCCGGCCAGCTGCTGGTATGCGGCCGCCTCGGCGGTCTTGCCCAGCGCGGCGGCGGCTTTGGCCACCAGTTCAGCCGAGTAGCAGTAGTAGGCCGAGGCCAGGTAGGCCTCTTCGGTGCCGCCCATCGGGCTCTTGGGGTCGGGCCCGTCCAGCGACAGCCAGTCGCCGAAGTGGAAGCCGACCGACCACAGCCGCCGCCCGCCGGTCTGCTCGTCGACGCCGCGGATCCAGTCGACCCAGCCCTTCATGCTCTCGAACTGCTGCTCGAGGATGGCCTTGTCGCCGAAGAAGAGGTAGACGTTCCAGGGGATGATGGTGGCCGCGTCGGCCCAGCCGCAGGCCCCGCCGCCGCCCATCTTCATGGCCGGGATCACGTGCGGGACCATGCCGCCGCGCGTTTCCTGCTCGCGGCTCATGTCGTAGCCGTACTTGGCGAAGAAGGCGGCCGTATCCATGTTGAAGATGGCCGTGCCGGAGAAGACCTGCGCGTCGCCGGTCCAGCCCATGCGCTCGTCGCGCTGCGGGCAGTCGGTGGGCACGTCGAGGAAGTTGCCCTTCTGGCCCCACAGCGCGTTGAGGAACAGCCGGTTGACCAGCGGGTGGGCCGTCTCGATCGCGCCGGTCTGCTCCATGTCGGAGTAGACCACGCAGCCGGTGAAGTCATCCGGGTTCAGCTCGCCGTGCCAGCCGGTCACTTTAACGTAGCGGAAGCCGTAGAAGGTGAAGAACGGCTCGGTCTCGGCCGGCTGCCCGTTGGAGATGTAATGGTACTCGGCCGGGGCCGTGCGCAGGTTGAGGTTGAAGAAGTTGCCGTCCTGCAGGATCTCGCCGTGCTGGAGGAAGATCTCCGTCCCGGCCGGGGCGGCGACTTTGAAGCGCAGCCAGCCGACCATGTTCTGGCCCATGTCGAGGACGGTCTCGCCGGCCGGGGTGTGGATCACTTCCGCCGGTTTGCGCGTCTCTTTGATCACCACCGGCAGGCCGCGGCGGGCTTCCAGGCGCTCGAAGCCGATCTCGACCGGGCGGGTGGCCTTCCAGGCGCTGTCGTCCAGGGCGGCGGTGGCCCAGCCGGGGGTTTCCAGGCGGGCGTCGTACCACTCGCCGTCGTAGATGCCGCTGGCCGTCACCGGGCCGGGGGCGGCTTTCCAGCTCGGGTCTGTGCCGATCACCACTGTGCTGCCGTCGGCGCAGGTGATCACCAGCTCGCACACCAGGGCGAAGGTGTCGCCGAAGATCGGTTCCTGGCGGCCCTCGAAGCCGAAGCGGCCCTTGTACCAGCCGTTGCCCAGCATGGCGCCGACCGCGTTCGGCCCGGCTTTGAGCAGGGCGGTCACGTCGTAGGTCTGGTACTGGATCCAGCGGTCATAGGCGTTGTAGCCGGGGGTCAGGTATTCGTCGCCCACGCGCTGGCCGTTGATCATCAGCCGGTAGAGGCCCAGCCCGCACACGTAGGCGCGGGCCGAGACGGCGTCGGCCGGCAGGCTGAAGCCCTTGCGCAGCAGCGGGTGGACGGCTTTGTCTTCCCAATCAGGGGTGATCCACTCGGCCTGCCAGGGCCGGTCCATCTTGGCGGTCTCGAACCAGGCCGTTTCGCTCTGGGCGGTTTCGCCGTTGTCGCCCCACACCTAGATCGGAAGAGCGTCGTG
>CAZBDC010000184.1:0-10660 GCA_964490575.1 uncultured Anaerolineaceae bacterium | reverse complement strand
TATTCACCCGGCAAAACAGCCGGTTTCATCGCCGTAATTGGCGAAGGTATTGGCAGTTATAAGTTTATTTTTATTTATCAAGTGTGTAAATAACTTAAAATATAAGAACATTATTCCTGCAAGACCGGTGCTGCTCTGTTCTCATCCGTGCTGGAGCCTTAAGTTGGTTTTTTCCCCTCATCTTTATGCTGCTCTCCTGATTCTTTCCGGGGTGCTGGCTTTTGTTCTTTCTATTCTGGCATGGAATAGAAGGCAGGCCAGTGGTGGAATTGCGCTTTTCTACCTGATGTCATCGATGGTTGTCTGGACGTGGACTTATGCTTTGCATTGGATTTTTCCGGACCATCCCCAACCCTTCTTCTGGCTGGACGCTACTTATATTGGCGTGGTTGCGACGCCAGCACTGACCTTGCTCTTTACCCTGCAAATTACTCACCCAAGCTTGCACGTCCCCAGGCAGGCGCTCATAATTTTTTTCATCGAGCCTGTTGTGACCCTGCTCTTGTTGTGGACGGATCCGCTGCACCACCTGTTTTACGGTGGTCACCGGCTGCAATCGATTAATTACATATATGACGGGGGACCCTGGTTTTGGATTAATGTAATTTATTCGTATATTCTCCTGGGGACAGCTTTTACTTTGTTGTTTGTGGCTTTTATCAAACGGCGGGGAAAAATTTACCGCAATCAGCTTGGTATTTGTCTTATCGGGCTTGGGTTTTTATTTTTGATCAATATCCTGAGCATGCTTGGATACCACCCATTGCCCGGTCTGGACCTTACGCCCGTCTTGTTTATTATTACCGGAATATTTTTTGCGATTAGCCTGTTATATTACCGCATGTTGGACCTTGTGCCGGTGGCACAACATGTTCTGATGGATCAGATGAAAGATGGGATGGTCGTGGTCGATTCGGCCGGCTGGGTTCTGGATATCAACCGGGCTGCTGCTGCACTATTTCAAAAAGTTCCTAATGACCTGATTGGAGCAAAATTTGTTGATGTCACTGAGAAGCTGCCTGAACTGAGAAAGGCGCTTTCGCCCTTGAAGCAAACAGGTCAGCAGGTAATGATTGAGGGTGATCTGACGCAGATCCTCGATGTCCAGGTTGCTGTTCTCAACCAATACAGTGGTAATTTGCAAGGGTATTTAATTTCCTGGAGGGATATCACCCATCTGAAAAAGATCGAAATTGAGCTGCGGCAGGCCAACCAGACCCTTAACCACAACCTTTTTGAAATTAACGCCTTGAAGGCCTCTCTGGAAGAACAGGTGATCCGCGATCCCCTGACCAACCTGTTTAACCGCCGCTTTATTGAGAACGTGCTGCCGGATGAATTCGCCAAGGCTGAACGCCTGGCAATTCGGATCAGCCTGTTGATGTTCGATATCGATCATTTCAAGGATGTAAATGACCGTTGGGGGCATGAAGCAGGCGACCTGGTCCTAAAGGCAGTGTCGATGAAGATGGCAAACTCAATCCGGAAGGGCGATTGGGCCATCCGGTACGGGGGCGAAGAGTTCCTGATTATCCTGGTTGACACCCCTGGTACGATTGCGTGCGATCGAGCCGATCATCTGCGTAATGAAATCGCACAGATATCTTTCAATGCTGGCGAGAAGACCTTCGGAATCACCACTTCAACCGGTGTGGCGGTTTTTCCGGACCATGGCCAGGATTATGAAGAAGTATTCCGGGCAGCGGACCGGGCTCTTTACCAGGCTAAGGCCTTGGGGAGGAACTGCGTGGTGATTGCTGTCTAAGCCGTCGTCGGGCAATCTCAACCACTCCTCGTATCGATAAGCGCCAGCAGCAATTTTGAGCGTATCTATCGGAGGAAAAAGCGCAGCGCGCCAGCCTACAGTGTTTCATTGCCGGCTGGCGCGCTGCCAGGGGATTGGCTGCCTGGACCTTACAACTCAGAGGTGCAGTTCGGGCAGCGCTTGGCTTTAATCGGGATGGTGCTGAAGCAGTAGGGGCATTCCTTGGTCGTCGCTGGCGCGGCCTCAACTGGCTTTGGCCGCTGTAGCTTGTTCACGGCTTTGATGACGAAGAAGATAGCGATCGCTACGATCAAGAAATCGAGAACGTTGTTGATGAACAGGCCATAGTTCAGCGTGGGCGCACCAGCCTCCTGGGCGGCTGCAAGCGACGCGTACTTCTCGCCGTTCAGGCTGACGAACAGGTTGGAGAAATCTACCCCGCCCAGCAACAGGCCGATAGGCGGCATAAGGATATCGTTGACGAAGGAGGAAACAATCTTGCCGAACGCTCCTCCGATGATGATCCCGATCGCCAGGTCGAGCACGTTCCCTCGCATGATAAATTCTTTAAATTCTTTAATCATATGGTCTCCTTTTTGGGGATAGGATGCGGGTGTGACGGGCCGCTAAATTGTATTATACATTAAGTGAATATTAATTTTCTATTAAGTAATATAACTCAATCATTGTTGTTGATCCGCCGCCAACCTGCTTCGACCAAAGTAAAACTGGGGACGTCCAATCAATTTATTGAACATCCCCAGTAATAACTTCAGGAAATGCCGGAGGGTCAGGGCCTAAAAATCAGCGGCAGCCAGCTGTGGAATGGGACCACGGAGACTGTGACCAGCTGTGTATCGGATAATCCACCCTGGTCTGCGACCTTGACTGTAAAGGAATACGGCTCGGGATGTGCGGCTGAGAAAACCGCCATCCAATGGAAGAGGCCGGTGGCGGGGTTAAATGTGGCTCCAGTGGGCAGCGGTTCAACGATGGACAATGTGGGCTGATCACCATAGGGGAGATCGGCGTCCTGGGCAATCACAGTAAAGCTGGCGATCTGCCCGGTGTTGACCGTCTGGTTGGGAATAAAAGCAAGTACCGGAGCATCATTGACGGGCTGAACCATGATGGTGGCTGTGTAGTTATTAGAAGGTGGGTTGTAACCGTCCCAGACGTTAAAATCGAAGCTGACCGTGCCAGTGAAATCCTCGGGTGGGGTATAAGTAAAGTGGCCATCCCCGGACAGAGACAGGACTCCGGGTGGCAGGCTGCCTGCCAGCGAAAAGCTCTTCCCATAGTTTGAAACGGCTGCCAGACTCCCAACGTATGGCTGGTCTTCAATAGCATCATCAAAAAGCTGATCTGTACTGGTTGGACCTTCTTTCAGCGTGGTGAAAGACCACCACAGCCCGGCTTCAGTGACATCTCCTCCCGCAATTGCCCGCACCTGCCAGAGGTAGGTTGTGTCGGGCTGTAAGTTTGCCGACGCGGGAACCTGGATGGAGAGGCTGGTTCTTGCATCGACCCAAACCGGCGCGGGAGGGTAAGGCTGATCCTCAAGGATGGCGTACTGGTAGCTGTCTGCGCCTGAGAAGCTGGTCCAGGAAAGCCAGGGTGTCCGAGAGACCAGGCCGTCAGTATCCAGCGGGCTGAGCTTGGAAAATACTGCCGGGGTATTGCTCCGGGTGGTGAAGCTCCACCAGGCAGCATTATTCGCCGCGGTTTCACCCTCGGCGTTACGGGCTTTCACCTGCCAGTAGTAGGTTTTTTGCTCGATCAACCCGGCAGGAACCGCGAAGGTATCACCGCTTGCGACCCAGGTACTGTCGCAGGTATCGTTGTCGGAATCGTCCACACAGTAGATGTAGTCTGCCGCATCCTGGCTGGGGCTCCAGGTCAGAACCGGGCTGACCGGCTGGTTGGCGGCCTGGTCCACGGGTGTCAGCTTGCTGAAGGACGATGGTAAGGGGTTCTGGGTCGTGAACTCCCACAGCGCCCCGCTGTTGGCGTCTAGAATTCCAGACGGGTTGATCGCCCGTACCTGCCAGCGATATGGCGTGGAATATTTCAAGCCGCTGAGTGCGACCTGAGTTTCGTCATAAGCCTGATACCAGATCTTATCGCAGGACGTTGCATCCGTCGTATCCGTGATGCAGTATTCATAGCGAATATATTCTCCTGTGCTGGCCTCCCAGGTCAGGGTGGGGCTCAGTGGTTGATCCGATGCTCCAATACCTGGTGTGAGCTTGCCGAATGGGGCAGGTGGAGCCATTTGGGTGGTAAATATCCAATTCACACCCGCGTTGGCCAGCATCGAACCCGATGAGTTTTTCGCACGAACCTGCCAGGTGTAGGTGGTCCCATAGGCCAGGCCCGTGATGGCGACGGATGTGGCTGAGCCATTCGACTTCCAGGTGCAGGCAGTGCCTGAGGGGACGAGGCAGTAATCATAAGTGGTTTCAATGCCGGTGCTGGGCTCCCAGGTCAGGGTCAGGCTCAAAGGCAGTTCCCCGACGCCGTTTGGCGGGAACACTTTGTTGAATGGCGCCGGTGGTGGACTGGCAGTGATGAACATAAACCATGCCCCTTCATCTGCCTCAATGACGTTGGAATCGGTCACCGCGCGCACCTGCCAGTAATGAGCCCGGAAATAGGGCAGGTTGTTCAAGGTGACGGATTTATTTAGTCCTGTGCTGATCCAGGCGGTGGCGCAGGCGTTGTCGCCGGTCGTATCGACGCAATATTCGTAACTAATCGCATCCGGAAAGGAGGTCCAACTCAGCGCCAGTCCATTCACGTTCACGTAGAGAGCATTGTCTTCGGGTTTCAGCTTTTCAAAAGTAGTGGGCCCCGCAGGTAGGACAGACGCCTGGACCGGGTTATTCTGGCCGAAATGCGCCAGGTTGGTGGGCAAGGATGCGGGTAGCATCTCACCGGTCGATACCAGGATGAAGAAGGTCAGCAGGATGTTGAAAAAATACTTGACAACCATGTTTTTCCCCCATAAAAACTTGATATTAAGCCAATGCCGAAGAAATGAAACAAATCGTTTGGTATCTTTCCTTGGCGAAAATGGCCAAAAGCTGTTCCATATATTTCACTTTCTGGGCCCTATGTGAAGCTAAAGATATTATAAACATTGTAGGAAGGCCTGACAATAGCCTGGGTTGAGTTTAACTAAAAGTTTATTGTCATTTCTGGCTGGCGCTGCGCTTGAATGCCTGGCATTCTAAATGACAGGTTCTCACAGTATGAATAGATAAAAAATAAACCCTGGGGGTGTAGATGAGGATTATATGCGAGCCATCATTCTTTAGTAGAGTATGAACAGGGATAAGCGATTGGGTTTGTGTATCCCTTTATATTGCTGACGCAGCGATCATCGAAATAACCTTAAGCAAATTAATACCGTAATTTGTCTCTATCGGGAAAGAACTGCACCTGTTGTGTCCATAAGGAGGGAAGTTTGCGGCAGTTCTGCGTTCTTCTCCTGTTTGCTGGCGGGATCATCCTGGCGTTCGTCGGGATTGGCTGGCAAGTTTTTCCTGGCTGGGGGGCAACCGAAACAGGATGTTGGATATTTTTGATTGCCGCAGGTTTGGGCAGCCTGGCGTCTGTTGGCGGTTTTCTGGCGGTGCTAAAGGGCAGCCCGCGGGAAGTAAAGCCAGCGATCCCGGTCACGCGTGCTGCGGTCAGTGAAGAGAACGATAAGCCGGGAAAATCCGTTGTGTCGAATGCCCGCCCAACGGTCGGATTGCTCGAAAAGGCAAGTGCGGAACCGGTCCTGGGGCTGCGTACAAAGCCGCCTGTGATGGGTGATCTCCCGCCAGATGGATATATTCCCCGCTGGTTAGAATATGAAGAACTTATCGAAGCATTGCTTGAACCCCAAGGAAGTGAAGTGGTTGGGATCACGACTGCGCTGGAAGGTGCGCGCGGGTATGGGAAAACCACCCTCGCGCAGGCCGTGTGCCAGGATCCCAGGGTTTGGGAGGCATTCCCAGATGGAATTCTGTGGGCCACACCATGTAACCCTGCATCGTATGCAGCATGTACAGCCAGCATCGGGGAACTGATTTCATTCCTCGAGGGACGGCCCCCACAACTTGTTGAGACCCGAGAGGCCGGCACGCATCTTCAAGAAATATTACGAGACAGGCGGGCGCTGCTGGTGATCGATGATGCCTGGCAGCGAACTCAGCTGGAATACTTTTTACAGCCCGGTTCGAAGACCCTGTGCCTGGTGATCACGTTGGATGACGAGATCTTACCTCCAGGGGCACCCAGGGTGAGGGTGGATGAGATGCGGCGCAGTGAAACGGTTGCCCTCTTGTGCACTGTGCTGAAGTCTGCCGGCGTTCCGGAAGAAGAATTGGACAGCCTTCATGATGCGCTTTCGGTTCTGGCGGAACGCTGTGGAGATTGGCCGCTGCTTGCCAGCCTGGCCGGCGGGTGCCTGACCAGACTGATCGATCAGGGCTTTTCTGCTGGCCAGGCGAGTGTGGAAATTATCCAGGCTTACGACCGGTTGGGGCTTGCGCCTTTTGATGCGCAGGATGGACGCGGGCGCAGTCGTGCAATCGCTGCCGCCCTTTCAGCCATCCTCGAACTGCTCAGGCCTGACCAGAAGGAGCGCTTTGAAGCGCTGGCTGTATTTTCGGAATCCGATCAGATTCCGCTGGGTGCTTTGGAGGTGCTGTGGGGGGCTGTGGAAAGGATCGACCCGCTGGAGGTAAAAGAACTGTGCAACTTGCTGCACAGGCTCTCGCTTGTACAGCGCTATGATCCTGGGGCAGAAGTCATCCAGGTGCACAAGGTGGTTCGCTCGTCCCTGGTTGAACGGCAGGCCGGGCAACTGCGGGAATTGCACGCGAGGCTGGTGTCTGGTTACCGCCGGCGCTGTCCGGGTGGGCAGTGGAGTGCTGGGCCGCAAGATGGTTATTTCTTTATGCACCTGGCACAACACCTGGCGGCAGCCGGGCAGGCGCAGGAACTGTCTGACCTGCTGCTGGACCCGGCCTGGATGGCTGCACGCCTGCGGAATGGAGGAATCTGGGCATTGCTTGAGGATTACGACATTGGTCTGCGTGGAGACCTGGCGGCGCGAGAGGTTGTCCAGCTTGCGCAAGGCGCGCTGAGCCTGGCTCATGATGCCCTGGAAAAAGCCCCGGACCAGCTTGTGGGGCAGCTGTTTGGCCGGCTTGCAGCCTTTGAACAGGCCGAAATCCAGAAATTGCTTGCGGATGCGGCCAGGCTGGATGTCCCGCTGTGGCTGAAACCCGTGCGGGCTTTCTCCGCTGTGCCAGGCGGGTCTCAAGACCTGCCTCTTGTGGAACATTCTGGCAGGATCACCGCTTTGGCTTTCACTCTTGACCACTCCCAGGTGGTCACGGGATCGACTGACGGTGCGTTGAAGGTGTGGGATCTAGAGAGCGGCCGGCTGCTGCGCTCGCTCAAAGGTCATGGCGGTGAAGTTCTTTCTGTTGCTGCTGCTCCAAACGGAAAGAGATTGATTTCCACGGCAAAGGACAGGGTGATCCATCTTTGGGTGTTGGAAAGCGGCCGGCTCTCGGGCTCTCTGCGCAGTCACCCGGCCTGGCTAAAGGCTGCTTTTGTGTTGATCACTCCAGATGGGAGGCGGGCTGTCTCGGGTTTGCCTGCTGGGCCGGCGCGTGTCTGGGAACTAGAAACCGGCCGCCTGGTATGCCAGCTGAACGAAACAAATAGCCCGGTACATGCCATTGCTTTCAGCCTGAATGGACAGCGGGCGATCATCTATTTGGGCGATCCTGCCCTGCGGGTTTGGGACCTGATTGGGGGCGAAGTGCTGCACTGCCTGGCTTTTCCTGCCGATCGACCCGGGGCAGTCGCGATCTCCCCGGATGGCAGGAGGGCAGCCAGCGCAGCCGGGAATGTCCTGCAGGTTTGGGACCTGGCGAAAGCCCAGGTCCATCAACGCCTGACAGGTCACACGGGGACGGTGAACTGCATCGCTTTTACCCCAAATGGCAGCCGGATTCTTTCTGGCTCAGATGATGGGGAGCTTATGGTGTGGGATCTGGATGGTGGCCGGCTGTGCGCGAGCCTGGATCTTGACAGTGCGATCAGCGTGTGTGGTTTTTCCCCGGATGGCCAATTCGCAGCGGCTGGGGGTGTGAATGGAGAAGTCTACCTGCTGAGACTTGTTGGTGACGATAGCGTTGTTCGCTAAACTGGCATCCGGTAAACCCGGTAGCGCTTATATTCCCTGGCTCCGAAGCGTGCCGCGAGCTGAGGAGTGCGCGGGTTATCTGCCGAGGTTAAGGAAGCATCGATCCAGCGATAGCCGCGCGTACGGGCGCGCCTGACCATTTCATCAAACAGCAAGATGGCCACTCCGCTGCCCCAGTACTCAGGAGGGACCAGCACGCTCTTTACCGCCAGGCACTTCGCCTGGCGGCGCATATACCACCATAAGCGGAGGTAATCCCAGGGGCGGCGCAGCCCATTAGCGTGGATGAAGGCTTCGTTGAGGTTTGGGATGCCCGGCAGCCAGCCGATGCATCGGTCCCCACCCGGCTGGCCCGGATCCTCGGCGAACAAGATGAGTTCAGGGTCGACAATCTTACGGAAAGGCGCAAGGCTGTTGTAGACGACCTCACGCCGCCAGGGACGAAAATCGGGCAGGTGGGCCAGGCTGGCGTTCATCAGAACCAGGATGCGCTCGAGTTCATCTTCCCAGTGAGACAGATTGGCCGGTCGGATGACAAAGCGCCGGCGCGCCCGCACGCGCTCCGCCATGCGGGTCAGCTCATCCAACGCTGGAGAGGGAGCGCTGATGTCGAGAGCGAAGGCGAGGTTGTCACCGCGGGCGGGCCCGAAGCCGTAACGCTCAACGAATTCAAGGTAATAAGGTGGGGTGTGCCCGCAGAGGAGGGCAGGTGGGCGGTCGCGCCCGGCTACCAGGATGCCATAGCTGTCCTCATAGTCGAGGTTGAAGGGGCCGGTCAGGCTAACCAGACCACGGGCGCTCGCCCACTTCCGCACGCGTGCGAGAAGAGATTCCATGACCGGATAACTTTCTATGAAATGAAAGAAACCGAACAGGGCTTCACGCGTCCCACAGGCAGCATTGGCTTCGCGATCTTCGGCGGCGCAGATCGTACCAACCGGTTGCCCGCCTTGCCAGGCGATGAAGAAATCGGCTGTGCCACGTTGGAAGAACACGCCTCGGGCCGGGTCGATCCGTTCGGCCCAATCTGGCAGGAGCGGTGGGACCCATAACGGGTCGTTTTTGAGGATTCGCCAGGGAAAGGTCAGGAACAGCCGGCGTTCGTTTTCGCTGCGCACTGGCAGGACGGTGATCTCGCTTTGGCTGCTGATGGGGTTCATGCAGAGGCTCCTTGGGCATCTTCCTCAGAGCACGCGGCCGCTTCTGCCGTTCGGCGGGCTTCTAATTCGGCCACGATCCGGCGATGGCTCTCCCGGCTGAGGGGGTAGAGCAGGGCAAAAACGATCCCACCTACCAGGAGCAGGGCCGGCACAGGGCCGATCACCAGGCGGATGCCCAGCAAGGCGCTGGCGGGTTGTTCGGCTGAGCCGGGCACGTAGCCGGTTACCTGAAGGACGACTAAAACGAGCGGGATGGTGATGGACGAGGCAACTTTATTAGCCAGCATTACCAGGCTATAGAACATGCCCTCGTGGCGTTCGTGGGTCTGCCACTCATCCCACTCGACCGCATCGGGGATGATGGACCAGGGTAGGACGTGGGCGGCACTGACCCCGATCCCGGCCAGGGCGCACATGCCCAGGATGACCGGCAGGGCCGTACCCGGGTTTAGAGCGATCATGCCAATCTGCACGACGGCCCAGAAGGCAATCCCGGCGCTGTAAGCCAGGCGTTTGTTCCAGCGCCGCGAGGCCCACTCCCAGAAGGGCAGCACCAGCATTGCGGTGACGAAGATAACGGCCATGATCAGGTCGCTATTACTTTCGCGCCGCACCACGTATTTAATAAAGTACAACAGGGAGGTTTCCAGGATCCCAACAGAAACCCAGGTGAGCAGGAAAATGATCACGCCGAAAACGAACGGGCGGTTTTTCAGTGCCGCGCGAAGTGACTCGCGCAGCCCAGGGGATTTTAGCTGTGAGTACTCCTGCCGCTCGCGCGTGCCAAGGAAGACCAGCAGGAGCGGCGCGGCGGAAACCAGGGCAAAGATGGCGCCCATCAAGAACACACGTGGAGCATTCTCGGGCCGGAAGGAACCGACGATCATCAGTGGGATCGTAAAGGCGACCAGGCTGCCAAGGATTGAGAAAAACATGCGGTAGGTCGTCAGGGAGGTGCGTTCGTCGTAACTGGTGGTTAACTCGGGAGTCAGGGCAAAGTAAGGCATGTAGACCAGCGTGGCGGCTGCTTCGAACAGCACATAAGCCAGGGAATAGTAAATCGCCAGTCCGACCGGGCTTTCAATGGGGGGGCGGTACCACATCATCAAGTAGGTCAATGCAAAAGGCAGCGCTCCCAGCAACAGGTATGGGCGCCGGCGGCCCCAGCGCGTGCGGGTGCGGTCCGAAAGATAGCCGATTAGCGGGTCGTTGATGTAGTCCCAACTGCGGCCCACAAAAATTGCCACCGCTGCAATGCCTGGCGCGATCCCAACCACGTCGGTCAGGAAGATGGCAAAGTAGGCCCCGATGATGGTTGAGGTCAGGCTGAAACCCGTATCGCCAAACCCGTAGGCCAGCTTGGTGCGGCGCGATAACCGGTCATTCATAAATACCTCGGTCAAACCAGAAGTCGATCGTGCAAAACGAAAACATGAAATTGGGATTGGGTGAAATCTATTTCTATTTTACAATACCTTCGCCAATTACGGCGATGAAACCGGCTGTTTTGCCGGGTGAATA
>CAZBDC010000183.1:0-10764 GCA_964490575.1 uncultured Anaerolineaceae bacterium | reverse complement strand
ACCGGGTGAACTGGCAGTGGCTGGTTGTGCCGGATTGGCCCCGGCCAGTGGAGTCGAGGTGGTCGGATGGCGGGAAGACGCGGAGCGCGGGGGGAGCGGTCCAACGCGGAGCATTGGACCGAGGAAACGCGGAGCATTGGACCGAGGAAGGCATTGGACCGAGGCAGGCCTGCGACCCTATTCCCCCTCGGCCCGGAGCAGGGCCTCCAGCAGGGCGTCCTTGCGGAGGCGGGCGGCGAGGGTGTAGGTGTCCGCGCCGCCGTAGATGATGTAGATCCAGCCCTGGTATTCGTAGGCCCCGCAGGCGAACAGGACGTTGGCGACCTGCAGCCTGGAGCGCGAGCGCAGCTCGGCCTCCGTTTCGGGGACCATGAGCGGCTCGATGCGGGCGCGGACCAGCGCGGCGGGCCGGCGCGGGTCGAAGCGCTCGAAGTCGAGCAGGGCGGCGGCCAGGTCGTACTGGCGCTCGGTCTCGTTCAGGTAGCTGCCGGTGTGGTAGATCTCGATGTAGCGCTGATCGCCGGCGGGGATGGGCGGCGCGCCGGCCCCCACCCAGGTGGAGCGGGCGCGCGGGTTGGGCAGCGCGCGCAGGACCTCGCCCAGGTCGCGCCAGGGCCCGCGCAGCGAGTCGCTTTCGGCCAGGCGGATGGTGTAGTCGGCCTGGGGCCAGCTCTCGGCGAAGGGGCGATGGAGCAGGTAGTACCGGCCGCCAATCGGGGCGGGGAAGAGCGCGCCGTCCTTGTTGTTGTGGGCGGCGACATCGCCGGGCAGGACCCCCTGCTTATCCCAGCGCAGCAGGTCGCGCGACTCGGCCAGGCACAGGCGGGCCCGCCAGCCGTGGAGCGGGTCGGGCTGCACGCCGCAGTAGACCATGGCGAAGGTTTCGCCGGTGCGGTGGACGCGCGGGTCTTCGACCCCCAGCGCGTCGCAGCCGTGCGGGTCAGGCGAGGGGGCCAGGACCGGCTCGGCGTAGCGGTAGAGCGGCGCGAGGGTGGGGGTGAAGAGGGCCAGCCCGATGAAGCTGCGCGCGAAGTCGCTGGCGGGGTCTTGCTCGGGCCGGGCGCGGTAGTGGACCGCCACCACGCCCTCGGCCAGGCGCGGGTCATCCGGGCGGAACATGGGCAGCAGGGCGCGGATCAGGGCCTGGTTGGGCGGGGATGGGTCGAGGTAGACGGCGGCCGGGTTGAAGGTGACGCCGCTCTCCCACCAGTGGCCGGTGGGGGCCAGGATGGGCTGGCCGGCGTTGAGGCGCTCGATGGACAGGGGGGTGGTTTGCATGGGGGGCCTCGCGTGAGAAGGTTGGTTTTAAGAAGTATATGCCAGAATCGCGGGGGGAGTGGAAAATGGGACGCGGAGGACGCGGAGAAAAGAAAGGCAGTTGCCCGCTCAAAACGAACAACATCTGGAAAACTTATGCTACAGTATAGGAAAGGGTTTTTAAGGATTAGCTGCCGGAGGACCCTTCGCTGGGGCAGCTTCTCGAAATTCAGACAGGAGTCGAAATATGAGCACAACCACGTTTACCTTCACGGATGCCGGCGGGTGGGAGATCTTCACCTACAAGTGGGCGCCGGACGAGTGGGCCGGGCCGCTCAAGGGGGCGGTGCAGGTGGTGCACGGCGCGGCCGAGCACGCCGGGCGCTACGAGCGCTTCGCCAAATTCCTCAACGCGCGCGGCTATGTCGTCTATGGCGACGACCACCGCGGGCACGGCAAGACGGCCGGCGACCTGGCCAGAGCGGGCATCGCCGGGGAGAACGGCTGGGAGTATATGCTGCAGGGTGAGCTGCAGCTGACGAAGATTATTAAGGAAGAGAACCCCGGGCTGCCGGTGTTCCTGTTCGGCCACAGCATGGGCTCGTTCATGGGCCAGCAGTACATCGAGCGCTGGGGCGGCGAGCTGCAGGGGGTGATCCTCTCGGGCTCGACCGGGCTGGCGCTGATCCCGCCGGAGGCGCTGCCGGGCATGGCGCAGGCCGCCGCGGGGGCGGGCCGCGACCAGCTCCCGCCGGATCCCGGGGCACTGTTCGCGCCGTTCAACAAACCCTTCGAGCCGGCCAAAACTCCCTTCGACTGGCTCACCCGCGACGAGGCCGAGGTGCAGAAGTACATCAACGACCCGTGGTGCGGCTTTGCCTTCACCAACGGGATGACTTACGGTATGGCGGTCGGGATCAACGAGATGATCGACCCGGGCAAGCAGGCCCTGATCCCCAAGGACCTGCCGGTGCTGCTCCTGGCGGGCGAGATGGACCCGGTCGGGGCCCATGACGGCGTGCTGGTGCTGGGGCGGCGCTACAGCGAGCTGGGCATCGCGGACGTGGAGATGCTGCTGTACCCCGAGGGGCGCCACGAGATGCTCAACGAGCTCAACCGCGACCAGGTCCACGCGGACGTGGCGGCGTGGCTGGATAAGCATTTGTAATATCCAGCCAGCGGTATTGGTACGGCTCGAGGACGAGCGGGAGGCCGGGGTCCAACGATTCCACCTGGCCGGTGAGCAGGTCGGCGGCGCGGGTGGGGGCGGGCAGCCCGGCGGCGGCCCAGTCGACGCGGGCCGGCTGGGGGGTGGCGGCGGCGTTGAGCAGGCACAGCACGCGCTGCGCGCCATCCGCCGAGGCGCGCAGGAGGGCGAAGATGGGCGCGCCGGCCTGGAGCACCTGCTGGGGGGCGAAGGGGTCGAAGGCGGGCTGCGCGGCGCGGGCCTGGAGAAGCTGCGCATAGGCGAAGAAGACCAGCGCGCGCAGCGAGGCCGGGTCGTTCAGTTCGGCTTCCAGCGCGGCCCGCTCCAGCTTCTGGCGGTTGATGGTGCGGTTGCGCCCGGTCTGGCGGACGCCTTCCGGCCAGCCGCGCGAGCCGAACAGGCTGTGGAAGTAGATGCCCGGCATGCCCGCCAGCGAGAGCATGACGAACTGGGCTCCCAGGAAGCGCCGGGCCTGCACGGCCAGAGGCTCGCTGCCAGAGGGGTTCGATAGGGCGTCGAAGTAGTTGATGTTCATCTCGTAGGGGCTCTGCGAGCCGTCCGGGTTGTGCTTGTAGGAGATCAGCCCGCCGTGGGCCAGGGTCTGCGCTACCAGCCCGTCGACTTCGGCCGGGGTGAGGATGCCGCGGGCCGGGTTGAGCCCGATCCCGTCGTGCGAGGCCAGGAAGTTGAAGAAGGTGACCTGGCGGGAGGGCAGCGCCAGCCCGGCGGCCCAGCGCGAAAGGGCGCGCGCGTCGCCGGCCCGGTAGGTGTGCAGGACGAGCGGCGGCAGGGCGAAGTTGTAGACCAGTTGGGCCTCGTTGGTCCCGTCGCCGAAGTAAGCAATGTTGTCCTCGTGCGGGACGTTGGTCTCGGTGATCAGGCGCACGTGCGGGGCGGCGTCGTCGAGCACGGCCCGCAGGAGCTGGATGGCGGCGTGGGTCTGGGGCAGGTGGATGCAGGGCGTGCCGATTTCCTTCCACAGGTAGGCGATCGCGTCCAGGCGGATGAACTGCGCCCCGCGCTCGGCGTACATGAGCAGGATGTCGAAGATCTCCACCAGCACGTCCGGGTTGCGGAAGTCCAGGTCGACCTGGTCGTCCGAGAAGGTCGTCCAGACCTTGCGCGGGCCGGCGGCGGTGGCGAACTCGGTCAGCAGCGGCAGCGCCCTGGGCCGCACGACGCCCGACAGGTCGGGGTCGCCCTCGACGGTCAGGAAGTAGTCCCGGTAGCGCGGCTCGCCGCGCAGGAAGGCCTGGAACCACCCGCCCTGGGCCGAGGCGTGGTTGATGACGCCGTCGAACATCAGGCGGAAGCTGCGCCCCAGGCGCTCCACGTCGGCCCACGATCCCATGGCAGGGTCGATGGCGCGGTAGTCCTTGACCGAAAAGCCGTCGTCGGAGGACCAGGGGAAGAAGGGCAGGAAGTGGATCCCGCTGACCACGCCCTGCAGGCGCTCCCGGCAGAACTCGCCCAGCGCTTCGAGCGGCGGGCGGCCCGGCTCCTGGACCTGGTCGGCGTAGGTGATGAGGAGCGAGTCGCGCTGGGTGAGGGATGGGTCGGCGGGGGCGGGGATGCGCCCGCGGTAGGCCTCGACCAGCCGTCCCAGGCGGGCGGCGACGGCGGGGGCCTGTTCGGGGCCGTAGATCTCGGCCAGTTTTGTGGTATAACGGTTTAAGTTCATTAATACTCCACGTTTCGTTGAGCAGGGTTCAGGTGATTGGCGAGACTGTGCAAGTTAATTGTTCGGAGGAGAGCTGTCAACGGATTTCTGAGAGCGGATTGAGCGGATAATTCACTCTTGCGACTTTCTGGATCTTTTGTGCCATGCGGATACCTTAGGATGGGGTTCCTGGCCCGACCGAAGCAATCTGCGGCGATGGCGGGGGAAGCTGGCGCGCTCGCAGTGACAGATTGCTTCGCTCCGCTCGTGATGACAAGAGAAAGGAGACTGGATATGTCATCTTCACTTCGGATCGGGTTCATCTCGACGCGCTTCGCCGGCACGGACGGCGTTTCGCTGGAAACCGCCAAGTGGGCGGCGGCCCTGGAACGGATGGGGCACGAATGCTTCTACTTCTGCGGGGTGTGCGACCGCCCGGCAGAGCGTAGTTTCATTATACCTGAAGCTTTCTACCTGCACCCGGCCATCGACGCGATTACCAAAGCCGTCTACGCCGGGCCGTGGGGGCGCCTGCACGAGGGCGAAGAGGGGCTGAAGGACCTGCACCAGGACTACTTCTCGCCCTTCATCCGCCCGGCGCAGGTCTCGCGGCAGGTGGAGGCGCTCAAGGCGCACCTCAAGCAGGGGCTGTATGAATTCGCGCGCAAGTTTGAGTTGCACGTGCTGATCACCGAGAACGCGCTGACCATCCCGATCAATATCCCGCTCGGGCTGGCGATCACCGAGTTCATCGCCGAGACGGGCTACCCCACCATCGCCCACCACCACGATTTCTACTGGGAGCGCCAGCGCTTTTTGACCAGCTCGGTGCAGGATTACCTGGCGGCGGCTTTCCCGCCCAACCTGCCCTCGATCCGCCACGCGGTGATCAACACCGCCCAGGCCCGCCAGCTCACCGCCCGGCTGGGCGTGCCGGCGGCGGTGGTGCCAAACGTGATGGATTTCGACAACCCGCCGCCCGACCCGGGCGACTATATCGACACGCTGCGGGCCGACTTCGGCGTGGCGGACGGGCGCCTGCTGATCCTCCAGCCGACCCGCATCATCCAGCGCAAGGGCATCGAGCACGCCATCGAGCTGGTCCGCCGGCTGGGGCTACCGGCTGACCTGGTGATCACCCACGCGGCGGGCGACGAGGGCTACGATTACGAGCTGCGCCTGCGCGAGTTCGCCGGGCTGCTGGGGGTCAACGTGCACTTCTCGGCCGAGCTGGTCGCCCCGCAGCGAGGCGCCCTGGCGGATGGGCGCAAGGTGTACGAGCTGGGCGACGTGTACGCCAAAGCCGACCTGGTCACCTACCCCTCGCTGATCGAGGGTTTCGGCAACGCCTTCCTCGAGGCGGTCTATTACAAACGCCCGCTGGTGGTCAACAATTACGCCATCTACCAGGCCGATATCAAGCCGAAGGGCTTTGGGGTGATCGAGTTCGACGGCTATATCAGCGAGAAGACGCTGGAAGCGGCGCGCTTCTACCTGGCCCACCCCGAGCACGTGCAGGAGACCTGCGAGCGCAACTATGCGCTGGCACAGAAATATTTCTCCTTCACCGTGCTGGAGCGCAGCCTGGGGCGGCTGCTGGGGGAGTGGCTGGCAATGGATTGAGAGGGGCGGATGAATCCGCCGCAAGGGTTGGGAAACCTCCCCTGCGGGAGGTTGGAAGAATTTGTAGTCACCTGGCGCCGGGGCAGGAGGGAGCAGACGATGGAATTTACCGAGCGGGTTCAGCAGCTGACGGCCGAGGGGGCATACCACATGCTGGCGCGCGCCCAGGCGAACGAGGCGGCGGGGCGGGCGATCATCCACCTGGAGATCGGGCAGCCGGACTTCCCGACCTATCCGCATATCGCGCGGGCCGGGATGGCGGCGATCGAGCAGGGCCTGACCCGCTACACCCCGGCGGCGGGGGTTTTGGCGCTGCGCGAGGCTATCGCGCGGGACGCCGGGCAGCGGCGCGGGATGCAGATCGACCCGGGGCAGGTGGTGGTGGCGCCGGGGGCCAAGCCGGCCCTGTTCTTCCCGATCCTGGCGCTGGTCGAGCCGGGCGACGAGGTGATCTACCCCGACCCGGGCTTCCCGACCTACCTGGCTTCGATCCAGGTGGCGGGCGGGAGGCCGGCGCCCGTACCGCTCAGCGAGGCGGACGATTTTTCTTTCGACCTGGACGCTTTCGACGCGGCGCTGAGCGAGCGCACGCGCCTGGTGATCCTTAACTCGCCCGGCAACCCGACCGGCGGGGTGATGCCGCTCCGGGCGCTGGAGCACATCGCCGCGGCGGCCCGCCGGCGGAACCTGTGGGTGCTCTCGGACGAGATCTATGCCCGGCTGGTCTTCGACGGGCTCTCCGCGCCGAGCATTGCGGCGCTGCCCGGCATGGCCGGGCGGGCGATCATCTGCGACGGGTTCTCGAAGACCTACGCCATGACCGGCTGGCGGCTGGGCTATGGGATCATGCCGGCGGCGCTGGCCGAGCGGGTGGAACTGCTGCTGACCCACTCGGTGGGCTGCACGGCCAGCTTCACCCAGGCGGCCGGGATCACCGCGCTGAGCGGGCCGCAGGAGGCGGTGGACGCGGCGGTGGCGGAATACCAGCGCCGCCGCGACGCGCTGGTGGCCGGGCTGAACGCGATCCCCGGCGTGCGCTGCCGGGTCCCGCAGGGGGCGTTCTACGCCTTCCCCAATATCCAGGCGCTGGGCAAGACGGCGGCCTGGTGGGCAGATGCGCTGCTGGAGACGGCCGGAGTGGCCGTGCTGCCGGGGACGGCCTTTGGCCCGCGCGGGGAAGGCTACTTGCGGCTGTGTTTTGCCAATTCGATGGAGAATATCCGGCGGGCGGTCGAGCAGATCGCGAAGGCGGTAGGCGCGCTGGCTGGCTGACGACCTCCCGGCGCTCCTCGCCGCCGGCTGTGGGGTGGCGCCTGGCTACCCGGCCGAACAGCCGCCCGCCCGCTATCGCAAGCCGATGGATGAGGTTGTGCGCTGGAAAGAATAGGCAGTTCGCGCAGAAGTCGCCCAGGAATCCAAAACCAGGAAAATGGTCGATTCTACCAAAATTGCCTATTGATTCAGAACGGCGGTTCTGGTACAATATTTCTAGAAAAAAAGTTCCCGGGGTGGGTGGTATTCACCTGGGGGAGAGCAGGGGCCGGGGGGAAGTTATTCCGGCCGCGCCAGACCGCGCGAAATCCGGCGGGAAAGGAAGGAAGGAATGACAAAACGAGAGTCGGCGGACGGATTAATCGACCACGAACGAAAAATTTTGAATGCCATTCGGACGTATGTCAAGACACACCCGTATGGCCCTTCGTACCGGGAAATTGGCGAGATGATCGGCAATAAAAGCCTGTCACACATCCGCCGCGGGCTGGAGGCGCTGGAGCAGCGCGGCCTGATCCACTGGGAAAAGGGCCGCTCGCGAACGATCCAGCTGGTGGCGGACGAGCTGAACCGCCTGTCCGAGGCGCTGCTGCGCCTGCCGCTGGCGGGGCGCATCCAGGCCGGTGAGCCGATCTTCATCCCCGACAGCGACTTTGCGCCGTTCGACAGCGAGACCTACGTCGAGGTGCCGCGCTCGAAGCTGCCGCGCAGCACCGAGGGGCTGTTTGCCCTGCAGGTACAGGGAGACTCGATGATCGACGCGATGATCGCCGACGGCGACGTGGTGATCTTCCGCCAGATCGACCAGCCGCGCAACGGGCGGATGGTGGCGGCCTGGTTGAAGGACGAAAGCGAGACCACGCTCAAGTACTACTATCTCGAAAACGGGCAGGTGCGCCTGCAGCCGGCCAACAAGACCTTCGAGCCGATGTTCTTCCAGCCGGAGAATGTCGAGGTGAAGGGCGAAGTGGTGTTCGTGTACCGGGAATATTAATGGATTGATTGAGCGTTTCAAACCCCGCTTGTGGGGTTTGAAACCTAAAAGTCTTTTTACCAGCCAGGGACTGTCCAAACATGTTTGGACAGTCCCTGGCTTAATTATTTCACCCCAAAACCGGTTAATTATCGGAAGAATTAATGCGTGTAGTCATTAACCCTCCACCGTGTAAACCCATTAGCATACATCAAAGGGTGAAGGGCAGAATCATCCTTCTGGTGGACCGGATCATTGCACAAACGCCTGCAAAAAACATTTAATTGGTATACAATATCTTTATGATACTTGTATCGTTCAGGTGGGCGACGCTGTCGCTTACCTGGAACGCGTGAAATACGAAATTTATCCCGAGGAGACAGGTAAATGAGCGAAGCAACCCAGGTAACCGAAGAGGCCCCGATCCCGCGCAAGAAGTCGGTGGCCCTTTCTGGCATCGAAGCAGGCGAGACCGCCATCAGCAAGGTTGGCTATAAGGGCAAGGAGCTGCATTACCGCGGCTACGACATCAACGACCTGGCCCGCCACGCCTCGTTTGAAGAGGTGGCTTACCTGTTGATCCATGAGGAACTGCCCACCAGTTACCAGCTTTCGCGCTACAAGCAGAAGCTGGAATCGATGCGCGGGCTGCCGGCGGCGTTGAAGACCGTCCTGGAGGCGATCCCCACCGCGGCCCAGCCGATGGACGTGCTGCGCACCGGCGCTTCGATGCTGGGCACGATCCTGCCCGAGCGCGAAGACCAGAACGTGGGCGAGGCACGCAACATCGCCGACCGGCTGGCGGCTTCGTTCCCCTCGATGCTGGTGTACTGGTACCACTACGCCCGCAACGGGCGGCGGATCGATGTGGAGATCGAAGACACCTCGATCGCCGGGCACTTCTTGCACATGCTGTACGGGCGGACGCCGCCGGCTTCCTACGCGCGCGCGCTGGACGTCTCGCTGATCCTGTACGCCGAGCACGAGTTCAACGCCTCCACCTTCACCAGCCGGGTGATCAGCGGCACCGGCACGGACCTGTATTCGGCGGTGTGCGGGGCCATCGGCGCGCTGCGCGGCTTCAAGCACGGCGGCGCGAACGAGGGCGCTTTCGAGCTGATCCAGCGCTTCCGCAACCCGGAGGAAGCCGAAGCGGGTATCCGCCACATGCTGGCCAACAAGGAGATCGCGCTGGGCTTTGGCCACCCGGTCTATACCATCTCCGACCCGCGCAACGGGATCATCAAGGAATACGCCCGCCAGCTGTGCGAGGAGCAGGACACGATGATGCTGTTCAACATCGCCGAGCGGATCGAGAAGGTCATGTGGGACGAGAAGCGCATGTTCCCCAACCTCGATTTCTACACCGCGGTGGTCTACCGGGTGATGGGCATCCCCACGCGCATGTTCACGCCGCTGTTCGTCATGGCCCGCATCGCCGGCTGGTCGGCCCACATCCTCGAGCAGCGCGCCAACGGCAAGATCATCCGCCCCGGCGCGCACTACATTGGCCCCGGCCCCAAGGAATACATCCCGCTCGAAAAACGTGGATAATAAGTTCGGGGTCCTTCTGCGCGGCGGGCTTGCCCACCGCGCAGAAGGACCCCAAGATTATGCGGCAGGCCGGTCGTAGACTTCGAAGTGCTCGCCCTCGGCCTCTTCGGGGTCGACGTACTTCAGCCACATGCCCTGTTCGGGGTGGTCGCCGGACAGGATGCGGCGGCTGACGTTGAGGGTCCCATCCGGGCTGGCCCAACGCACCTCGCCCATCTGCAGCAGGATGTACTGCCCGGCATATTTGTCGACCAGCGCGCGGCGGTTGTCGCGGTAGAAGCGGCCCTGCTCGGCGGTGGTGCGCAGCCAGGATACGATGGTCTCGTGCGGGTCGATCTCGGCGCTGAAGAAATGGCCGACCGGAGCCTGCACCTCACTGGCGAAGTCGATCTCGTCCAGGTCGACCGTGCCAAAGCCACCCCGGGCAGCCACCAGCAGCGCGTTGCGGTCGCGGTGGAAGGGCGGGGTGGGCCAGTCGGCGCGCGGATCGTGGCCCATCAGCGTGGCGGCGCAGGCGTCGGTCGCCACCACCTGGTCGCCGGCCAGCAGGGTGTTGCAGATGCGCGGGTGGTCGCCGGGGCCCCATTCCATCCCGGCCTGGGTGACCAGCCCGTCGATGATGTTGAGGGCCGGGTCGAAGATGCGCCCCAGGTCGGGCAGCATGTAGGGCATGCGCACCAGGTGGTGGTAGTAGTGGCGCGGGCGGCCGCGCGGGTGGAGCTGCACCAGCCCGAACAGGTTCTTCAGGCACAGGGTGATGCCCATGAACATGTGGTTCTTCATCTTCTGGACCGAGACGAACGCGTCGGCCTCGACCGCCGCGGCGGGGACGGGGTAGCGTTCGAACATCTGCCCGCCGCCCGGGACGGCGGCCCAGCGTACCTCGTCTTTGTGCCCGTCGATAAACGGGACGTTGAACTCGTCGAAGACCGGCTGGAGGTTGGTGCAGTACTCGCGCCCGTGGCCCGGGGCGGGCGGCTCGACCCCCACGTCGATGGCGAAGATCTCGGCCCGCGTCCGCTCCTGCAAGAGGCGCAGCGTGGCGCGCGCGACCGGGTCGCTGACCAGCTGCTGGCGGTGGCCCTGGTGGTAGACCACCCGGTCGCGGTTCCAATCCTGGTTGAACTTGATCCCAATCCGGCGGGCGCGGCCCAGTTTCTCCCAGGCGCGGTCGAGATCGGAAGAGCGTCGTGTAGGGAAAGAGTGTAGGATAGGGTG
>CAZBDC010000182.1:0-10852 GCA_964490575.1 uncultured Anaerolineaceae bacterium | reverse complement strand
AACTTTACTACAAAAGCCCTATCTGCTTAAGCCATTTTTGGCGAAGGTATTGAATGCCATAACTGGATTCGGTGGTCGCTGCTACAATATAGGAAGTCACAGGTTACCATTCAAAGGATTGACGATGGCACAAAGCAGCCGGAGTAAAGCGAATTCCTGGCCCTATCCTCGTTACAAGGATTTCGAGGTGCAGCTCAGGGCGTCCAATCAACGCTGGTTCGCGGCGCGCGGATTGACCGTCAACCCGCGGATGCCCTACCTGCTGGCGCGCTGGGAGGACTGGCCGGGCAACATCATCGTGCCCGAGGTCGTTCAGTATATTAATGAAGAACGCGCCCGGCGCAAGGCCGCCCGGGTTGGCTTCTCGCTGAACAAGTACGTTCACAACGGCTTGAGCAGCCAGGCCATGCTGTTCAACCTGGTTGGGCCGCTGGTCGTGCGGAATGATTTCGCGCCGCTGCGGGCCGCCTGCGAAAGCGGCGGGATCGCCTGGCCGGTGGGGGAGATTCGCTTATCCCTGGAGTACGAAGACCGGGCCGTGTTCAACGAGGACGCGCGCCAGCCGACCTCGATCGACCTGGTTGTGCAGGGCGAGCCCGCGCTGTTCATCGAGGCCAAGCTGGTCGAGCGGAAGTTTGGCGGCTGCTCGATTTTCGCAAAAGGGAACTGCGACGGGCGCAACCCGGTCCACGAATTCGGGCGCTGCTACCTGCATCGGATTGGGCGGGCGTACTGGAAGAAACTGGAAGAATTCGGCTTTACGGAAGGGCCGCTGAAGCAGGAAAAATTGTGCCCGCTGGCGGTCCATTACCAGTTCTTCCGCGAGGTGCTGTTCGCGCTGGCGCGCGGCGGGACGTTCGTGCTCCTCTACGACGAGCGCAACCCGACTTTTTTCTGCCAGGAAAGGGGGGTGATGCCGCTGCTGAGGGAGTTTGTGCCGGAGGCGTATCAAGAGCGGGTCCAGGCGATCCAGATTCAGGCGGTGGTGGAGAGTGTCAGGGCCAGTGGCTGCCACCCGTGGATCGGGGAGTTTGAGCGGAAGTATGGGTTGGATTAGGAAACGGCTGATGGAAAGGGGTTTGCAATGAATTTTGAAAAAGCACAGGATCTGTTAAAACTTGTCAACCAAACCTTCCCGGGCTGGAAAGGTTTTCAAGATCCTCAATTTGTAAAAAGTGAGATTGAATATAAACGCAAGGCAATTGACAAAGCCAAGGATCTACTCAGTCAGGAGAAATTCGACCAGCTGTTGGCCGAACAGAATTACAGCGAGATCATTGATCTGCTAAGAAAAATTGCTCAGGCTGGATATAACTTGCTGTATTTAGCCTCGCCGCGGACAAGCGATATAGGCGTTTTGATTCGGGAGAATCTTAACAAGCCTGCGTTTTGCCAGCATATGCGAGATTTTCTCTTTGGCGTGAAACCCTCTCCAGACCGGTTAGATAATTTTGTGGCATATCTTACTTCTGAAAAATTGCCGGCCCGGTGGGCATTCCTAACATACTACCTGTTTATCTATTGGCCGGAAACAGAGGTCTTTTGCAAACCCACCATGACGAATTGGTTTGTAAAGTTTTGCGGCGTCGAAGAAGGTTTGCCGTCTCAACCAACAGGTGAGATGTACCGTAAAGTTTTGGACTGTTATACTTCTTTAAGAAACCAAATCCAGGTCGAATATCCCGTTCGCGATATTGTAGAACTGCACAGCCTGGTCTGGGCAGCGTATGAGAGCAGCCGGCAGCAAAATGTTCTGAGTAATCCGTTTGATCGGATTTTTGAAGATTGGGAGGAGGCGAACCAGGCATTTGATCTTTTGGAATATGTGATGCGGAAGTTGGGGATTAAAAGCCCAGATGACCCGCGTTTCTCCCTGACTCTTCCAGAGAGCTATGCCAGTCGGCGCTGTCTACGCCTCAACTTCGGACGAGAAGTCTCGATCGACTTTGAACGCAAGCCAAACACATTAACCCATGTGCGCGCTCAACTGGCTGGCAAGTACCAGGCTGACCAGAGACTGATTGGATTTGACTCAAAAAGATATGTGTTAAACAGTGAGGAAAGTTACGAATTTGATTGGATAGACTCCGACCCTCAGACTCTGCAATGGTACAAAATTCCATTCCAGCGGTTGATCCAAATATTAGAGGATGCCAACTATGAAATATTGGACCCATTCTTAAACAGGTTGGTTCGATCCTACAGCAGCATGCGGGCAACTCCTTACCGGAAATATAATGTGCCAGAAATCGCCGAAGCAGTGTTCAATCGAAAAAAACGCGAGCAATTGATGAAACAAGGATTGAAAACCGGGGAACAGCCCATATCGATCGAGCCTTTACCCGACGCAGCTTTTCAACCCAAGGCATTTGATCTACTAGAGGGTTTGCATAACACCCGGCAGTATAAGTTTTATAAAGAAAATGAAGCTGACTTTAAGGAGCACCTCGAGGCACCATTCCAGCGGCTAATGCACTCTGTGGCCGAAATCCTACCTGCGCCGATCCTTGAAACGATGGAGACGGAGAAAGACGTTTTTGCTCGGATTTATAAGAACGACTATGGAAGGGGTGGGGCGTGGGATTTTTACTGGGGCGCCTTCGTGCCAAAAGAAACCAGGCGTACCGCGGCCCCACAGCTGGCTTTATGGATGGACTACCGGATGCTGACCTTCTCGTTCTACATCGGTGATTATGGCGTTCAGCCACGCGAACGGTTTCAACGAAACTGCATGAACTATGTTTCTGTTTTACCATCGATTCTGGAAGAGTTGGTCAACGACCAGAATATTCTCCTGGCTAGTGAGTCAGCGGTGTCTATTCAACCGGATGGAATTGTGACAGTCGATCCGAAAATTAGCTGGTCTGAATGGTTTGCGACCCCATCAAAAACGAATTTCTCTGTCCGGGTTGTGCTTCCCAAACAGGAAGTATTTTCAACTTCATCAGAAGACCTTATCGATGAGATACGAGATGCCTATCTGAAGTTCTTCCCACTGATCCTCCTGGCATCGCTCGACGACCCATTACCTGCCATCAACAAGTTCTTAGGTTGGGAGGAGAAAAGCGAAGAGGAGGAAATTAACGAGGCGTACCCAATTTCGGTATTCGCTGACGAAACCGGAGTCCAGGCTGAAATGATTCAACAGTGGGTGCGCGCCATTCGCAGAAAGAAGCAGGTCGTTCTTTATGGGCCACCTGGAACCGGAAAGACGTTTATTGCTGAACGGTTGGCGCGCCATTTGATTGGGGAAGGTAATGGTTTTTATCAAGTGATCCAGTTCCACCCGGAATATTCCTATGAGGATTTCATGCAGGGCATTCGACCGCGCCCGCATCCAGGCGGTGGGCTGGATTATCCGATGGAAGACGGTCGATTTAAGGATTTCTGCGACGAAGCCGCAGGCAGAGGTCCGTGTGTTTTGATTATCGATGAAATTAACCGGGCAAATCTAGCTCGCGTGTTTGGTGAACTGATGTATTTACTCGAATATCGCGATCGGAGTATTCCGCTTGCTGGCGGCGGCTTATTTAAAATCCCACCCAATGTTTACCTGATCGGCACGATGAACACGGCTGATCGATCCATTGCCCTGGTGGACCATGCGCTCCGCCGACGCTTTGCGTTTATGGCGCTTCAACCGAATTATGATGTTCTTCGCCATTATCATCGAAGGAAAAAAACTGGCGTTGATCCTTTCAGCTTAATTGAGGTGTTGAACGCACTTAACCAGGTCATAGGCGACCCAAACTATCAGGTTGGCGTCAGCTTTTTCCTGTGCGATTCGCTGAAAACGGATATCGAAGATATCTGGAAGATGGAGATCGAACCTTATCTCAAAGAGATCTTTTATGGGCAGGATGAGAAGTTTGAGGATTTCCTCTGGCAAAAGGTAAAAAATCGGATTGGATTGTAATGGTCCAACAGAGGATTTACACAATCAAGGAATACCAGACTCTTCGGATTCCACGCGGTGAATTGGCTGAATCCGAAGGGGAACGACTTTGGCGTTCCTTCAGGAACAAAATTGAGCTGATTCCACCTAACTTCAAAAATAATTACGACTGGGAAATTACTTCACTCGGGTGGGTTGGCTTCCTTCCTTTATCGGAAACCGTAGGCTTTTCATTAATGCCGAAAGTGCCGATTCTTAATTTATTGAATATGTGGGAATACGCATATGACTACAAATTTGAGTTCCCAAAAGGGGATTTTAAAAGTGATTCACTCCAGGACTTTTACAGCCAACTGGCCAATATTCTCGCTAACCGGATCCTGGAACGAGCGCACAAGGGCTATTACCGAACCTACCTGGACAGACATGATCAGCTCCCCTACATCCGGGGACAGCTCGACATGCGGCGTATGATTGTGCAGCCCTGGCAGCCGCGCCCTCGGTGTAATTTTCATGAGCTAACGGCCGATATTGAGGATAACCAGATCCTCGCCTGGACATTGTACGTGATCCTCCACAGTCATTTTTGCAGGGAGGATATTCAACAAACCCTTGTAAAAAGTTTCCATAGTATTAAGCATCTTGTTTCTCTACGTTCGTTTAACCCACAAGAATGCACAAGCCGTTTATACAATCGGTTGAATGAGGATTATGTACCGATGCACGCGCTCAGTCACTTCTTTTTAGCGAATTGCGGTCCCACGTATCAGGTTGGGAAGCAAACAATGCTCCCATTCCTGGTTGATATGGCCGGGCTTTTTGAGCGGTTTGTTGCCGCGTGGTTGAAGAAAAACCTGCCTCCACAGTTTTATCTGAAGGTTCAGACGAAGCTTCTCCTGGATTCCTCCTGGTCATTTATTCCAGACTTGATGATCTGTGATAGAGCCACAAACCAGGCAAGATGGATACTGGATACAAAATATAAGAATCCTTCATCGCCTTCTAATGAAGATATCAGCCAGGTCAGCTTTTACACACAACTAACCAACGCTCCCGAGGCGATTCTCGTATATCCCAGCAAGCTGAACCAAGACATCGAAATAACCATAAATGGAGTTCAGATTAGATCGCTCAGTTTCTCACTGGAAAATGATCTTGAGCTGAGCGGGCATCAGTTTTTGGAGAAAGCAGGGATTGTTGCGTAATCTCCTGCCGATGAGGCAAACCCATCCCAGAAAAAACTGCCACAGCACGTCAGGTATGTTCCCCACATTGACCTGCCAGTTCGATCTTGCCACAAACTCATGAGCTATTTTGCTTTACCAATGAGGTCCACATGAGTAATGATGAAAATTTAAACCAATGGGAGCGAATTTTAACCCCCCAAATTTTGCGCGCCAATTTAGCCGTAGCTTCGTTGTATATTGTTGCTTTTGAATCTCTCAAGGCTTGTATTGTTGATAGAATTCGGGATTTCTTTTTGACCGGTTGGGATGGAGAAAAAGATATCATTGACCCAACTTACATTGATGAAGTTCTATCTACGAACCGAAGTGGAAGATGAATACAAAGATAGACTTACCAAGTTTGTGAGACCACCATGAAGCCTGAATGTCCAGTCTGTCATCTAAACGATTATGTGGAAAAGTTGAGTGATATCAGCCCGAGTGATGAAGGTCATTATGGCATACTTGTAAGGACCTATGAGGGCCAGGAAAGGTTCCAAAGGGATAGCTTACGCGAAAAAGTTGCTGCCCCTCTTGAACCGATAAATATGGGAAGTTATGTAAGGAATCGGTTGTACATTGCAGGGGGAGTATTGCTTTTCATTGCACTTTTTATTTTTTCGATAGTAAATATCCGGCTTTTGTGGTTAATTGCTTTTATACTTTCCATTCTCTCTTTTGCTATTGGTTATTTTTATCATAAGATTTATTACCCAAAGTGGGAAAGTAGACGACCGGAATGGGAAGTTAAAAAGAGGGTTTGGAAGGAACTTTATTACTGTTCCAAAGACGACCTGGTTTTTGACCCGACCACCGGAAGACTGGCCTCTCCGGAGGTCTGGGATAAATTGGTTTATAGTAGATAGCTTCAAACTATTTTTCGACTCAAGCGCCTGAAATGGGCTCCTGTTCTGACAGCAATTTGCACTAACATAATGGATTTGAAAGTCTCAAAAGTAACCCGTAATATATTATTGATTACCGACCGAACAATAAAAGGGATCGCGGATTACAAGGATGAAGCTTATCAGGTTAAAAACCGAAATAATGGGCAATGTGGCAAACATCTATTTTGATACTTGGATAAAACAAACGAAGTCCGAAATAATTTATCCTGATCGAGGCCTGGCTGATGTCCATGCGTTCGAACGGCTGCAATGGGTAGATTGCCCCGGTTGGACATCAGGCAATCATTGTAATATCAATTTTCCCCCCGCCCTCCCCCTCACTTAATCACAAACTCCTGCAAGATGCGGTCGACCACGCCGAACAGGTCGTTATTATGATCCTCGGCCACGCGCAGGAGTGAGGTAAACTGGCTCACAATCTCCACGTATTCTTCCACGTTCTCCGGCGAGCGTGTTTTTTGGGATTGCATGATCTTGCCGACCGAGTTGTACATGCCCTGGATGATCTCCAGGGTAATCAGTTTTGGGCCAAAGGTCCGGGCATAGCGGCCGGGAGCTTTACACATATACCGCCTGACCTCCTGCACGTCGTTCTCATGCAGCTCGCGGAGGAAGTTGTGCAGCAGGGAGAGCTTGGTGCAAAGCTTATCATCGTAATCGGCGGGGTAGGGGAAGCTTTTGGGGTCCACTTTTGCATCCAGCATCACTTCGCCGACAAAATCAACGTCACAGATCAGGTGGTTAATGTAGCCCTGGCCAATTTCGGTCAGGGTTAAATTATCCTGGTCGTCGGCCCAGCTTTGATAGGTGGTGTCAAAACCATCCGAGGTGATCAGCTGGCACTCGTTGCGTCCCAGGTCGCGGATGGCGTTGCGGGTGAGGTCGCTCGATGCGTAGTCGAAATAATTGAACGTGCTGATGATGTTTTGCAGGCGCTCGGTGCCCCCGCATTTTTCAATATATTTAAGGATGCGGAGTTTGATCAGGAAACGGCCGTCATCGTCACCTTCCACATCAAACGGGTTGACGATGTGGGCCTTGGGTGAAGTGCGGAACTGGCTGCCCTTCTCGCGCAGCATGGCCCGGATCACGTAATGGCTGCTCAGGTCGGGCCGTTTCATCTCGCCGACCGGCAGCTCGAACAACCCTTGCGCCAAAAGCAGCGCGTTGCGGATACTCTTCCCGGCCACCGCTTTGACAAAATCATGGAAGGTTCTGTCGCAACGTAATTTTGAAGTCATCCGGGCCAGGAAATCGACCACGGTTTCGCGGTCTTCGGCGGATAATGTGGGCGTGCTTTGATCGAAGTAGTCATCCGGCCGGCGCAGAAATTTGTCGATGCGGTTGAAAATCACCTGCACCGGCTCCGGACCCTGCTGGGAAACCACATCGAGTAAATTATCGTTCAGGCCGACCCGATTGAAGGTTTCGTCGCGGGCCATCAGGATGATGGTCGGGCCCTCGGCGTGCGTGCTGTGTTGAATATAGCTGACCAGGTCGCGCTGGATTTTGGTGGGCAGCGAATCGACGTTATCCAGCACGACGATGACACATTCGTGCCGGTTGAGGTATTCGGTTTGAAGCAGGTATCGCCACAGCAGGATCAGGTACTTCAGATACCAGTCTTTATCCGTGTTCATCAAGCGGTCCTTCAACTGCTGGCGCTTTTGGAGGGCCTCCGCGCTGACCTCGCTTTCCTCGCGCAGGAAAGGTAAATGCGCGATGATTTTGTCGAACACGCTTTCCACGTTGCGGTCATTGTCTTGATCGTTCAGGTCCATGATGTACTTCCAGAACGTGACAAACTCTTTGCGCGGATCGCTGAAGTGAATGCTGCCCTTGTTCCAGAGCCGGTCACACAGGATCCCGATCAACTGGTTGGGGGTGATGCTCTGGGTGCTCAATTCGGGGTCGGTGTTCTTAAAATCGAGAATGGCGATCATTCTTCTGCATCCGCCGGCTTCCTGTTCCTTGAAATTGGCGCAGCCGGTGCAGGGAAATTCCCGGACGATCTGGTTCATCAACCGCATCGTGGTCGACTTGCCGGAGCCCATCCGGCCCCGGATGCAGATGAGCGGGCACTGCGGGCGCAAAATTTTATCCAGCAGCATGCGCTCATATTCGCCCAGGCGATGGAAGGCGGGGGGCATGTTGTTAATGGGTACGGTCTTCTCCTGGGAGGAAAAGACATAGTAATGAAGGATGTCATCTTCCTTGGGAAACAGGATGGAGATGGCCAAATTATCCAGTTGTTGAATGATCCGCCGCTCCCCCTCATGGAACCCGGAATCCAGGTCAATCAAATCGCCCAATCGAATTAAACTCGCCATGTTTTTACCCTCCCACTCAGCAGTAAAGATGGATCCAACCGTAAATCCTGCCGCGCGAACCTCCCAGCGATCCGAAAACGATCAGCGCAGAAGCGCAATGCCACGCTCGGTCGATTCGATCAGCAAGTCGATCGTTTCTTCAAACTCATCCAGGTCGATGCGGAAATCTTGCCCAACCGGAAGGCGTTCGAGATTGGTCTGGATATCTGCCCAGATCGAGACAGCCATTTCGCGCATCGTATCGTCATCGATTAAGTCAACTTCAGGCGCGTAATTATCAATTCCCTGGCCCAGCGAGCGGAGCTTTTGAAGAATTTCATGCACCTGGTGATCGCGCCGCTGGCTGTCTTTGTTTTGCTCGATCGAAAAATCTTTTCCGAGGAGCTGTTTGATCTGCCGGCAAAGGGCGTTGATTTTGAGGTGGAAGTGGAGCATGATTTTTCTGAAGCGCCCTGCCTGATAGACCTTGTTGCGTTGATCCCACAGCACATTCACCAGGTAAAAACCAATCAGCATCGAGACGATCCCGCCTAAGAAGCGGGTATATTCCTCGACCAGCTCTTCAGGGTCGGTGGCCAGGACCCCAGCAAAATAAATTCGCATAACGACCAGGATGAGCACCAGAAAGGTAAGCGCGCCGGTGAACTTCAACCACGTCCGGGTAAATTCCTTCAACTTTTGCCGCATCCTTTTTTCTCCTTATAACGATTATAAAAAAATCAAAGCAAGAGAAATGGCAGCCGGCTTGCAATTGAATGACAGGAAAGTAACAATTGGGATGAAACGAAAATGGATTTCTCGGATGGATTTGACGAGCTCTTCCATTCGTGGATGGCCTATTTCGCCGCGGGCTGAAGCCCTTGCTCAGGGCATGGAAACCCCTGGCGGGGTTAAGAAGGGAACCGGCGGCGTTCTTCTCTTAGCCCGCCGCGGGGCCAAAATCCACTGATCCGGGCAAGGCATCTCCCTCCCCAAAATCGGCTTTGCGATTTTGGGGAGGGAGACCGAGAGGGAGAGGTTCTTCCCCGCGGGCTTCCACGACCTGATGTAGGATTTCAACCCGGCTGGCCGGCTTTTCGCAACACACTCCCCCCACAATCCGCTACAATCATACTCATGTCCCCCACCGACTGGATCCTCTCCCTCGACTCCCCTTCCGCCACGCTGGAGCAGGCCGGCGGGAAGGGGGCCAACCTGGCGCGCCAGTGGCGGGCCGGGTTCCCCGTGCCGGGCGGTTTCCTGATCGCCACCCGCGCGTACCACGACTTCGTCGCCGCCAATGGGCTCGCCGATGTGATTTTCACCCGCCTGGCCCGGCTGGGCGAGCAGCCGGACGGCGCGGCGCTCGAGGCGGCCTCGGCTGAAATCCGCGCCCGCTTCGCGCAGGGCGAGCTGCCGCCCGCGCTCGGCGAGGCGATCGGGGCTGCGTACCGCGCTATGGACTACCGCGCCCTGGCGGGTAGCCAGGAGGCGCCCGTCGCGGTGCGATCCTCGGCCACCGCCGAGGACCTGCCCGAGATGTCCTTCGCCGGGCAGCAGGATACCTACCTGAATATCCTCGGCCAGGACGCGCTGCTCAAAGCGGTCATCGCCTGCTGGGGCAGCCTGTGGACGGCGCGCGCCATCGGCTACCGGCTGCGCAACCGCGTCGACCCGGCCGGGATCGGGCTGGCGGTGGTCGTCCAGGAGATGGTGCAGAGCGAGACCTCGGGCGTGCTGTTCACCGCCAACCCGCTGACCGGGCTGCGCAGCGAGACGGTCATCGACGCCGCCTTTGGGCTGGGCGAGGCGCTCGTCTCCGGGCGGGTGGAGCCCGACCACTACGTGGTGGATGCCGCCCGCGGGCTGATCCTGGAAAAGACCCTCGGCGCCAAGGCCCTTTCGATCCACGGGCTGCCGGGCGGGGGCACGCGCGAGCAGGAAGAAGCGCGCCGCGACCGGGCCGCCCTGAGCGACGAACAGATCCTCGAACTCGCCAGCCTGGGCCGGCGCGTGGCGGACGAATACGGCGCCCCGCAGGATATCGAGTGGGCCTGCGCGGGCGGGCAGCTGTTCCTGCTCCAGTCGCGCGCCATCACCTCGCTCTTTCCCATCCCGGAGGGCGTGCCGGCCCACCCGCTGCACGCCTTTTTCTCCCTGGCCGCCGTCCAGGGGGTCGTGGACCCGCTCACGCCGCTGGGGCGCGATGCGCTGATGGCGATCTTCGCCCGCGGGGCGGGGCTGCTGGGCTACCGGGTCGATTCGCGCACCCAGACCGTGCTGTATACGGCCGGGGAGCGCCTGTGGATCAACCTGACCAGCCCCTTCCGCAGCGCGCTGGGGCACAAGGTGATACCGGCGATCATGCCGGCGGTCGAGCCGTCCGCCGCCCAGGCGCTGCCGCTCATCTTCGCCGAGCCGGATTTCCAACCCGCCCGCGCCCATCCGCGCCCCGGGACGGTCCTGCGGCTGGTGCGTTTCTTCCTGCCGTTAATCTGGAATGTCTTTCTCAAC
>CAZBDC010000181.1:0-10903 GCA_964490575.1 uncultured Anaerolineaceae bacterium | reverse complement strand
GAGATGGAATCTCGTGACTGGAGTTCAGACGTGTGCTCTTCCGATCTAACTCGATCAGCGCATCAGCCCCTTCGGCATCGACAATCGCCAGCACCTCATCATCAACATCAAAGACCGTGATCCCCCGCGGGATCATTACTTCTCCCTTGCGGATGATCGCTGAGATGACCACATGCTCTGGCAGGCCCAGGTCTTTTATCGCTACACCAATAGCTTTTGCGCCTGGCCGGATCTTTTCTTCCACCAGAGAATAATTGCCCCGGCGCAGCTTTAGCAGGGTAATCATATCGCCCAGCGACATTTCTTCCTGGATCAGGCTGGCCAGGATCTCCGCCTGATTGACCGCCACATCAACATGGAACTTGCTGTCAAAAAGCCAGGCATCGCGAGGGTTGTTCACCCGAGCAATCGTGCGCGGGACATTATAACGCGTCCGCGACACATAACACAAGGTCAGGTTGATCTCATCTGAGGTTGTACAGGCAGCCATCACATCAGCGCGCTGAATGCCTGCCTCTTCCAAAACCTGCACTTCTACCGGATCGCCCTCGATGATTGCCTCGGTGGGCAGCTCGCGGTGAATCCGCTCCAGGACGTCGGGGCGATTCTCAACAACCCGAACATCATGATCCTGGCTAACCAGGAGACTGGCTAATTGTGCGCCGGTCCGACCGCCGCCCGCAATAACTACAAACATCACCCACCTCTTCTATGAACGAATCACTTTTTTTCGCAGCGCCTCAATGCCTTCCAGGGTCGCGCTGACGTGGACGATATCGCCGGTCTCCAGCACCCGCTCAGGAGAAGGCAGCGCCGCTCTCCCGGCATGGGTGACCGATACCAGTACACAGGCATAACCACTGGTCAATTCGCTAATCGTCCGGCCATTCCACTGCTCCGGGACAGCAATCTCATACACTTCAACTTCCCCATTGCCGGCCGAGAACACCACCCGTAAATCCGGGTGATAAATCATTTCCTCAATCCGCTGCGCGCCCCAACTCAACGCGCTGATCACCTGCAAGCCATATCCTTCCAGGATCGGGCGGTAGCGGGGATTCGTATTGCGGACCACCACGTTCTGAATATGGTAATACGTGCGGGCCAGGTGTCCTACGACCGCATTGAGCAGGTCCGAATCGGTAACCGCGGCGACCGCATCCGCCTGCTCAAACCCGGCCCGGTGCAGAACATCGCGGTTGATCGCCTCACCTTCATTAATCCGCCCCTCAAAATCGGCCGGCAGGTATGAAAAAGATAATTCTTCTGTATCGATGACCGAAATTTCATGCCCGCGCTGGAACAAACGCCTGGCCAGTTCAGCACCCATTCGGCCGCAGCCAACAATCACAACCTTCATGATCATACTCCTGAGTCTTTTCTTTGGGCAAATGCGGGCAAGCGAACATCAGTTGAGCCCTTCACCCTGACCAGCCTTTTTCTAATCAGACTCTAATCAACCAGATAGGGAACATTTGTAATAACAATGCCCTTGCGGAATAATAACGCTTTACGCAGGGTTGCCGCCGTATTGGTGTGCAGGATGTTTGACCACTGCTGGCGCGGAACAAACTGCGGCACCACAATCGTAATGATCTCATTCGCCTGGCGCTTCTGATAGATCTCATCGATATAATGCAGCAGCGGTTCGACAAACCGCCGGTACTGCGATTCAATGATCACCAGGCGAACGCCCTCTCCCCAGGTTTCCCATTTTTCCTGGATCCGGCGGGTTTCATCGGAATCGATCGAAACATGGACCGCGGTAATATCATCCGATAAAGTGCGCGCATACCGCAGGGCTGCCAGTGTTCCGCGATGCACGCCGCCAATCGGCAAGATCACCCGGTTACGAACCACCCGCGCCGGAGCGCCGTAATTGTCCAGGGAAAGCCGCTGGGCCAGGTCGCGATAGTGGCGATTGATCACCGAAAAAACGAGCACCAGGGCGGGGATCAGAATAATTACGACCCATGCGCCCGAGGAAAACTTGGTCACGGCAAAAATGAGCATGACCACGGCCGTACAGACTGCGCCCAGGCCGTTGATCATCATTTTGGTTTTCCATTTTGGATCAAAACGCAGCCTCGAACCACGCTGCTGCACTTCTTCGCCTTCGGCGAGGTGACCGATCCGCCACCAGCGCCTCGCCATCCCCGACTGCGACAGGGTGAACGAGAGAAAAACACCAATCGCATAGAGCGGGATCAACCGGGTAACACTGGCCTGGAAAACAATAATAAGAAGCGACGAAAGGATAGTCAGGGCCATGATCCCGCGCGAGAATACCAGGCGGCTGCCCCGATAGGTTAGCTGGCGCGGCAGCAGTCCATCGTTGGCCGTAATGGCGCTTAAGCGCGGGAAGTCGGCAAATGAGGTATTAGCCGCCATCACCAGGATGATCGTGGTGGCAGAAATCGTCAACAGGTACAGCAGCCCCCGCCCATCAAAGGCCGTGCGCGAGAGCTGCGAGATCACCGTCTCTTCCGCCGAAGGCACCGCCTGAATGTGTGCAGACAGGAAGGAAATCCCTAACAGCAATGACCCCAGGATCAGGGACATGAAAATCAAAGTGATCCCGGCATTCCGGCTGCGCGGCTCTTTAAAATTCGGGATCCCGTCTGAGATCGCCTCGACTCCGGTCAGCGCAGCCGAACCGCTCGAGAACGCGCGCAAGATCAGGAACAAAGAAATTCCGGCCACCGGTTCCATGGCCAATTCCAGCGGCGGCGGTTCGACAACTGCCCCCAACGGGCTGAAACCAATTCCTAAAGGCGCCAGGAAATAGCGCAGGAGCCCGTACACGACGTTGAGATACATCATGACGACAAAGAAGTAGGTAGGGATGGCAAAGATAATGCCCGATTCCCGCACGCCGCGCAGGTTGACAATCATGATGAACAAGACCAGCCCAACCGCCAGGTAAACCCGGTACTCAAAAACAGCCGGGAACGCCGACACAATTTGGGCCACGCCCGAGGATATCGATACGGCGACGGTCAGCACATAATCGGTCAGGATCGCCGAGGCAGCTACTTTGGCCGGCAAAGCCCCCAAATTATCCCGTGAGACGATGTAGGAGCCGCCGCCGTTGGGATAAGCATGGATTGTCTGCTCATAAGAAAGCGTGACGATTGTCAGCAGCCCGGCGATGACCACTGAAAGCGGAAAAACGATCCCAAAAGCAATAGTCCCCGCCGCCAGGAGAATTGTCAGCATTTCCTGAGTGGCATAAGCAGTGGAAGAAAGCGCATCAGACGCAAAGACTGCCAACCCAACTTTTTTGCTGATGGTTTGGTGAGGAGCATCGGCCGTCGCTAATGGACGTCCAATCAAATAATCCAGCCATTTGCGGGGAGGATTTTCCTCCTTTGTCCGCCGTAAAACGACCGTGCCATTCTTATCGTCGATGTTCATAAACTTCTTTAATCCAATCTACCGGCAAGGCAATATCTTGGCCCTACAAAGCGCAAGATTATACCTTTGCATGCGGGCGACGTCAATCATTATAGTACGATCCGGTCTAAAATAGTTCGTGGCAAGGGGATAATCCGGCCGTTGTTAATTGGTTGAAAAGTGGCCTGGGAAACAGCACAACCTGGGATCCGGGCGCGCCGAATCCAGATCCTCCCCAACTTCCGGAAAATTCGATTATAATCACCCTGCATTCAGCAGTTGAATACTGCGTTCGCTCGGGCTTGCATCACGGGCAAGACCCTGAAGGCCGTTAGTCGAGCAGACTTATAAGGAGAGATTTGAAATGCCCATTCGAATTGGACCCCTGGAACTGGTCATCATCCTCGTGATCGTCATCCTGCTGTTTGGCGTCGGACGCATCGGCAAAGTAGCCGGCGAGTTAGGCAGTGGCATCCGCGCCTTCCGCGAGGGACTGCGCGATAAGAGCGAGGAAGAGAAAGAACCAGAAAAGACGGAAGAAAGCCAGAAGTAAGCCGCGCCGAAAAAAGTCTAGAAACTTATCTCAGTTCCGCAATTAGAACCTCGAAAGGAGCAAGGCCAGGCTTTTCGAGGTTAATTTTTTCTCCCAGGCGAGAATGGGTTGAAAAGATCAGTTGCGCATGCGCTGCAAGCTGAGCCAGGTTGGCTTCAACTGTCTCTTTGGTCATATTTAAAACCACCAGGCAGCGCTGCTTTGGCACTGCACGGATAAACGCCAGGGTCTTCTGCGAATCTCCATCAACTGGTAAGTAATCACCCGAGACCAGGGCCGGGTTCTGGCGGCGCATCCGCAGGGCCTGCCTGTAAAAATTCAGCAGCGAACCAGGATCTTCCTCTTGATCCGCCACGTTGATCCCTTCAACATAATTGGGGTTCACCGGCAGCCAGGGGGTCACCCCAGCAGGAGAAAAACCGGCGTTCGCCAGGTTCGCCCAGTGCATCGGCGTTCGATTTTTATCCCGGCTGTACTGGACGGCAATTTTTACCGCCTCTTCGTCCGGCAGCCCGGCCACCCTCTTCGCTAACCGGTAATAATTCAGGCCCAGCTGATCCCTTATCTGATCCGGCCCGATTTGAAAATAATCGCTCATGCCGATCTCCTCGCCGTTATAGAGGAAAGGCGTACCCTTCAGGGTGAGCATCAGCAGCAAATTCTGGCGTGCAAGCAAATCGTTGTGCTCCCCGTCGCCAAAGCGATTGTAGACCCGGGGCGAATCGTGGTTGCCAAGCGTGTTGCAAGGCCAAGAAATGCTGGGGATGAGCGCCAGGCGAGCTTTCTGATTCTCGCGGACCCAGCCAGGGGTTATCCGCTCGGTTTGCATCAGCGGGAAGTTGAAAACCATGTGGAGTTCATCATCTCCCGTACCGTAGAAAGCGATTTCGTCGGTTTCACCAACCAGCACGCGATCTTCATATTCATCAATCACCCGGCGCAGGTCCTTCATCAAATCATGAATGCCGGGAAGATCGTGCTGATGGCGAAACATTTCTTCCCAGGCAGACGCCAGCACCTTGCTTTCAGCGGGATTACTGGCCTGGTAGCTGCGCGCAAGGAGTTCTTCCAGGGTCATGCCTGCCTGATGGTCTGGCAGCGCCTCGTCCTCGTAAACCGTACCGATGGCATCCAGCCGGTAACCATCTACACCCATATCCAGCCAGAACCTGACCGCATCGAACATAGCCTGTTTTACCTCCGGGTTGCGCCAGTTCAGGTCAGGCTGCTGCTTGAAGAAAAAGTGGTAATAATATGCACCCGTCTGCTGATCGTATTCCCAGGCAGATCCGCCAAAGGTCGATTGCCAGTTATTGGGAGGTGAACCATCAGGATTGGCATCTCGCCAGACATACCAATCTCGCCTGGGATTATCCCGGCTGGAGCGCGATTCGATAAACCAGCGGTGCTGGTCAGAAGTATGGTTCAAAACAAGATCCAGGATCACCCGAATCCCACGCTTGTGGGCTTCCTCCAGAAATACCTTAAATTCTTCCAGGGTGCCGTATGCCGGGTCAACATCCAGGTAGTCGGCCACATCATACCCGCAATCCCACTGGGGAGAAGGGAAATGCGGTGATAGCCATAAGGCGTCAATCCCTAAATTCTTGAGGTAATCCAGTTTGGCAATGATGCCCTTGAAATCCCCAATGCCATCCCCATTCCCATCGGCAAAACTGCGAGGGTAAATCTGGTAAAAAACAGCCGTCTGCCACCACTTCATTGAATTCATCGAATACTCCTAACTGTGAAAACTGACCCCCGTACCCAATCTTGAGGATGGGTCGATCCTCTTTTCAGGCAAGCGAAGTTTCGTCATCTTTACTTTAACAGATCAACACTATTTTCGCCAAGGATCACCGCAGACACCCCATCGTCTGTCAGCCCGGAAATACGGACCTGGCTGAACTGGTTCCAAAGCCGGGTGGGCGAGACAGCAGTAACCGGCAGGTAGTTATCGGTTAAGCCATGCAGACGCCACCCGTCCGGGCCATACGCGTCAGTCGCTTCCCACAAGACCACCAGTTCGGTATTCAGAAAGCGAGACCGGTAGCGTCCGGTCGATTCGGCCAGCGCCGCGCGCAGGGCTGCATTGCGTTGTTTGCGTATCTCTTTTGAAACCTGGTTCTGAAAGCGAGCCGCGGCGGTGCCTGGCCGGGCCGAGTAGGTAAAGACATGCCCATGCGCAAAATTCATCTGGCGAATAAAGTCCAGGCCTTCAGCAAAATGCGCTTCCGTCTCGCCCGGGAAGCCAGCGATCAGGTCCGTCGTCACCGCAATATCCGGCGAAGCAGCACGGGCGGCTTCAACCAGCCGGGCAAATAACTCGGGCGTGGTCTTCCGCGCCATCCGCCGGAGAATTTCCGCCGAGCCCGACTGAAGCGGCAGGTGCAAATGCCGGCAAAGACGCCGGTCGCTCCACAAATCAAAAAACGACTCGTCCAGGTCCCAGGGCTCCAGGGAGGATAGCCTCAGCCTGGGTAAATCTGGCTCGCGCAAAATCGCCGCCACGAGGTCGGAAAGGCGCGCCGGGGGATCAAAATCCTGGCCCCAGGAGCCCAGGTGAACCCCGGTCAGGACGACCTCCTGCGCGCCGCCAGCCAGAGCGGCATGCACATCCTTCTTGATCTGGTCGACCAGGCGGCTGCGCCCTGCCCCACGGGCAATCCGGGTGACACAGAACGTACAGTGATTATTGCACCCGTCCTGGACCTTGATAAACGCGCGCGTGCGCAGATGCGCGCCGGGCAACGGCTCCCGGGCGACAGGCTCCAGATCAAAAATTTCTTCAGGCAGTTCGAGCAGATCCGCGACCAGGTGGTCTTTTTCCAGATTAGGTACCACGCGCGCCACACCGGGCAGGCTTAATGCGCCCCCGGCGTCCAGGGTTGCCCAACAGCCGGTGGCAATGATCTTCCCAGGAGTTGCTCGGGCGGCCTGGCGAATCTTATGGCGCGAATCGGAAGCTGCTTCCGCTGTCACGGCACAAGTATTGACCACCACATAATCGGCCTCGGCAGGACTGGCGACAATCGTATGACCGGCGGACCGGAACTGGCGGGAAAAGAACTCGATTTCGCTTTGGTTCAGCCGGCACCCGATTGTGTCTAAAAAAATTTTCATTGGATCGGTTATTATTCCGGTTTTTTAACCACAAAATTATCGAACAGGATATCCACGCCCTGGACAGCATACGCGCCCGCGATCAGGCCCACATCCCCGGCAGTGAAGTCGCTATCCCGGACCTCCATCAACTTTTGGCCGTTAACATACAGGCTCAATGCATCGCCAACGCAGTCAGCGCGCAGCCGGTGGGCAGCCTGGCCCTGGGCGATGACACCGCTATATTGTAACTGTTCTGGCCCAATCATGCTATATTGGCCGTTTTTCAGCTTTGCCGCCCCATAGTAGCCATCACTGCTGATGACCAGCATATAAAAGTTATCGCGGTCCTGGTACCGGCAGATAATCCCAAAGTCATTGTCAGATGGGCCACCCAAGATAACGGTGTCGACCTCGATCTGTACGTCAGTAAAATCCTGTCCGGCGACAGACCAAAAATCATAATGCGGCTCATCAACCCGAATGCGCAGCCCCCCGTCGCTGTACTCCACCAGCGCCCCTGCGCGGTTCCAGATGCCCCAACCCGATGGCGTGGTAGAGAAATCGTCTGCGTACAGCACTGAACCGGCTTCGATCTCCAGGTCAGATGCTCCACTTTCGCGAACAGGAGCACAACCTTGCAGGCTGATCGACAAAAAGCTCAGTAAGAAAAATAACCAGGCCCATGATTTTTGCATCAAACAACCCGCTCCATTTCATCCAGAACAGCGGCCGCTTTAACCGTCGTCGCCATAATACTGGCGCAACAATCTCCGGGCAATTTCACCCACCTGCGCCTGCCCGGAAAGCTCAGCCGCTCGCTTCAGATACGCGTAAGCCCGGTCAAGGTTCCCCTGTTGTAAATAAAGCTGGCCCAGGTGCAGTTGAGCAGGCGCATAGGTGGCATCTCTTTCAACTGCCTGGTGCAAGAAACGTTCCGCCGAGGCAAAATCAGATAGGGAGGCCATCGTCCAGCCCATCACATCCAGCGCCGCAGGATCGTTCGGCGCCAGTAATACAGCCTGCCGGGCAGCCGGCAGCCCCACATCCTGCACACTTACACCATACTCAATCGAAAAGCGCGCCAGGTACTGCCAGTATAGTGAAATGGTTGGCGCCAGTTCGATGGCACGCTGGTAATGCTGAAGGGCAGCCTGTAAATCGCCAATTTCGCATTGAACGTTCGCCAGTTCCACCTGCCAGATCGGTTCCTCTGGCTCTTGCCCGGCAATCTTTTCCAGGTAGATCAACGCCAGGTCTGGTTTTCCCTGCCGGCGGTAATCCAACGCCACCAGGGCCCGCACAACGACCGATTCTGGATCCAGCGCAGCCGCCCGGGCCAGGGCTTGCCGGTCGCCGCTGCCCATCTGGTAGCGCGCCTCGGCCAGCAGCGCCCAGGCCTCGGCATACTGCGGTGCGGCACGCGTAGCCAGGCGAAAAGCCTCACCGGCTAATTCCCATTCACCGGCGCTGCTCAGCGCTCTTCCGATCATCACCCAACCATAACCCGGCTCGCCAGACTCGGAAGCCAGGTTAATTCCCCGGCGGATCTTCGTCATAGCAGGCGTGTAAACAGAGTCGGCTTGAGAGGCAGCTACCAGGAAAGGAATCGCCTGATCCGGGTCAACAACTGCGAGGTACAGCCCCAGCCTGAAAGCCACGGATGGGTTCTGCGGCTCGGCCACTTGCCAGGCGCGCAGAATATCGACCGCCGCAGGAAAATCGCCCTGCTCATGCTGAAGCCGCAGCATCTGCTCGAACACCCGGCGCTTTAATTCGAGCCCTGACGGCCCGGCCCGATCCAGCAGGGCCTGCCAGGCATCCTCAGCCGCATCCGGGTCGCCCGCCAGCCTGTAAGCCTCAGCGAGCTTAAAATTTCCTTCCAGGGAAAGCTGCCCGGTGGCAGCGGCCTGGTTGAAAGCCTCAATCGCTTCAAGAAAGCGGTTGGCCGCCAGTTCCGCAGTTCCAATCTGTTCCCATAGATAAGCGCGCCAGGGCTCGCGTTCCACCACCTGGCGGAGCGCGTTCGCCGCATCTTCGGATTGGCCGGCCTGTTGAAAAAGCCGGGATTGGTCCAGCCCATCGACCACGCGATATGGCCTGGGATAAGCCCTCAGGGCTACAAGCACGAGGAACGGCAGGCACAACTTTAGCAAAAGGGAAAATCTTTCGCCCGGCTCCATTCCCCAATTATAGTCTGGTCAGGGGGATAATTTACCAATTCAACAATCCTTGACACCTGTATCAAGACGTGATAATCTTTGAAATGTTGTATGACGATCAGTTCTCCCAACAGTGACGAAATCTTTCGCGAACCTCTCGCATGAGAGGTTTGTTGGTGAGTCTGCGTCCAGATCACATTTTTTCATCAGTATGGAGTGTGTAAGAATGGCTGAACGTTTCATTGGGACCGTCAAGTGGTTCAACGCAACCAAGGGTTATGGTTTCATCGGTCGTGAAGATGGTGCGGATGTTTTTGTGCATTTCTCCGCCATCACCATGGATGGTTATCGTGCACTCAAGCAAGACCAGAAAGTCGAGTTCGAGATCGAACAGGGTCCCAAAGGCCTGCAGGCTGCCAACGTTATTCCCTTGGAGTAGGCTTCACTTCTGGTCAAAAAACAGGCAGGGCTGCTTCCGCAGCCCTGGTTTTTTTAATCCAATGTCCTTGTGATCCCAAGCAGAAAGCCACCCAATTTCACATACTCGCGGATGGTGTTGCCCCACCCCTCCAGGTGAAAGAACCAGGTCGTGGACCGATACCAGTGGCCCGGCACAGGATGGACCCGCACGATCATTCCGCTGCCTGAAAAAACACTGCGGAAGATCAACCGCGTCCGCTGCGTGTGAAAAGGATCCGTGACAACGATGACCGATTTGAGCTGGTGTTTCTCCATGGTGTGCATAACCGCTTCGGCCTCTTGATAGGTGTTGCCGGCCGTTTTTTCGGTAATCAGGATCACATCCGGCGATATCCCGGCCAGGATGGCCACATTACGGAACACCTGGCTTCCCGGCCCCGCACCGGGCACCGTTTCACCAGGTTCAGTAACAATCAGCCACAGCCCATAGCGTTCCTGGACCAACCGCACGGCCTCCACCACCCGATGTTCGCCGCCGCCGCCCAACACAACCACAGCATCTCCGCGCTCAAGTGGATCACCGGTGATCAGGTACGCCCCCAGGCCGCGCAGCCCCAGGTAGAGCAAGCCCACAAACAGCAGCAGCCCAAGCAAACAGCTCCCCAGGCCTGGTCTCGATCGTCGCCGCGCGCACCCAGTTGGTGTTTCTTCCATCGTCAATCCTATGAATTTAAAGCCTCGAGCGATTGTCTCATCCGCTCCAGCGCCTCGACCAGCACGGGGCGCGGGCAGCCGAAGTTCAAGCGCACAAAGCCTTCTCCGCCCCGGCCAAAACCGGCGCCGTCCCCTAACGCCACGCGCGCCTTTTCCATAAAGAAGTCACCCAGCCGGCCTTCAATCCCGGCTTCCCGGCAGTCGAGCCACGCCAGGTACGTGCCTTCCGGGAGGCCCATGCGCACACCCGGCAAGTGCTCCTGCACATAATCATACAACCAGTCCCGGTTCCCTTTCAGATATGCCAGCACCTGCGCCAGCCACTCCTGGCCCTCCTGGTATGCGGCCCTGGCTGCCACAAGCCCCAGCAGATTTACCCCATGGAGCAAACCCTTCTGGGCACCGGTAAATTGTTTGCGCAGATCCGCATTCTGGATAACGGCAAAAGAACAGGACAGTCCGGCGATGTTGAAAGTCTTGGACGGCGCCATCAAAGTAACCGTCCGCTGGGAGATCGGAAGAGCGTCGTGTAGGGAAAGAGTGTAGGATAGGGTGT
>CAZBDC010000180.1:2860-10935 GCA_964490575.1 uncultured Anaerolineaceae bacterium | reverse complement strand
GATAATGAGCGGTGACTGGAGTTCAGACGTGTGCTCTTCCGATCTGCTCAAGCAAGAATATTTCTTCGTCTCCTGTTCGCTTCACGATATTATCCGAAGATTTCGGACTTTCGAAGATAGCTGGCAGCAAATGCCAGACAAGGTTGTCATCCAATTGAACGACACGCACCCGGTCATTGCCATTCCGGAGTTCATGCGAATCCTGGTAGATCAATATAAACTGGAGTGGGAAGAAGCCTGGGATATCACCCAACGCGTCTTTGCTTACACCTGTCACACCCTTATGCCCGAAGCTTTTGAGAAATGGCCTGTGATGCTGTTTGAACAGTTGCTTCCGCGTCATCTGGAAATCATTTATGAAATCAACCAACGCTTCCTGGATTATGTCCAAGCACGCTTTCCCAATGAGCCTGACCGCCTGACACGCATGTCAATTATCGAGGAGTGGCCTGAACGCAAGATCCACATGGCCAATCTTGCAGCCGTCGGCAGTTTTTCGGTCAACGGCGTAGCTGCGCTTCATACAAACCTTTTGACCGGCCAGGTGCTCCATGACTTTGCTGATTTATGGCCAGAGAAATTCAACAACAAAACCAATGGGGTTTCTCCACGCCGCTTTGTCCAGTTAGCCAATCCACGCCTGGCTGAACTGGTGACTCAAACAATCGGGGAAGGCTGGCTCAGGGACCTGGAGGCATTAAGAGCGCTCGAACCCTACGCAGATGATCTTACATTTCAACACGCCTGGCGGAATGTGAAGCTACAAAACAAACAGGATCTGGCGAGGCTAATTGAAAACCTGACCGGCGTGCAGGTAGATCCAGGTTCACTCTTTGATGTAATGGTGAAACGTCTGCACGAATACAAGCGCCAGCTCCTGAAGACCCTCCACATCATTACCCTCTATAATCGACTGAAAGATAATCCAGACCTGGATATTTTTCCGCGCACGTTTATCTTCGCCGCCAAAGCCGCACCTGGATATCACATGGCCAAAAGTATCATCCAGTTAATTAATTCGGTGGCGGCAGTGGTGAATCAAGATAAATCGGTTCGGCAACTTCTAAAGGTCGTATTTCTCCCGAATTTTAATGTCACCCTTGGCGAGCGTATCTATCCGGCTGCAGATTTATCGGAGCAGATCTCAACTGCTGGGAAAGAAGCATCCGGCACCGGAAACATGAAGTTCGTGCTGAATGGCACGGTAACGATCGGAACCCTCGATGGCGCCAATATTGAGATCCGTGAACGGGTTGGGGCAGAAAATTTCTTCCTGTTTGGACTGACTGCTCAGGAGGTAATCGCCCTGAAAGCCAGCGGTTACTCGCCAATGGTATGGTACAACCGGCACAGTGAATTAAAAAATGCAATTGACGCTATCGCCACAGGATTGTTCTCGGGAGGCAATCCAGAGATTTTCCGGCCGATCGTCGATCAGCTTCTCTATCAGGATGAATTCATGCATCTCCTCGACTTTCCAGGCTATATCGCCTGCCAGGACCAGGTGGACCGGGTCTACCGCAACCCGCAAACCTGGGCGCGCATGTCCATCCTCAACACCGCCCGTTGCGGCTATTTCTCATCAGATCGCGCCGTGCGCCAGTACTGTGATGAAATCTGGCAGGTAAAACCCATCCAATAATATTTCAAAAATAAGTAAAACTGCTCAGCCTATCACCCAGGCTGAACAGTTACTTATAATTCGAAATTCAGAGGCTGTCTAAATGCCCTCTTTGGAGAGCCTACATTTCAGAGTTCAACCAGGTATAGATTCACCTTTCCATCCGCATCAGATGCATACAAAATTCGCTTACCATCCCAGCTCCAGGTCGGATGGCAATGGCTTGATTGGGTATGCCAGGAAGTTCTATGGTTGCACAGTACTTCGTGCCTGGCCTGGTCACCCGAAATATCAATCAACACAAGGTTATCTACATCATCACCAACCAGCAGTGTATGGTCCGGGTTAGCATGGTAATGATTGCAGTAATATGGCATATCAATCCGGCGTTGGACCTTGCCAAATCGATCTGCCAACCCCACAAAAGGAATAAAATCCCCTTGTTCCTTCACCGCCACATCAGTCGCGACTGCCTGGGTGCGGTCGGAGGTAATCGTCCCATCATGGCCAGGTCCACGGTTATCAAAGAATAGATATCCATCAGCGGTCCAGAACTCGTGTCCAATCGAGTCCTGCTCTTCCTGGCGAAAACATGGTCTCACCTCCCTCGCCACGAAATCCAACAACCAAATCCGCTGTGTGACCAGGTTCCAAGGACCTTCATGACAGTATGAGCCGATCGTGCTGTCAACCGGACAAAACTGGAAGTGGCCAACCTGGTGGGTATCTTTCATAACATCAAACCAGCCCGAACCATCCAGGTAAGCCAGGGTAATTCGGCCATCTTTCACCATGTAGAAGCGATCTTTGAACCCTGTGTAGTTTGGACCATCCTTTACCTGCACGTCCTCATTGCGGGCAAAGGCGCAGTAGCGCCGGTTAGGGGCAATGGAGGGCGCCCCCAGGTTATACCCACTGGTCTCTTCAAAGATAGTCGTAATCTGACCATTTTCCCGATCCAATTTCTTCATCTGAGAGCCGGCCCGGTACACGATGATGCGGCTATCAGGCGTTTTGGTTACGCTACCCACCGGGCCATTATCCTCATCCGTGATTTGGGTGATCAGGCCGTTATCCAGATTTAATTGGAACAAATTGTAGTAAGGATGCTCGTGGGGTGCTTTATCTTCCCTAGAGGCCCTATCCGATGTAAATATAATCTCATTCTTTTCCGAGTCGAAAGAATTCTCGGTAAAGTATAAATGGACGTTATTGCCGGTGGTCGTCAACTGGCGCACCAGCCGGCCGGTTGTTTCATCGCGAAATTCGCGGATCTCCGATTTCCAGGTTTGACCGATCATATGACCTCACTCATTAACCAGCCAGGCTCTGCATCGTCGCAGCAACCCCGGCACCTTTCCGATAATCACAGCCACTCTCGACCATCGCTTGCTCGATAGCCCCGATTGTGCCTAAAATATCACTCGCCTTCACTGAACCCATATGGCCAATGCGAAAATATTCGCTCTTGATTTGCGGGTGCAAACCGCCGGCAAGCGTAACACCCAACCGGCCAACTTTAGCCAGGAAGTCAGGTCCATTCACCCCTTTCGGAAATCGCGGAGCCGTCATTGTGTGTGCCGCCACTTCACTCCTGACCGGCACCTGGCCCATCCCCAATGCTGAGATTGCACCCTTGCAGGCGTTGCCCAGAGTTGCATGCCGCGCAAAGCGTGCATCCATTCCTTCCCGAAGAATTTGACTCAGGCTAACATTTAAGGCAAAGATCAAGTTGACAGCGGGTGTGCCAAAGTAAGCGGTTTTGCGAGCTTCATAAGCCTGCATAACCGGCAGCCAGTTGTTCCAGTCTGCATAGTAGCTTGCCACCGGAGTCTGGCGAGCCCGAAATGCCGCCATTGCCCTTTCACCCGCCACCAACAGAGCCAGGCCTGGTGGCACTCCAATCGCCTTCTGAGACGCTGTAAATACCAGATCCACCCCCCAATCGTCCATGCGGAGTTCCTCGCCCGCCACCGAGCATACTCCATCCACTACCACTAAAGCGCCAGCCCGATAGGCCATTGCCGAGAGATCCTTCACCGGTGCCAGGACCCCGGTCGAGGTATCGACATGAGTCACGAACATTACTTTATAGCCGCCTTCAGACAAAGTCTTCTCAATTAGATTCAGGTCAGGGTGATCGCCCGGTTCTGCCCGAAGATGCGTGACTCTTGCCCCATAACGCTCAAGAATATCCCCCATTCGGTCGCCAAAGTATCCTGTATTAACCACCAGGACTTCGTCCCCGGCCTCTACCAGGTTCGCGGCAGCCGAATCCATACCAAGGGTACCAGAACCAGCCATGATGAAGGGCTGGCCTGTTGAACATAAGAAAACCTGGCACATCTGTTCCAACGCCTGCCCAAATGCCTCGATGAAATTTGGGGCCAGATGACTCGTCGTCGGGGCACCCAGCGCGGCCAGTACCGCCGGCTCAAATTCAATCGGCCCAGGAATCATCAACAAGGATCGGTTTTTCACAATTGATTCTCCTTAAAAACAGACCTTTCAGTATAGTCAGCAAGGGGTGCTGCAATTTTGGCTATTTCATATTCGCAATTTATCATATTCATCAATCAAGCTCAACCATCACCTTCATACTCTTCCCACCTAACTGTTCGATTGTTTTGTATGCATTCAGATATTCCCGAAAAGGGAACCGGTGCGTGATCATTGGACCAAGACACAGCCTGTTCCCAGCCACCAGCTCAATTGCCCGCCGATAATCCTTCTCTTGATACATCAAGGTACCCACCAGGCTAAGTTCTCGGTCCTGAACCAGACCCAGGTCAACCTCAGGTTTCTGTCCAAACACACCCACCACAACGATCGTGCTGCCTTTGCGCGCGTTTACCACAGCCTGGGTGATCGTGCTTTGCACCCCTACACATTCCAGGATCAAATCGGCTTTATCAGGACCAAAATTCTCCAAAATGATCTGGGATAAATCCATCTTTTCGGCATTGAGCGTCAATTCGATCCCACACTGGCGCGCCTTCTCCAGCTTGTATTCGCTTACATCAGTGATCATCACCTGAGCAGCACCTGAAGCACGAGCCACCTGCGCCACCAGATTGCCGATTGTTCCGGCCCCCAACACGATAACTTTCTGCCCTGCTACGCTTGCCACCCGCGAAAGCGCATGGACAGCCACCGATACCGGCTCTACCATAGCTGCCTCATCCATTGAAACGCCTGGGGGTAGTTTCAAAACCATCTCGGCTTTCACTGGGAAGTATTCTTGCGCTGCACCGCTGGTCTGAAACCCCATCACCTTCAAGTTGTCACAAATATGGTACATTCCGTGCCGGCAGGGATAACACTCCCCGCAGGTGACTTGAGGCATAAACACCACTAGATCACCTGGTTCAAAACCACTCACACCTTCGCCAACATCAGCAATCACGCCCGATACTTCATGCCCCTGCACGACCGGATAACTGGTGTAAGGGTGCAGGCCATGATATACGTGTATATCCGAACCGCATACACCAATTCGCTTGACCTGGATAACAACCTCACCTGGTTTTGCCTGTGGGCGGTCAATCTCAGTAAATTCGATTTTTCCCGGTTGGGTCATCACAGCTTGAAGCATAATCGATCTCCTGTAGTATTATCATTATCATGACGGAATGTACCATAACAGTCGACCCTGGATTGGACCAGCGAACAGTTTGACGTTGGTGGCGGCGTTCGCGAAAATCGGTTCGGCCCGAACAATCTTATTTTAACATGATGCTCAACAAGGAACCCATCGATGCTTCTAAACAATCTGGCTCAAATGCTCTCCCTCGACGGCCGTTGGAAGTTTTCAACCGGGGATTCTGATTCGGATCAGGAAATTGAAGTTCCAGGCTGCTGGGAAGCCCAGGGGTACCCCAAGACGCTGGAGGGCCCGGTCCGTTATCGCCGGACATTTCAACTGCCAGGTAGCTGGTCCGGGTATTCCTTACAACTCGAGTTTGGGGCGGTCAGTTATGCCAGCAGCATTTCAATCAACGGAAGGCAGGTTGGCGCGCATCAGGGGATGTGGACACCCTTTTCGCTCGACATCACCGCCGAATCCCGGCCGGGAGAGATTAACGAGATCGAAGTGGAAGTCATTAAACCTGGTATCAATCCGGGTGCCCGCTATCCAATACGAGCCAGCCTGGCTGGGTTTTTACCAGACCTGGCAACCACTTTTGGCGGCATCTGGCAGCCCGTATTACTGCGGGCGATGAAGACAGCCATCCATAACCTTCAGATTACCGGCGACTACGACCGTCGCGTTATTATAATTCAGGGTGGGGCCCAGGCCTTCCACCATACGTTAAAGGGTGCCGAATGGGATGTTCAAGTTTATTATCAGAACCGTACCGTTGCCAGTTTCCATACCCCCTGTCAGGAGGGATTGCCTCTTTCTGCCAGCCTGCCACTATCTCGCGTGAAATTTTGGAGCCCTGATCACCCTTCCCTATATACCGTACAGGTAAGTGTGTATGATCAAAGTGGCCTTCTTCTGGCCCAGGTTTCTAGAATGATCGGGTTTCGGCGCCTTGCTGCCCGGGGAGAGCAACTTCTCCTGAACGAAAAGCCATTAATGGTGCGCGGCATCCTGGCCTGGGGCTGGGAGCCTGACCGAATTGCGCCATACTATACACTTGAGCAAGCACGCCATGAAATGCGCAAGGTGCGCGCGATGGGCTTTAACTGCATCAAGCTGTGCCTGTTTATCCCAAACCCGGCTTATTTTCAAGCAGCCGATGAAGAAGGAATTCTGTTGTGGCAAGAATTTCCGATGTGGCTTCCCAAGGTTACCCCGGCGCTGCGCACTCAGGCGCCAATCGAATATACGCATATCGCGGATTTCGTCAGCCAGCATCCATCGGTAGCGATTTACAGCCTGGGCTGCGAGATGAATCGTTCTGTGGATTTATCCTTCATGAGCCAACTCAACAACGTGGTTCGCAAACGCGCGCATGACAGTCTAGTATGCGACAACAGTGGTTCGGGCGAATCATATGGTGGTCTGGACGTTGACTTTGCCGATTTCACCGACTACCACCCGTATTATGACATTCATTATTTTGAGCCACTCCTCGATCATTGGCGGCGTGATTGGCAACCTCCGCGTCCATGGATATTTGGCGAGTTTTGCGACTCGGACACATTCCGCGATCTCGATGAAATCATTAAAAATAACGGCGGTGAACCACCCTGGTGGATGACTGGTGACAATCCAGTTACCTCCTGGCGCCCTGAAGCTGTAGCCTTGACAGCCGAAGACCAGCTCCTGGTCAAAGCGGGACTTCAAGATAAGAAAGCTGATCTAATACGGATCTCCCATGCCCAGGCAGCTCTGATTCGAAAATTTACTCTTGAGACCCTGCGCCGCAGGAAAGCGATAGGCGGCTACATCATCACCGGGCTTCGCGATACGCCCATCTCAACTTCGGGCATTTGGGATGACCTCGGGCGCCCAAAATGGCCTTCGGCTGAATTTAGAGAAGTTAATGATGAGGATTTGCTGGCCCTGGATCTCGACCGGCGCCGTACATGGCAAAACGGCGGAGACCGTCCAGATCGTCTCGATCCGTATAACTTCTGGGCAGGCAGCCAGGCCCGCTGGCACGTGATCCTGCACGCCGCACAGCACTCCTACCCGGCCGGCAGCCAATTCAACTGGCGGCTAACCACTCCAGAAGGCGTTGTCCAGGCCCAAGGTGAGCAAATTTTGGATAGGCAAATTCCGGCCGGTCAGCCGGTTCGTCTAGGGACTATCACCTGCACCATGCCAGTATCTCCTCGCCCAATGAAACTGCATTTATCCATCATGTTAAACCAGGATGGGAAACGGGCCGTGACGAACCACTGGCCCATCTGGGTATATCCGCCGCCGAAATTCCCACCTTCTGGGCCGGCCCTTTATGATCCAAGCGGTTATTTCCACGGCTTAGGAGACTGGGCGGGCCAGCTACCGCAGGTCAACTCCAATGACCGGTCATTATCTCACCAGTATCTCCTGACCACCGTCTGGAACAACGCACTTGCCCGACACGTCAAAGCCGGGGCGCGCGTTCTACTGTGCCAGACTGGAGATGGCCCATTGCCAGTCAGGCGCTGTCCCTTCTGGCGAGAGTCGATTAAGTTCTTCCTGCCTCATCCACTTTGGGAGCGCTTCCCTCACCCCGGTTTCACCGGCATGCAATTCTTTGGTATGGCCAGTGACCTGGCCTTCGAATCATCTCGCCTCGCCCAGGTGTTGCCGCGCCAGGCCGAGATTTCCCCCTTACTACGCCGCCTGGACGCGCGCGAATTCCACTTGAGCGAATATCTCTTCGAAGCAAGCCTGGGGAATGGCCTGTTGTTGGGCTGTTCGCTAAACCTGGCAGGCGGAGATGGAGCTCAACCGTATGGCTATCGGCGCAACATTGCCGGTTCCGCCCTGTTAAACGCTATGGTTGATTATTTG
>CAZBDC010000180.1:0-2850 GCA_964490575.1 uncultured Anaerolineaceae bacterium | reverse complement strand
ATTATTTGATCAATCCGGATTAATCACACAAAATCAAAGACCAGGGCCAAACCAGCCCTGGTCTTTGATTTTGTTTTGAATCAATCTAAGATTTACCCCGCATGCGTGGATCAAGCACATCTCGCATCGCGTCGCCAACAAGGTTCCAACCCATCACAAACAAAACCAGGATCAGACCAGGCCAGACAACGATGTACCAGTAATTCTGCAGGCTCGTGATCCAGTTACGCGAGAAGCTCAGAATCTGACCCCAATCGGCATAACCAACCTGTGTTCCGATGCCCAGGAAAGAAAGCGCCGCAAAGCTTAGCACCACATCGCCAATTGCCAGGGAAGCCAGCACCAGCGTCGGAAAAATTGCATTCGGTAAAACATGCCGGAAGAGGATCCGGCTTGGACGGACGCCCACGACCCGGGCTGCCAGGACAAAATCACGCTCCTTAACCGAGAGAATATCCCCCCGGATGATACGAGCGTATCCCATCCAGCCGAATGAAATCAATGCGATGATCGAAGGAATCAGGCTTTTCCCAATTACCGGCGTTAGCACCGCAGCCATAATCAGCGCCATGAGAATAAACGGCAGGGTCATAAAGATATCGACGACCCGCATGATGATATTGTCGACAATCCCACCATAGTAGGCTGATATCGAACCAACGATGATGCCGATCAAAAACGTGGAAACCACAACGATAAAGCCTGTTCGGAATGCTGTCCGGGTCCCCCAAACCATCCCATAGAAAATATCATACTGCCCTTGAGCAGTTCCCAAAATATGGACCCAATCATCTTTCCCGGTCACAGCTTTATACCAGAAGGGAACTTCCGGTTTATTGCGTTTCCATTCGCTCCCCATCGGTTTGGGTTCGCCGCTGAATCCATCCCGGGGCATTTTATAAGGATCATTCCCGACCGGCGGGGCAATCACCGGGGCAAAGATTGCAACCAGGATAAAGAATCCAATCAGGATAAACCCAATGATCGAGGCAGGCGTCTTCAACAGGCCGGTGATGATCCGGTAGTTCTCTGGGCCAAGAAACCGCTCAACCCGGCCAATCTTTCGTTCGGGCAGTGCCTCTCGAAGTAGCGTATTATCGCCAGTTGGGGTAGATGCTGCTGTCATTTTATTCCTCCTCAGGACAGGCGAACGCGGGGGTCGATGAAGCCGTACAAGACATCGACAATCAGGTTTGCCACAATCAAGATCAAACCATTGAACACCGCGAACCCCAGAACCGTCACGACATCCAGGTTTGAGGCTGCGTTTGCAGCTGCCTGCCCAATCCCAGGATAATTGAACACCGTCTCGGTGATCACAACGCCTCCCAACAGGCCTACAACACTGAATCCGGCCAGGGTGGTGATCGAAATCATTGCATTCGGACGGGCATGTTTATTAATGACATCTCGTTCATGTAAGCCTTTCGCGCGCGCCGTGGTGACATAATCCATCCGCAGCGTTTCAAGCATTGACGAGCGGGTAACCCGGACAAAGGTAGCCCAGTTGATGTAAGACAAAGTCAGGATCGGCAGGAACATATGCCGAATCGCATCCAGGAACACATCTAATCTGCCATTTAACAACGCATCGATCGTGAGCAATTTGGTGTACTGCGTGAATTGTCCAGAGAAAATGAGCTGGCTCACCCAATCTGACATCTTGCCGGGTGGAAACCACTGCAAATTCGCGTAAAAAAGAATCAAAACCAACAATCCAAAAACAAAGGTGGGGAAGGATGTCCCAATAATACTAAAAATCCGGGCCGCCTGATCGATCCAACCATTCTGGTGAACAGCCGCCTGAACGCCTAACCAGATACCCACTGCCAGCATAGGAAATACTGCCCACAATGCCAGGTCCAGGGTATTTGGAAAGCGATTCTTAATAATGTCAATCACCGGCTGTGAGGCCGTGCGGGAGTATCCAAAATCTCCATAAAGGACGCCGCCCTCGCGGGCACCTGTCGCCGGGTCCTTGACGCCGACCAACCAGCGCCAATATTGCTCATAAATCGGGCGGTCTAATCCATACTTGCGGATAATCCCCTGGATCTGCTTATCATTTTTCGGAAAATCTCTGACATACAAAGCAGACCGCTCAACGGGCCCCAGGAACTGTAACATACCAAAAATAATCAACGTGACGCCAAACAATAATATAGGGACCAATAATAAGCGTCGAATAACATAAGTTACCATGGACAACCTCAAGCACTATTTTTTGTTTGGAATGGATGAAAAACTTACATTTTCCACCCATTCCAAACATAGAAACACTTTGGCTGCATGCGGGAACCTCTTCCAAAGGTTCCCGCATGCAAATACTCACACAGACACTACTCGATCAAGAAGTTGAAGAGGATCACGTCCTGCGAGAGGCCAGGGCGGCCAAAGTACAGGCGCAGCGGCTGGTTGTTGCCGGTATCACAGGCGGTGAACCGATCAATCCCCAGCTTGGTGGTATCAATCGCGCAAACCGGGACCGATTCCTTGTAGGTATTGGCCTCGGGATCGTAGACGCGCATCTCACCGACCAGCTGATCCACCTGCGGGCGGTTTTCTACCGACACGTCAATCGTGTCAGCATCGCCAGCCTGGAGCATTGCAAAGCGAGTACCGAACTCGGGGATGATCTGGATCACGACGCGGTCGAGCTTGGCGGGTTCGCCCCAATAATTCTCGTTCTTGGCCAGGACAATTTCCTGTCCGGGGGTCCAGTGATCGAGCTTGAAGGCGCCGGTGCCATTCGCAATCGCCGTGAACGGATCTTCCGCGGAGGTCATGCCGTAGAAGTTCTGCCAGGTATCGCAGGTACCATCCCAACCACCGTTCTCAACAACCCATTCC
>CAZBDC010000179.1:0-10954 GCA_964490575.1 uncultured Anaerolineaceae bacterium | reverse complement strand
GAGATGGAATCTCGTGACTGGAGTTCAGACGTGTGCTCTTCCGATCTGACTCCACCAGGGGCGAGAAACCATTCGCCAGTTCCTGCCGGTGATCGAGCACAACCTGGCCCTGCCTGATCCCTGCCAGGCCCGCTCCTGGCATTACCTGAAAATCCATGCCGAAATGATGCTCCAATACCTGCCGCTCCTGGCAGCCCGGGCAAAAATGGATTCGGGCGAGATGGCCCGCTTGTGGGATAATCTCAAACAATACATCCAGCAGGCCGAGGAAGACCTCCAGCCGGTCTTCGACGCCTACAGCTATATTGCTACCTCTGAGCAGTATTTCGCCAGGGAAATAAATTAGCGGGAACTTTTCAGTGCAAAGCTACGTCATATTCAAAGACAACGCCGGGCGGCGGCGGTTGGATTTAATGGAAATGCTGCCCGCAACTGGAGGAATATCGTTGAAACATACGGCTATGCTTGCGATCTTACTCATTCTGGCCCTCGGCTGGGCAGCCGGTTTCGCTGCCCCTGCCTCTGCGCAAAGCCCTGGGCTGACGATGAACGTAACATCCGCTTTCAATGGCAATTTTAAATATGGTGAATGGCTGCCGGTCCAGGTCGAGCTGGCCAACCTGGGCAGCGATCTGGATGCCGAAGTGCGCGTCCAGGTCAGCAGTTCGCAAGGCATCACTATTTTCACCGCCCCAGTATCGCTGCCTTCCGGCTCTCGCAAGCGAGTTACAGTTTACGTCCTGCCCAATAATTTTTCCCGTTCACTGGACGTTCGCCTGGTAGACAGCCAGGGGGCGACTCTGCTCGCCACGAGCGTCACCGTTCGCCCGCAGCCCAACATTAGCTATATGGCCGGGCTTTTTGCGCCCGAACGCGGTGCGCTGGCGCTGATCAATGGCTTAAAGTTCCCCGGACAGGAACGGCCCAAGGTAATTTCCGACCTGACCCTGGCTGATCTTCCCGAGAAGGCTGAAGCCCTGCGCTCATTCGATCTGTTGGTTTTTAACGATTTTGATACAGCCCAGATGACCCCCGAACAGGCCGCTGCCCTGGCCGGCTGGGTCCAGCAGGGCGGCCAGCTGGTGATCGGAGGTGGGGCCGGCGCGCAGCGCACCATAGCAGGGCTGCCCCAGGCGCTCCTGCCCGCGCGCATTACCGGCACACGCGAAGTCAGCCTGGATGATCTCCGCCCGCTGGCCGGGTTCGCGGGAACGCCGTTCCTTTCCGGCGCCGACCTCCCAGGCGGCCGATTCCTTGCCGCCCAGTTCGAGCTCACCGGAGGCCAGGTTCTGGTTGGCAATCCCCCCGGCAGTTCGCCCGCCGCCGGCAGTTCGCCCGCCGCCCTGCCGCTGCTCGTAACGCATTCTTTCGGCGCTGGTCAGGTCCACTTCAGCGCGCTCGACCTGGCCGGAGTGCCCTTCAATGGCTGGCCCGGCACGCAGTCTTTTTGGGAAGCGTTGATTGGCCCGGCAGGGCGCTACCCGGAAAACATGCCCTTCGATCTCTCCCCGCGCCAGTACCGGGCCAATTCCCTCTTCTATGCCCTTTCCAATATTCCTTCGCTTGACCTGCCATCCATCAAAGGCATCAGCATCTTGTTGGGAATTTATATCCTGGTCATTGGGCCGCTCAACTACTTCTTCCTGCGCTGGCGGCAGCGGATGCACCTGGCCTGGGTAACCATCCCGGTGCTTACAGCCCTGTTTGCCGCCGGCTCATTTGCCATTGGGTACACCATGCGCGGTAACGACCTGGTCCTCAACAAGATCGCCCTGATCCAGGCTCAACCAGATTCAAGCGCTGGCCGGGCCGGCGCCGCGGTGACCTCCTATATGGGCCTGTTCTCTCCCCGCCAGCAGTCATACGAGGTGATTGTCGATGGACAGGGGTTGGTCAGCCCGATGAGCAGCTATGACACAGGCGGGTGGGGAACCGGCGTCACGACCGGCGGGCAGATGATCTTTGAACAGGGCCAGCCGGCGCGCGTCAAAGGCCTGACCGTCAACCAGTGGGCCATGCAAAGTTTCATGTCCGAAGGGACCTGGCAAGACTTTGGCGGCCTGGACGGCGACCTGCGTCTTGAAAACGAGGTGCTGAAGGGAACCATCCGCAACGATACCATCTACCCGCTCACCGATGTGGTTGTGACCATGCAGAACCGCTTTACCCGCCTGGGCGATATGGCTCCCGGTGAGACCAGGACTGTCGACCTGGGGCTCTCCAGCCTGCAAAACGACCAGTTCGGTCCTCCGCTCAGCTACCGTATTTACCAGGAAAACGCCACCGGCGTAATGACCCGTGAAGCCGAATTGAAAAGCAACATCGTCAGCAGCGTGTTCGAAAACGCACCCTGGACCAGCGCGATATCCAGCAAATTCGCCCCTTCCAGCCTGAATTCGCTGGGCGGGGTGGTCGTCCTGGCCTGGCTCAACCAGGCTCCACCTGATGTAAGCGTGACCGGTTCGACCCTGTCACAGCAGACCACTGCCCTCGTATACATGAGCCTGGACTATGACCTTCCGGAAAGCGGCCTGCTTTCCCTGCCAGCCGGCCTTATGCCGGGCGGCATCACAAAAATGCCGCAGGAAGGCGGCACGTGTGGGGGAACCAATTCGGTCCACATGGGCCGTGGCGAGGCCGAGTTCGAGTTCAAAGTGCCCGAGAACTTGCAAGGCTCCGTTCAGGTTAACACCTTAAAGGTGGCCATCTGGCGCGACAGCGGCAACCAGTGGGGAATGCCTGCGATTGAACTGTATAACTGGTCTACGGAGACCTGGACTGTCATCCAGGAGCCAATCCAGGGCACAAACGTTATCCGCAATGCCGCGCCGTACGTCAGTGAACAGGGCCTGGTGCGGCTGCGAATTAAAAGCGAGCAGGATACATTTGGCTGCATCTATATCGACCTCGGGCTCGAAGCCGAACGCCTGGCAGGGCAGGGAGGATAACCGCATGACCACCCCTAATCCCATCATTCCTTATGCCATTGAAACCCATGCCCTGACCCGCCGTTATGGCAAGCTGACGGCCGTCAATTCTCTCGATCTGGCCATCCCAAGCGGCTCGCTGTTCGGCCTGATCGGACCCAATGGAGCCGGCAAAACGACCACCCTGCGCATGTTGGCCGGGCTGCTCGAACCCTCTTCGGGCGAGATCAGCATGAATGGGCGGCCAATTACCCAGGACCTGGCCGACCTGCGCCGCCAGGTTGGTTACATGCCAGATTTCTTCGGAGTCTACGACGATCTGCTGGTATGGGAATATCTCGACTTCTTTGCTCGCTGCTACGACCTGCCGGCCAACCGGCGCCGCCAGGTAATCGACGAACTGCTTGAGTTGGTCGACCTGACCGACAAGAAAAATGCCTACGTAAATACTCTCTCGCGCGGGATGCGCCAGCGCCTGTGCCTGGCCCACGCCATGGTCCACGATCCAAAGGTCCTCCTGCTCGATGAGCCAGCCTCAGGGCTGGATCCCCGCGCGCGGGTGGAAATGCGCGAACTGCTTCGTGAGCTGGGTGCCATGGGAAAGACAGTCGTGCTCAGTTCGCACATCCTGGCCGAACTGGCCGAACTGTGCGACTCAATCGGGATCATCGAGCGCGGCGAACTGGTCATTTCTGGGCGTCTGGAGATGATCCGCGCCCGTTTGCAAGAAGGGCGCCGCCTGCGTATTCGCATCCTGTCTGGTCTGGACCAGGCCGAGGCGCTGCTGCGCGCCCAACCAGGGGTGGATGAGATCTACCATCCCACCAACAGCAATGGAAACGGCAGCGCCGGCGCCGGCGCCGCGCCGGAAGATCAGGCTGGCCCGCGGGAGGTAGAAATCAGCTTTACCGGTGATGAGGAAGCCGTCGCCAGCCTGCTCGAAACCCTGGTGCGCGAGCGAGTCCGCATTGCCTCCTTCACCGAGATGCACACCGGGCTGGAAGAGGTCTTCTTGCGCCTGACCAGGGGAGAAGTCCAATGAAGCAACTGAGAAACCTGCTCAAGGTTAACCCGATTATCGTTAAGGAAATCCGCTCGCGAATGCGCGGGCCGCGGGCATTTATCACCCTGACCATCATCCTGCTGGGTATGGGCGGAGTGATGTTTGGCATCCTGCAGATCATCCTGGCAAATTCACGCTACACCAATGTGCTCAGCGCGCAGGTAGGGCAAAACATGTTTGCTGCGCTGGTCTTCCTCGAACTATTTATGATCAGCGTTGTGACGCCGGCCGTCACCTCTGGGGCGATCAGCAGTGAAAAAGAGCGGGAAACGTATGACATGCTGATGGCTACCCCGCTCTCCCCGGCCAGTATCCTGTGGGGCAAGTTGATTTCTGCCCTGAGTTATGTGTTCCTGCTGCTATTCGCGGCTGTTCCACTGGCCAGCGTCGTCTTTATCTTTGGCGGCGTGGCCCCACGCGAGATGATCAAAGCCCTGCTGGTCCTGCTGGTTGTGGCGGTGACCTTTGGGATCCTCGGCATCTTCATGTCGGCCCTGTTCGGTCGCACCGGGCGGGCCACCATCGCCAGCTTCATCATCGTCCTGCTGCTGACGCTGGGCCCTCTGTTCTTGACCATTCTGGTCGCGGCTTTGCGACAGGGCGAGCCGCCGCGCTGGCTGCTTTCGCCCAGCCCTATTTCTGCCCTTTCCTCCGCCATTACCCCATCCACCGGTTCGGTCGGGGGAGGAAACGAGATCTTTTACATTTTGGGCGGGTTCTTTAACCTGGGTGTCGGCGGAATCAGCCAGACCCAGATTCCGCGCCCGCTTTATCATTACAGCCTGCCGGTTTACGCAGTCCTCTCGCTGATCCTGTACATGCTGGCTACCCGTTTGGTCCAACCCACCCGGCGCTGGCGCATCCACCGCAAGGAATGGATCGTTGCCCTGGTCATTCTGCTGAGTTTCATCGGGCTGGTCGTGGCAGCCTTCCTGCTCACCGCCAAACGTTATGAATGGGTTCTGACTGGCCAGTCTAACCCGGCCATCAACCGGGCTGCTGTGCCCGTCCCAGTTGCAGCCGTCGAGCGGCCCGTGCAGGTTGAGGCGCGCCTGGCAGGCCAGGAAGCAGAAGCGACCCTCTCCCCGGCCACAGCTGCTGCCATGAGGCTGAGTGCCGACGAACGGGCCGAGATCTACGCCGCCGTCGCCCGCCAGCTTTATACAGTCGACCACACCGTTGGAGACATCCCTCCCAACTGGTCCGTCTTATACCTGATTACGGTCACTGATGACCGCGTGGGCGATCCCAACACACCAACGAATGACCCGCTCCTGCTGGAAGAGGCCATCCTGGATGGCGTGGCGGCCCGTCTGGAGGACCTGCCGGCCAGCGTGATCTGGATCGAAAATCGCGAAACCGTCACACTCGACCCCCGGACCGGCGCAGTCGATAATGGACAGGGTGCCATCATCACCTTTGGCAATATTCACCCATTCGAAGGCGGATCCCCCTCTGAGGAAGGGGCTGTACAGGTCCCAGCCAGCCTTTACTTCGCCCACGCGGGCGCAACCGGCAAAACTTACATTCTGATGCTTGTCGACGGCGCCTGGCAGGTGACCGGCACTACCGGCGTGGAGTGGATCAGTTGACATGGAAGGAAACCCCAGCGCTCTCTTGCCCTATCTCAATCGCGCTCGCCGGCGGCTGCGCCTGCGCGACGGCCTGTTGCTGGCCCAGGATACACTCTGGCAGGCCGGCCTGCTGGCACTGCTGGTTCTGCTGGTTGGACGCATCGTTCCAATCTCGCGGTTGTGGCTGTGGGCTTCACTGCCCTATGCCGTCTGGCTGGCGGGTTGGCTGGGCTACACCATCCTTCGCCCGCTTCCCCCGATGCATGTCGCCCGCCGGGTCGACGCCGAACTGCACCTGAAAGAGCGCCTCTCTACCAGCCTGGCGCTCGACCACGCTGCCGGAAGCCCTGTTTTTGCCAGCTTCGAGCCTGGCCTGGTCGAAAAAGCTCACTATGATGCACTGCAGGCGGCCAGGCGAATCGAACCATCCCGTGACTTTCCCCTGCGCGCCCGCCGGCGCCCCTTGATGTTCAGCGCCGGGCTGCTGCTGGCAGCCGTCGTGCTGGTTTACCTGCCAAACCCGATGGACGCTGTCCTGGCGGAGCGCCGAGCCGTGGCTGAAGAGACCCGACGCCAGGCTGAAGCAATCGAAGGACTGCGCGAGGAAATCGAGAACACCGGACAAATGACCCCCGAAGAACGGAACGAACTGCTGCGCCGCCTGGCCGAACTGGCCGAGCAGCTCCGCGCCAACGATGGCGACCGCGAACAGGCGCTGGCGGACCTCTCCCGCCTGGATGAAGCGCTACGCCAGAAACTCGACCCGCAGGGTGCCCGGCGACAGGCTGCCCTGGAAGCCATGGCGGCACAGATGCAGGCCCTGGCCGGAAATGAAAACCCGCAAATCGGCGACCTGCAGGCCGCGGCTGAAGCAATCCAGGAACTGGCCAAACAGATGGAAGGGATGAGCGCCGAAGAGCGCCAGGCATTGGCCGAGAAACTGGCTCAGATGGCTGCCCGGGCCGCACAGGCCGGTGATGGCAGCCTGGCCCAGGCCCTGGCTGCCATGGCACAGTCTGCCCAGTCAGGCGATATGCAGTCAGCAGAGCAGTCGGCTGCGGCTGCCGCCCAGGCGCTTCAGCAGGCCGAGGGTGAGCTGGGCGATCAGCGCGCCTTCAATCGTTCTCTTTCTCAACTCGATTCCAGCCGGCAGCGTATCAGCCAGGCTGGGCAAAGCGGCCAACGCGCCCAGGGCGAGCAAGGCGAGGGACAGGGGCAAGGCGAGGGACAAGGACAAGCTCAAGGACAAGGTCAGGGGCAAGGACAGAGCCAGGGGCAGGGTGGCCAGCCCGGCGGCGGTGGGGGTACCAACGCCAGCCAGCTTCCACCTGGTACGGGTGCGGGACAACCTGGCAGCCCGCAGGGCCTGGGCCGTGATGCTGGCACAGGTAGCCTGGAGAGCCAGGTCTATATCCCACCCGAGAAGCTAAACGTGGACGGCGAAGATCTGTTTGTCCCCGGGCAGGACACCGGGCAGGGTGAAACCCAGTCCAGCGAACAGCCCGATCCATTCGGCGGCGTCAACAACCCTTCCCTGGTCCCTTATGACGCCGTTTACCAGACTTACCTGGACGCCGCCAACCGGGCCATCGACCAGAGTTATATCCCGTCGGGTTTGAAAGATTACATCCGCGCCTATTTTTCTCAATTAGAGCCGTAGATGAATACACAATTTCAGTTCTTCCGCCCGGGGCATTTTTTACGCCCCCTCATCCTCCTCCTGATTGCCTTCGCACTTTCTGGATGTGTCGTCCCGCCCGATTCCGCCTTCTCTCCCGAAGGCGCCGCGACGAATTTTGCCGCGCGCGTGATGGGCTTGAACGCGACTGTGATCCCCGAATCATTCCAGGTCCGCCAGAAAATCGAATGGACCCGCCAGACCACCATGATAATGGTCTCCTTCGATCGCCTGATCGACGGCCGCCAGGAGAGCTGCCTGATGACCTATGAAACCCGCCGCGGCCCGCTGGGTCTTTGGTCCGCCGGCGGAGGTGGAGGGGGGTGCAGCGCTCCAGTCGACCAGGCCGGGATGAACCCCCGACAGGCCATGGACGTCGGCGGTGGTAACAATGGCGGTTCGAACCCGGCCGACCCGGGTTTTAGCTACGTCAACGGCCTGGTCTACCAGGACGATATCGTCCAGGTCCGCGTGACCTGGGAAGATGGCCAGCAGCAGGCCGTCAAAGTCATCAACAAAAGCTACCTGGCCCTGCGCGCCGGTCAGTTTGCCTGGAAAAACGTTGAGGGTTTGAATGCAGCCGAGGAAGTAGTCTTCGGCCAGGCATTGGAAATTGCCCCAGGCAAAAAGAGCGAGCCATAACCGGAGAGGAACCAATGAGCGAACAGATACAACCCATCTCTGCCGAAGCATTCCGAGAGACTGCCGCCGCCATCGAAGAGCAGGTCAGGCAGGTCATCGTCGGGCAGTCCGAACTGATCCGGGATACCATGATCACCCTGCTGGCAGGCGGCAACGCCCTGCTGGAAGGTGTTCCAGGGCTGGGCAAGACCATGCTGGTCCGAACCCTGGCCCAGGCCATCGACTGCTCCTTCGCCCGCATCCAGTTTACCCCCGATCTGATGCCGGCCGATATTGTCGGCACCAACCTGATCGTCGAGGACGAGCAGGGCCGCCGCCAGTTCCAATTCGAGCCCGGCCCGGTCTTCGCTAACCTGGTCCTGGCAGACGAGATCAACCGCGCCACGCCCAAGACCCAGTCAGCCATGCTGGAAGCGATGCAGGAACACTCGGTGACGGTTGCCAAGGCGACCCGCCGCCTGCCTGAGCCGTTCTTCGTCCTGGCGACCCAGAACCCACTCGAAATGGAAGGCACCTACCCGCTGCCCGAAGCCCAGCTCGACCGCTTCTTTTTCAAGATCAACGTCCCATTCCCCTCGGTCAACGACCTGGTTGAAATCGCCAACCGCACCACTGCCACGACTTTCGCAGAGGCCAGCCCGGCTGCCGACGGCGCGCAAATCCGCGCCATGCAGGCCCTGGCGCGCGGGGTGCCGATCGCCGAGCATGTGACCGCTTTTGCCGCCCGCGTGCTCAAGGCCACCCACCCAGATGATCCTGAAAGCCCGGCGGTCGTGCGCCAGTTTGTCCGCTACGGCGGCAGCCCGCGCGGCATGCAGGCCATGATCCTGGCCGGCAAGATTATCGCTTTACTGGATGAACGCTACAGCGTGGCCTTCGACGATATCCGCCAGGCAGCCGTCCCGGCCCTGCGCCACCGCCTGATCCTCAACTTCGAGGCCCAGGCCGAGGGCATGACCCCGGACGAAATCGTCAGCCAGATTCTCCAGGCCATAGCTACCGAAAAGATCGCATGAGCGAGACCAACCGCACCGTGCAGGCCTCTGGCGAGCGCTTTTTCAGCGAGGAGTTCCTTCGCCGTCTGGAGCGAGTGGCCCTGGTCGCGCGCCATGCCGCGGTTGGACAGACCCAGGGCGAGCGGCGCAGCCCCAAACGCGGCCAGTCGGTCGAGTTTGCCGACTTTCGCCCCTACGTGCCCGGCGACGATTTCCGCCGCATCGACTGGAACGCATACGCCCGCCTGGAGCGGTTTTTTATCAAGCTGTTCGTCGAGGAAGAAGACCTTACTCTTCATCTGTTGATCGACACCAGCCGCTCGATGCACTGGGGCGAGCCCAACAAGCTGCAGGTTGCCGCCCGAGCGGCCGGCGCATTGGGTTATATCGCCCTGGCCGGGCTGGACCGGGTAACCGTCTCAGCCGTCGGCGGCGAGAACACCCGGCTGCCCGACGGCGGATACTTTGCTCCCCATCGCGGCAAACGCCAGGCCCATGCCCTATTCGAATTTCTCCAATCCCTGTCCCGTTCCGGAGATGGCGCGCGCCCTGCCCCCATTGACCCGGCCCGGGTCCTGCGCTCCTACGCCAGCACCCGCGCCCTGGCCGGCGCCCCCCGGCCGGGTTCGCTCATTTTATTGTCAGACCTGGAGCACGATGGCTGGATCGAGGGGCTGCGCGCGCTGGCAACCCGCGGCTTTGAAATTTCGGTCATCCACTTGCTGGCACCCGAAGAGCTCGACCCGTCCATGGACGGCGACCTCAAGCTGATTGACTCCGAGGATGCCACGGAAGTGGAGATCACCGCCGATTACGATTTTCTTTCACGCTACAAGCAAAGCCTGTCTGCCTGGCAGGACAGCCTGCGCAGCTTTTGCCTGGCGCGCGGGATCCTGTATGTGCCGCTCTCGACTGCCATGCCGCTCGAAGAGTTGCTTTTTGCCTGGCTCGAACGGCAGGGGGTGCTGCGATGAATTTCCTGGCGCCGGGCGCATTCCTTCTCGGGCTGCTGCTGCCGGTCATCATCGCCCTGTACCTGTTAAAACTGCGCCGGGTGGAACGAGAAGTGCCCAGCAGCTACCTGTGGCGGCGCATGGTGCGCGATCTCGAAGCCAATGCCCCCTGGCAGAAGCTGCGCCCTAACCTGCTCCTATTCCTGCAGCTGCTCTTCCTGGCGATCCTGATTCTGGCTTTGGCCCGCCCCTTCACCTGGACGGAAGGTGCCAGCGGCGAAGCAGCCATCCTCATTCTTGACAGCTCAGCCAGTATGGCTGCAACTGACGTTGCCCCCAGCCGGATCGAGTCGGCCAAAGAACGCGCCCGCCAGCTTGTCGACGACCTGCCCGACACCGCCCGCGTAACCATCATCGAGGCCGGCCGCGAAGCGCGCGTGCTGCTTTCCGCCAGCCTGGACCGCCGCCAGGCTCACCTGGCCATCGCCGGCGTCCGCGCCGGGTCTGGCGGCAGCGATCTGGCTGTAGCACTTGAGCTGGCTTCAGCCGTCGCCGCCCGCCAGCCGGGGACAGAGATTGTTGTCCTGTCGGATGGACGAGTCGAGCTGCCCGAGCGGATGGCTATCCGCGGCAGCCTGCGCTACATCCCCTTTGGGTTGAGCGGCGAGAACCAGGCCATCAGCCTGCTGACCCTCGAAGCTGCCCCCGCCGGGGATGAAGCCGGTGGAAGCCTGACCGCCTTTGCCCAGGTCAGCAATTATGGTGAACAAACCGCCACCCGCCGCCTTTCGCTGTACGCCGATGGCCTGCTGTTCAATGCCTTCGACCTGAGCGAGATCCCTCCGGGCGGGCAGCACAGCGTGGTGGCTGAGGGCATACCGGCCGGCACGCTGCGGGTCGAAGCCCGCCTGTCCGGGCAAGATGTGCTGCCGGTCGATGACACGGCCGTAGCCGTCCGGCCCTCGGCGCAGCCCATCCCCGTCCGCCTGGTCACCCAGGGTAACCGATTTATCCGCACTGCCTTAGGCCTGCTGCCCGGGGTAATCCTGACAGAACAAACAGTCGACTCTCCACCACCAGATCGGAAGAGCACACGTCTGAACTCCAGTCACCGCTCATTAT
>CAZBDC010000178.1:0-11032 GCA_964490575.1 uncultured Anaerolineaceae bacterium | reverse complement strand
ACACCCTATCCTACACTCTTTCCCTACACGACGCTCTTCCGATCTTACTTCACCCCGTCCGCATCCATCCTCGAGATCCCGTCCGTGCGGCATAAACCCTGCCCTGACGTCTCCGGGCCCTGACCGGGTTGCGTCTCCCGGCCGCGCCTCGCACCATAAGACCGTATTGAACGGCTCGCGATGACAGAAAGCTGGATTAGCTGTCATTGCGAAGGAGCGGGGCCGGTCATCGCCTGGGTTGAGGAACGGCACAGCGACTGAAGCAATCTACCCCCCGGGCGAGAAGAACGCTCGCCCCTCCTCTCGCAGTGACAGACCAAAAGACCATATTGAACGGCTCGTGAAGATGGCTATAATATATTTAGGACATTTCATCACGATCGGCGTGAATCGAGGTGGGGATGAACGAGCAAATTTACCAGAAGCTGGCCGCGCATCTGGATCGCCTCCCGGGCGGGTTCGCTCCCAGCCGGACCGGGGCGGACCTGCGCCTGCTGGAAATGCTGTTTTCGCGCGAAGAAGCCGAGCTGGCCGTTCACCTGGGCATCGAGCGGGAGAGCGCCGGGGTCATCGCGGCGCGGGCCGGCCTGCCGGAAGCGGTGGTCCTGGAGCGCCTGGACGAGATGGTTCGCAAGGGCCTGATTTTCTGCTACCGCGGCGAGGGCGGCCCCTGGCTGTACCAGGCCGTGCCGCTGTGGGTGGGGGTTTATGAGTTCCAGGTGAACAGCCTGACGCCCGAACTGCTGCGGGCGCTGGATGACTATTTGAGCACCACGGAGGCGCGCCCGCGCCCGCCCTCGATCCCGCAGATGCGCACCATCCCGGTCCGCCAGAGCATCGAAAACCGCCTGGAGGCGATGCCCTACGAGCAGGTGGGGGCGCTGGTCGATTCGCACACGCGCTTCGCGGTGGCTCCCTGCATCTGCCGGCGCGTCGCCAAACTGGAAGGGGCGGGCTGCGCGGCGCCCGAAGAGAGCTGCCTGGTTTTCGATGAGTGGGCCGACTACTACGTCCGCAAGGGGCTGGGGCGCGCGATCGATCGGGCCGGGGTCATGGCCATCATCGCCAGGGCGGACGCGGCCAACCTGGTGCTCCAACCGAGCAATTCGCGCAGTGGGGAGTTCCTGTGCTGCTGCTGCGGGTGCTGCTGCGGGGTTTTGGCCGGCTTGAAGCGCCATCCCCGCCCGGCGGACGTGGTCTCCAGCGCGTTCATCGCCGTGCTGGAGCCTGAGCTGTGCGAGGGCTGCTGGACCTGCCTGGAGCGCTGCCAGATGGAGGCCCTGGCCAGGGATGGCGAGCGGGTGGCGCTGAAAGCGGAGCGCTGCATCGGCTGCGGCCTGTGCGTGAGCACCTGCCCCGGCGGGGCGCTGAGCCTGGCGCGCAAGCCAGAAAGCGCCCGCCCGGTCGTGCCCCTCACGATGGAAGACACCTGGCGCACCATCATGCGCGACCAGGCCCGGGCCGAATAGCGGCGCTGGGCCGGGCGCGGGCGCGTCCCCAGGACGGCGCAGCGCGGAGCATTGCGCCGAGGATTGTTTCCCGCCTTTCTCCGCGCCCCATTTTTCTTCCCTCTTTCGCCCATTTTTGCTACACTAGAGTCAACCCCTCCCCAGGACTCAACCGATGAAAAATCCCTTCGCCCTGTATGTCGAGAACCCGCTGGTCGCCGAGAACCGCTTCCGCTCGGCCGCGCCCGACCTGACCCCGCCGCCGGCCTTCGCCCAGGCCCGCGCGCGCCTGCCCCAGCCCTTCTGGCCGGCCAACCAGGCCGCCATCGACTGCTACTGGCGCTCGTGGGAGATCGGCTTTTCGCACCTGCTGGCGCCCACCCCCGCCAACGGCTTCGTCTCGCCCTACCTCGACACGGCCTTCAACGGGCACCTGTTCATGTGGGATTCGGCCTTCGCCATGCAGTTCGGCCTGTACGGCAGCCGCGCCTTCCACTTCCAGGGCACGCTCGACAACCTGTACTGCAAGCAGCACCCGGACGGCTACATCTGCCGCGAGATCGACGAGGCCGACGGCCAGGACTGCTTCGAGCGCCACGACCCCTCCAGCACCGGCCCGGACGTGCTGCCGTGGGCCGAGTGGAGCTACTACCTGCGCTCCGGCGACCGCGCCCGGCTGGCGCGGGTCTTCCCGGTCCTGCTGGCCTACACCCAGTGGATGCGCACCTACCGCACCTGGCTGGACGGCGCGTACTGGTCGAGCGGCTGGGGCTGCGGGATGGACAATATGCCCCGCATGGAGCCCGGCTATCACCCGGAATTCAGCCACGGGCGCATGGCCTGGGTCGACGCCACCCTGCAGGCGCTCCTCTCGATCGACCTGCTGGCGCGCATGGCGGATGTGTTGGGGCGCGGGCCGGACGTGGCCGGGCTGCGCGCCGGGGGCGAGCAGCTCAAGCGGCTGGTCAACGAGACGCTGTGGGACGAGGCGGACGCGTTCTACTACGACCGCTACGCGGACGGGCGGCTGAACGGCGTGCGCCACATCGGCGCGTACTGGGCCCTGCTGGCGGACGCCGTCCCGCCCGAGCGGCTGGGGCGCTTCGTCGCGCACCTGGAGGACCCGGCCGAGTTCAACCGCCCGCACCGGGTGCCGTCGCTGGACGCCAGCCACCCGGCTTACGACCCGGCCGGCGGCTACTGGCTGGGCGCGGTGTGGGCGCCGACCAACTACATGGTCCTCAAGGGGCTGCGCGCGCGCGGGCTGGACGCGCTGGCGCACGAGATCGCCCGCAACCACCTCGATCACGTGGTGCGCGTCTTCCAGGACACCGGCACGGTCTGGGAGAACTACGCCCCCGAGTCGCCCCGCCCCGGTTCCCCGGCCAAACCCGATTTCGTCGGCTGGAGCGGGCTGCCCGCCATCGCCGTGATGCTCGAGGAGGTCTTCGGGCTGCAGCCAGACGCGCCCAACCAGACCCTGGTGTGGGACGTGCGCCTGCTGGACGAGCACGGGGTGAAGAGCTACCCCTTCGGCGCGCAGGGCGTGCTCGACCTGCGCTGCGCGGCGCGCGAGACGGCGACCGAGAAGCCGCTGATCGAGGTGCGCACCCACCACCCGGTCCGCCTGGTCGTGCGCTGGGCCGGCGGCGAGAACGTGTTGGATATCCGCTAGGGGGATTCCGGCCCACCGCCGGGATGGTGTAGGATGCGCAGCGGCGCGAACACGCCCCCAGGCGGGGAACCCTCGCGCTGCGCCCCGGCGGCCCTCACCTGTTCCACCCACCCCCGGCGCGTAGCGTGGCAAGCGCGTTCCACTGGGCCGAGGCCGTGAAAGAATCCCTTCTAGTGGAAAACTGTCAACAGATTTTGGGAGCAGATTGAGCGGATTATCCGACCGCCTCGACTCAACTGGCCGGGGCCAATCCAACACAAACAGCCACTGCCGGTTCACCTGGGCCATGCGGATTGCCTGATCCGAATTCTTTCACAGGCTCGCCTGGGTGGAACGAGGGGAGCGTTGTTTCGTAATCCGTGAAATCCGCTCCCAAAATCCGTTGTCAGCCCACCCGCGCGCCCGGTGGACCGGGGTGCCTCCGCGGATTGGGGCGCAGAACGACCTCACCCTCTCGGTCTCCCTCTCCAAAATCCCAAAGCCGATTTTGGAGAGGGAGATGCCTGGCATGGATGCGAGGGTCCTGGCCCACCGCCGGGATGGTGTAGGGTGCGCAGCGACCCGATCACGCACCCAGGCGGGGAACCCCCACGCTGCCCCCCGGCGGCCGGGGACCCTGCCCATCCACCCGCGCCCGGCGCGGAGCGCAACAAGAACAGTGGGTAAACAACAGGACCCTGCCGGAGGCAGGGTCCTGTTGTTTACGGTAAATCCTCCACCCGGACGGTCTTCTGCCCGCCCGGGCGAGCCGGGGCGGGGCGGATCTCGGGCAGGGCCTCGCCGGCGGCGGCCATGCGCGCCAGCAGGCGGGCCCGCATTTGCTCGGTCACCGCCTGGTGCGAGGTGTAGCCAACCAGGTTGTTCAGCTCGTAGGGGGCGGCCAGCAGGTCATAGAGCGCGTCCTCCTGGTACCAGTCCGCGCCGGGGTCATCGTGCGGGTTGGCCTGCGGGGCGGTCACGGCGTACTTCCAGCGCCGGGTGCGGATGGCCCGCCCGACCTGCGCCTCGCTGATCTGGATGTAGATGTCGTCGGGCCAGTCGACCGGCTCTTTGCGCAGCAAGGGCAGGATCGAATGCCCGACGTACTCCGGTGGGATGGGCAGCCCGCAGGCGTCCAGCAGGGTGGGGGGCAGGTCGAGCAGGGTGGTCAGCGCCTGGACTCGCCCGCCGCCGTCGAAGCCGGGCCCGCGCAGCGCCATCGGGATGCGGATCGAGCTGTCGTGGCAGGAGCGCTTGTATTCATTGTTGCGGGTCTTGAAGTGGTTGCCGTGGTCGGAGGTGAAGACGACGATGGTGTCGTCCAGCAGGTTGAGCGAGGCCAGCGCGTCCAGCAGCCGCCCGAGGGCCTCGTCGAGGCGCCTGACCATCCCGTAGTAGCCGGGCAGGTGCTGGTAAGCCGTCCCGCCCAGCGCCTGCAGGTCGGGCGGGGTCCATCGCCCGGCGTAGCGCTCGGCGTAGCCGGTGGGGGCGGGGTAGTCGTCGCGGGTGTTCTGGAAGTGCGGCTCGAGGTACGAGACGAACAGGAAGAAGGGCTGCTGGCTGTGCTGGTCGATGTAGCGGATGGCCGCGTCGGTCAGCGCGTCGACGCGGTAGCCGGGCAGGCGCACCTCGCGGCCCTGCCCGTCGTACATCACGGTGCGGTAGGCGTCGGAGGTGAACTCGAGCGCGTTGGCCGCCAGCCAGTCGTCGTAGCCGCCCTGGTACTCGGGCGGGATGGGGCCGGTATCCTCGGCGCGGGCCAGGTGCCACTTGCCGATGTAGCCGGTGCGGTAGCCGGCCGGGGCGAAGGCGCGCGCCAGGGTGAACGACTCAGGCTCGAGCGCGATGGCGTTACGGAAGCAGCCAGTCTGGGTGGCATACAGCCCGGTCTGCAGGCAGGCGCGGGCCGGGCCGCAAACCGGCTGGGGGGTGAAGGCGTGGTAGAGATGGGTGCCCTCCTGGGCCATCCGGTCGAAGTTGGGGGTCAGCTCGAGCGGGTTGCCGTGCACGCCGGTGGTATCCCAGCGCTGCTGGTCGGTGAGGATGAAGAGGATGTTGGGGCGGGAAAGGGGCATGAGGGTCTCCGGTGGGGTGGGTGTCTGGTGGAAAAAAAGCAGCCTATGCGTGTAGCCAATATAATAGATGGGCCTGGACTGGGGCGGCGGTTGAAACCGCGCCAACGGCTGCCAATCCTCGCCTGCGCGAGGATGAAGCGCGGGGCCCGGCTGTTGAGCCCATCCCATGGCCAGGGGTATTCTCGCTTGCGCGAGGATGAAGCGCGGCCGGGTTGGGTTAATTATACGCAATCCGGGGAATCCGCGTGCCCGTCGCCCGCCCCAGACGCGGAGCGCAGCCAGAGCGTTCCACCGGGGACCGGTGGAACGAGGGTCTTAACCCCGCAGGGGTTTCCATGCCCTGAGCGAGGGCTTCAGCCCGCGGCGGGCGCGGCGAGCAAACCCCCGGGTTGCTCCGGAACCCCGCGCGCCCGATTGGCCAGTCCCGGTCGGGTTGAAACCCTCCCTCAGTTCGTGGAAGCCCGCGGCGGGCTAAGAGAAGAACCCCGCTGGTCACCTTCTTAACCCCGCCAATCCTCCCGCCCCCTAGACGTGGAGTGCAGCCAGAGCGTTCCACCGGGGACCGGTGGAACGAGGGGTTCGCGCTGTTTCGTAATCCGTGAAATCCGCTCCCAAAATCCGTTGTCAGCCGCCCTTTTTCCTCTTCCTCCAGAACATCACCAGCAGCACCACGGCCGCCAGGCCCAGCCCGGCCGCGCAGAGCAGCAGCGCGGCGATGCCGGCCACGACCAGGGTGCGGTTTTCGGGCAGCTGGATCCCCGGCGGCCCGGCCCCCGGCGGGGTGGGGGCCGGTTCGGCCGGCTGGCCCGGGCTGCGCAGGCTGGGCAGGCGCTCGACCCAGCCCGGGGCGGTGCCGGCGATGATCACGCCCGGCTGGATGGCGCCGCCGGGCGACTCCAGCGGCGCGCCCAGCCGGTCAGCCGGGAGGGTGTAGGCCTGCCCCGCCGCGACGGTCAGCTCATACAGCTGGACGTTGGCCGGGAAGGCTTCCAGCGCGAGCCCCTCGCCGACCATCACATAGGCCGGCCCGGTCCCGGTCCCTTCCAGCTCGAGCGTATAGCCGGCGTTCGCCGGGTAGAGGACCTCGCTGTAGAGCGTGCCGTCCTGCAGCGGCGCGGCGACGAAAAAGACGTCCGGCAGCTCAGCGTAGACCTGCCCGCCGGCCACCCCGCTGCGCGCGCCGTCCGGGCCGACCACGGATAGGCTCAGCGGGCAGTCGGCGATGGCCCGGTGGATCGTGTCGGCCCCGCCCAGCTTCATGTGCAGGTACTGCTTCTGCTGGAGCTTGGTCATCTTCTTGAACAGCTCGCGTTTCTCCTGCGGCAGGGTCTTGATATAGTCGTTCTCCTCTTTGGTCAGTTCCAGATCGCCGGGCGGCGCGTAGTCGCCGTTGAACATCGGGTAGGCCCCGGTCTCCCGGTAGGTCTCGCTGGGGCCGATGCCGATGAACGAGCCGTCGATGGCTTCCTCGGGCAGCGTGCCCACCAGCGGGACGATCCCGGTGGGGCTGAACTGGATCGCCCAGTCGCGCACTTCGTAGATCATCGGCTTCTGCTCGATCCACGGGTCGAGGACCAGGCCGGTCTCCATCCAGTTGGTGGCCCAGGGATACAGGACCACGGCCTGGTGCCCGCCGTACCAGGCCTGGATGGGGCCGTAATCCCACTTGTCGAACAGGGCCCGCTCGCAGGGGTCTACGCTGAAACGCAGCGCGTTGAACAGGTTGAGCACCTTCGACTGGTAGCCTCCGCAGGCGAACTCGTGGTAGCCGGGGTAGCCCATCAGATCCAGGACGTTGTTCCTGGCTCCCGAGGTGGTGATGCCCTTGGGGATGCGCTCGTAGTAATAATCGAGGATCTTCATCAGCTTCTGGTCGTCGGTCAGCGCCTCGCAGGCGGGTGGTGTGGCGCTCGCGGCCTGGGTGGGCGCGGGCGTCTCGGTCGCGGCGGGGGTTGCGGTCGGGTCGGCCTCGCAAACATACTGGTACATGTAATCCACCCGCGCGCCGGCCACCGCCGCGTCGGCGAAAGCGGTGAATTCCAGCCGGTCGCCGGCCTTTCCCCCGGTCGGGACCGTGAAGGTCATGCTGTTCGAAAGATAACCGCTTTTCTCGGTGTTGAAAATAATTTTCTTCTGGCCGGCTTCGAGGGACTCGGTCCAGTTGTATTTCAAAGAGGTCTTCAAGCCGCCGACCATGTTCGCGTTGGAGGATGTGTCGAACTGCCAGGCCACGCTGACCTCCAGCCCGATCTCCTGCCCGGGAGTCAGGACGCCTCCCGGCGCGGTCCAGGTGTGGGTGGTCGACAGGCCCTGGTAGGCGATGCTGGCGGTGGTCCCGTCCAGGGTGGAAGTCGCGCCTTCCGCGGTGGAGGCGGTGAAGGTGCGCGGTTTTTCGTCGACCAGGCGCCAGAAGCAGGTTTGCCCCTGGGCGCGGGCGGGTGCGGCGCCAGGGAAGATCACCAGCGCCAGCAGCAGCAGACCATGGAACCAGATGTTGCGTGTATTCATCGGCTATCCCTCCGGGTGGCGCCGGTTTCCCCCTTTGTGCGATATTTTGTGAGCTTTGGATAAAGATGGTTAAGAATATTATAGCGAAGCCGGGGCCGAACGGCTTAAAAATTTTGTAAATTGCGGCGGACCGCTGCCCGGAATGGCAGGGTGCATCCCGGCTGTGATGCACGGGCAGGCCGGCGGCGCAGCGGTGTAACCGCGGACCATTGCATGAGGCGGCATCGCTGTGCCCCTACGGCGGACCGTGTCCGCGGGCCAAAGATACCTCCCCCTGCCCCCTCCAATATCACAAGTGCGGTGATATTGGAGGGGGTCGGCTGGGTGGCGCTCACCGCCCCTGCGATGGTTGGGTTGAAACCCTCCCTCAGTACGGGGAAGCCCGCAGCGGGCGCGGCGAGCAAACCCCCGGGTTGCCGGAATGCCCTGGGCCAGGCAAGGCATCTCCCTCTCCAGTTTCGCGGTCTTTCGAAACTGGAGAGGGCCGGGGTGAGGACGTTCTGCGGCCGGCCCGCAACCCTGCCCACCCCCCGACGCGGAGCGCAGCCAGAGCGTTCCACCGGGGACCGGTGGAACGAGGGGTCGTCCCTGCCCCTCAGGGCATATTATTCGCGTCGACGATCCAGGTGCTGGACCAGTAGCGGGTGGCAGTGCGCCCGCCGACCAGCCAGACCCGGTCGCCGGGCAGCCAGGCGGCGCCCAGCTCGGCGCGCGGCTCGGGCAGCTCGCCGATCACCTGCCAGCCGGCGGTGGTGGGGGTGTAAAGCTCCACCTCGCGCACGAAGTTGCTGTCGTCCCACGTGTTGTCCCATTCGTCCGCGCCGCCGGCCATCACCACCCGCCCGTCGGTCAGCGCCACCAGGGCGAAGTTATAGCGCGCCCGGGCCGCCGGGCTGACCGCCGACCAGGCGCCGGTGGCGGGGTTATAGACCTGCGCGATGGCGGTGGCGACCTGCCCGGGCAGCATGCGGTTGAGCAGCCCGCCGGCCACCAGCACTCGCCCGCCCGGCAGCAGCGCGGCCTGGTGCTGGCGGACCGGTTCGACCATCGGGCCGGTTTCGCTCCAGGTCCCATCCTGGGGGTCAAAGAGCAGCGCGTCGGTCATGGAGCCGGCCTGGCAGTCGTCGCCGCCCGCCACCAGCACGAGCCCGTCTGGCAGCAGCGTGGCGGTGTGCGAGGCGCGCGGTTCGGGCAGGGGGTCCACCTCGCGCCAGGCCTGGCTGACCGGGTCGAACAGCTCGGCCCGCTGGCTGCACTGCCCGCTGCCGGTGGCCCCGCCGATCACCAGCACGCGCCCGTCCGCCAGGCGGGTGGCGGTGTGCTGGACGCCGTGCGGGTGCAGGGGCTGGGTGACCGTCCAGGCATCGCGGGCCGGGTCATACAGCTCGGCGTCGGCCAGCCAGCCGCTGCTGGCGTTGTACCCGCCGGTCACCAGCACGCGCCCGTCGGCCAGCGCGGCGGCGCTGCCCGGCGAGCGGGGGGTGTTCATCGGCGCGACCGGGGTGATACTGCGCGAGATGGGGTCATAGACTTCGACCCACGCCAGGAAATCGGCATCGGCGCGGTTGCCGCCGGCCACCAGCACCCGCCCGTCCGCCAGGCGGGTCGTGCCTGGCCAGTCGCGCTCCACGCCCATGGCCGGGCCCGCCATGACCACCGGGCTGGAGACCAGGCGGGTCACCTCCACCTCGCGGATCATCTCGACCACCCGGGTCACCTCGACCGCCTGGGTGACTTCGACCGGGCGGGTCACTTCGACCGCCTGGACGACTTCGACCGGGCGAGTCACCTCCACCAGGACCACGCGGGTGACTTCGACCGGCATCACCCGCCCGCCCGAGCGGGCCGCCACGGCCAGGGCCAGGATGGCCACCAGCACCGCGCCGGCGCTGATGAGGAAGGGGATCGACAATTGAAAGGAGGGTTTGGGCTGGTTCATGTGCGCCGCCTGAGCAGAATTTTCTCCATCATGCTCCGTTCCGGCGCTCCCGGCAACTGTGGAAATCCCTTGAATCTCCTTTGGCGCGGGGATTGGGGTTTTCCCCAGCTTGACGATGGCCTCCGCGCGCGACTCGACGTTGGTCTTGGCGTAGATGTGCTGCAGGTGATACTCAACGGTCGACTCGCTGATGTGCAGCATCTGGGCGATCTGCTTGTTGCTCTTCGCCTGGAGGAGAAGGTCAATCACCTCCCATTCGCGCTTGCTGAAAGGGGCACCGGCCATGGCTGACTCCTTTGGGATAGATTAATTATACGCCGTGGGGCCAGTCCGCGGGCCGGGATTCGGGTGGGGAAAATGGAGGTGGGATGCCTGGCGGTTGAAACCGCGGCAAGGGCTGCGAATCCTCGCCTGCGCGAGGATGAAGAGAAGGACGCGAACGCTGCCAGGGCTGCATCTGCGGCCCTGGCCGAGCTCCCCTGAGCCATGCAAGGCATCTCGCTCTCCAGTTTCGCGGTTTTCGAAACTGGAGAGGGAGACCGAGAGGGTGAGGTTTCCCCTGGCCTGGGCGGGGCCTGGTCTCTCGGCGCGTGGGTATAATAACGATATAAAGTTAGAAAAGGAGACCATCCCCCATGAACACAGTCGAAGTCGAAACCTCTCACGGGAAGATCCGTGGGGTCCGCGCGGAAGGCGTCAGCATCTTCAAAGGGGTCCCCTACGCGGGGCGGGTCTCCGGCGACCGGCGCTTCCGCCGACCGGCGGAGCTGGCGCCGTGGGCGGGCGTGCGCGCGGCGGAGCAGCCCGGCGCGCCGTCCATCCAGCCGCCCAGGATGAACGAACCGGAGCCGGCCGAGGACTGTCTCTTCCTTAATATCTGGACGCCCGCCGCCGACCAGGGCCGCCGCCCGGTCATGTTCTACAACCACGGTGGCGGCTTCGTGGTCGGCTCGGGCTCGTCGGCCCACCAGGACGGGGCCAACCTGGCCCGCAACTTCGACGTGGTGGTGGTGCAGACCAACCACCGCCTGGGCCTGCTGGGCTTTCTCTACCTCGACGAGCTGGGCGGGCCGGACTACGCCGGCTCGGGCAACCAGGGCCTGCTGGATATCGTCGCCGGGCTGGGCTGGGTGAAAGACAACATCGACCGCTTCGGCGGCGACCCGGGCAACGTGATGATCTTCGGCGAGTCGGGCGGCGGGGCGAAGACCTCCTGCCTGTACGCCATGCCCGCAGCGGCGCCCTATTTCAATAAGGCCTCGATCGAAAGCGGGCCGGGCGTGCGCATGTTCACGCGCGAGATGGCCGCGCAGACCACCGCCTGGTTGCTGAAGGAGCTGGACCTGGCCCCGAAAGACTGGCAGATCGGAAGAGCGTCGTGTAGGGAAAGAGTGTAGGATAGGGTGTA
>CAZBDC010000177.1:0-11034 GCA_964490575.1 uncultured Anaerolineaceae bacterium | reverse complement strand
ATAATGAGCGGTGACTGGAGTTCAGACGTGTGCTCTTCCGATCTGATAACGACAAGTAATTATTCAAGAATAATCGAGGAGATCGAAGATGAAAAACATGATCCGTGACATTTATCTGGCTGCTGCTGACTCGAGCAAAGTTCGCCTGGCTTTCTTCGTCTTGACGCTGGCTATGTTCGTTGTCGCCGCTGGCGCCCCCGATGCCGGGACGGATTTCGGCCGGTAGAAATTCTTTGATATGATCCTGGCCGCGGCTGTTGCAGTTGGGCTGGCAGCGGGTCTGGTCAGAGCGTGGGTGGGGAAGCGATCCTATCGGATTGTATCGCTGCGACTCCCGGGATTGGTTTTATTTGCTTTTTTGCCGCAATGGCTGGCCTTTTACCAATCCCGGTTGGGACTTGGGGCTCTGCTCGATGAATGGGCTCCGGTGCTCCTGGTCGGTTCACAAGTTGTTTTGTTGGTTTTTTTCTGGATGAACCGGAAGATTGCTGGCTTCTGGTTTTTAGGAGCAGGCCTGGTCCTGAATCTCCTGGTTATCGCAACAAATGGGGGATTGATGCCAATTAGCCCAGAGACCGTTCGGAAAGTCTACCCTGATGTGCCAGTTGAATTGTGGCAGGTCGGGGAAAGGCTGGGTAATGGCAAAGACATTGTCTTACTGCCCTCCATGACCCGGTTCTGGTTTTTATCAGACCGGTTTTTGCTCCCTGATTGGATTAATTATCGGGTAGCTTTCAGCCTGGGGGATATTTTCATTGCGCTGGGTGCATTCTGGCTTCTCTGGACGCTTGGCGGTCCCCTGGCTGCGCAGCCCAAGTCGAGTTAATCAAGAAACACAGGAGAAAGTTATGAATACAAAATATATCAAGCAAGACACGAAGGGTTTAAAGAACGCAACTCGATCGAGCCAGGAGTACAGCCGGATCCTGACTGCGGCGGTGATCAATATGCAGTTTCGCCAGCTGCTTCTTTCCAACCCGGGTAAGGCCATCGACATCGGTTTTGGCGGGGAGATGTTTAACCTTGCCCGTGAGGAAAAGAAACAGGTTGCGGCTATTCGGGCGACCTCGCTGGCCGATTTCGCTTCACAGCTCAACCAGGTAATCGAACACGCCCAGTCCGTCATGGCAATGGGCGATTAGGCCGGAATTCCTGGGTATTTTTGAGCAGGCTTATTGTTATTTGACGGTGAAACTGGGGATGTTTTGTTGTGCAAAAATAGCTCTCTTAACCACACCGATCCAGAAGAGATATTTTCGTGAAATCAAACGAAGTGGATGCATCGCGCAACAACCGTTCACCAGTGGGGGGAGACAGGTGGTATATGATGAATAGTTCAATGTCGATCGCTCTTGAAAGCAATGTAGCCCCGACAGGACTCTTTCCGGCAGAAAAAATGCATGGTATCTATGATCTTTGCCGGCAGTTCGTGTCGAACAACACGCTGGATATGCTGCTGGATGGTATTGCCCGGCAGAGTGTCGACATTTTACGAGTCCGTTACAGCCGGATCATCACATTAGAAAACGACGGAAGTTTCATTTGCCGGGCTGTCTATTCCTCTGATCGGCAGGACCTGGCTTTTCGGCGAAAGCGACGGATCCCTTCGTAGGCCTGGCTGCTTTTTCAAAACGCGGTCTTGCGGGAAACACCCCTGGTCTTTGGAATGGGCAATCCATTGCCGGCTGAACTGCGTCTGGCCTTGCGCCTGAAGTACGGTGACAGCCTGTACCTGGTCCCGCTGCGGACTGAACAAGAATCGTTTGGGTTGCTGGTGCTGGGTGAAGAGAACCGGATGGTTTCCGATGCTGTCCTGCCCGAAAAATTACGCCTGGCCGCGCTGATCGCAGACCAGGCTGCCGAGGTTATCTCGCGTGCCCGGTTGTCGATGTGCCTGGAGGAAAGCGAGATCCAGACGATCCTGGCGCTGGCCAGGGTCCTGGAGACGCACGATGTGTATATCGGCAGTCATTCGCGAAAAGTCACCGCGGTTGCTGTTCGCCTTGCGCGCATCCTGGACTGTCCGCAAGCTGAAATCCAGGTGATTCGCTGGGCTGCAATGCTGCACGATATTGGCAAAGTCGGGATCAGCGACAAGATCCTTATGAAGGCGGCCCAACTCAATTCACAGGAATGGGAGATTGTCCGCCGGCATCCCTTGAATGGGGCCGAAATTGTGCGCAAGGCTTCCAACCTGAATTATGTCGCTGCGTTAATTCAAGCCCATCACGAGCATTTTGATGGCAGTGGCTATCCTTATGGCTTGCGGCGAGAAATGATTCCCTTTGGAGCGCGGATTCTGTCGGTAGCAGACGCATACGCTGCTATGACCGACAACCGCCCTTACCGGAGGACTTTTTCTTTGGAAGAGGCCCTGCTCGAACTCAACCGCTGCTCAGGAACTCAGTTTGACCCGCGCGTGGTTGAGGCCTTTGCTACCCTGTTTTCATAAATTATTTGGTTCCATCTGCAGGGCATCCATCTTTCTAGTGAAACCCGGATAGGCAAGGCTGGCCAGGTCGCTCTGGCCAGCCTTGCCTGTTCAGTTGTTCTTATCTCCAGGCTGAATTTGTGATAATCTTATACCGTCGGCAGGCGCATGGATACCAAGAGGAGGTGTCAATGTCGGTTGAAAAAGAAGCAACAAAACGACGGGAATACACGGCTAAGCTTCTCCTGATGGGGATCTTCCTGGGTGGGTTGGCGTTATTTATACTTTATATGACCCTTTTTGGATCCAGCCTGGCTGCGTTTAAGCCGGGAATACTGGACCTGGTCTTGCTGGTATTCGCTACTTACCGGATGGGGCACCTGATTGCGTACGATCTGGTGACTGAACCACTGCGCCAGTTCTTTACTGAGACTATACCGGACTCAACCGGCGCGGGCGAGAGTGTAGAGCCAAAGGGGGAAGGATTTCAGCGCGCTATGGGCCAGTTGTTGAGCTGCCCGATCTGCTCGGGAACCTGGGCTGCGGCGGTAATGGTTTATGCCCTGTATCTCTGGCCCGAGCCGACGCGGGTATTCTTGTTGATTATGGCTTCTATTGGCGCAGCCGAGCTGCTCAATGCGGCTGGCGAGGCATTTTCATGGACCGGGCAGTACCAGCGCACACTGGCCGGACGGGATGTGCTGGCGCGCAGGCGAAAAGTTTTACGCATCGATCAACCTTGCCAGGAAGAGCCTCCACCGGAACGGGAAGAGGCTGAAAAGATTCCGCGGAAGGTTAACCGCCTGCAGTGATCCTCGTGGAACGGTAGATTTTACTTTCCCGATAACAGAAGATCGATCACCAGGGCAGGGTGGTCAGAAGGGCCTTCGGCCAGATAATGGGCGCGGGAGACAGGCAGTCCATTTGACAAAAAGATATGGTCGATGCGTTTCTCGACCTCGCCCTCCGCAAGGTCGGATACCCGCTCACCGGCGGTCAGCCAGGCATCGGCAAGCTTCCCGGTGGTCTGGTGGTACTGTGGGCTGTCCGGGCGGAAGTTGAAATCGCCCATCATGATCACGTTCTGGCGGCTGTTTGCCAACGCCAGCACCTGCTGCTGCTGGATCTGCGGGCCGCCGTTGCCAAGATGAGTAACAATGACGGTGAAACGCTGCGCCTCAGCCTGAATCTCGGCCACAATCGCGGCGGTCTGCTCGCCCTCAGAATAAAGATAGAACGTGCGCGGATTTTCTATTGGGTAGCGTGAGAGCAGGGCAATCCCGAAAGTGCCGGTAACGGTCGATGGGCCGGCATAAGCATGCATGCCCAGTCGGCTGGCGAAATATCCCACCGCGTCGACGTTGCCATTGGCGATGCGAGCCATGTCCGATTCCTGCAACCCAAGCAGGTCAGGCGCTTGACTGCGGATGAGCTGAAGCTGAGCGTCCAGCCCTGGCTGACCGGCGGCGTTATAACCCTGCTGGATATTGTAAGTCAGGATGCGCAGGCCATCCGGGGTGGAGGGTGGCGCGGGGAGCAGCGCGGTCAGCGCCAGGCTCAGCGCGGTGAGGACCAGCAGCGACTCGGCCGCCGCGCCGGTTGACCAGGCGGGTTTGGGGCGCGCGGCGGGCGCGGGGGACGCGTGGCGGGCAAGCGTGCCGGCGATTCCCAGGACCAGTGCCGGCAAGGTGATGACCAGCCAGAAGCGGTCACGGAACCAGGGGCCGACCACCGGGATGTAATCATAGACGGTGGTGAAGACATGAGCGAAGATGGCCAGCAGGAAAAAGAGCGCTGCCAGGCTCAGGCCGCCGCCCAGCACGCGCGCGGAGGCCCGGCTACGGGCCAGCCAGGCGGCCAGGCAGACAAAATCGAGATATAGGACCGGGTGAAGCAGCAGCAGCCCGCCCAGCGCGACGGTCGCCAGCGGGCCGGCGGGTGGCTCAGCCATCGGGTAGCCTTCCGGGGTGAGTGGGAAGACTACCTGGAAGGGCAGCAGGGCGGCGGCCAGGGCCAGGACGAACAGGGCGTTCCAGGCCAACCAGGCCCAGCGCGGGAGCCGCTCGGGCAGGTCGGGGATGCGCGACCAGAAGCCGAGCAGGAGGGCCGGGGCGGCCGCAGCGGCGAGAGTCACCCAGGTGGGTTGCGCGCCGGCCCAACGGGCGATCACAGCCGGGGTGGTGAAACCGAAATAGAGGAGCAGCAGAGCGCTCAGCAGGCCTAACCAGGCGCCCGCGACGAGCAGGAAGCCGGCCCGGTGCGGTGGAGCGGATAGGGTCGATTCGGCCGCCTGGGTAGGCAGACCGCGCAGCAGGACCATCCCCAGCCCGGCCAGCAGCCCGTACACCAGCCGGGCCTGAGTGCCATCCGGGGGCAGCCCGGCGTTGAGCACGTGAAGGAAGATCGACGCCAGCCCGGCCAGCCCCAGGGCGCTGCCCATGCGGAAAGGCGTCACCAGCCCCGGCGCGGCGCGCAGGAAGGCGGGCAGGAACAGCCAGAAGAGCCCCGCGCCGATCCCGCCGGCCAGCAGCTTCGAGCGCGTGTCGAGCCAGGGCAGCAACCCCCAGCCCAACAGGACCAGCAGGCCGGTGCTGAGCGCGAGGTTGCGCGCGGAGCGCCCGTTCAGCCAGCGCGGGCAGGCCGACAGCGCCAACGGGCTGAGCAGGAGCACGACGAAGCCGATCTCGGGCGGGATGTTGGTCTGTAGCAGCCCAAAGGCGTAGGTGGATTCGATCAGACCGGTCAGCAGGCGGAAGAAGGCCAGAAAGAGCAGGGTGAGGAGTAGGGTGGGGTTGGACATGGGATGGTTCCTGTGGGGGTATCGGCAGGATAATGTATATAATACATGAGAATGAGCGATTGTGTCCCGTCATAGCGAGCGAAGCGAAGCAATCTTCCTGACAGCCATCGGGGGAGATTGCTTCAGTCAGGCTGGAAAACCCATCCGGCTCTCCATCGCAATGACTGAAACACCGGGAACAAAACATGCCAGAAAAAATCGACCTGTTGAAACGATGGAAACACCTGTACAGCCCGCCCAGGGAGCCGGTAGTGGTGGAAGTTCCGCCGATTAACTTCCTGATGATTGACGGGCAGGGCGACCCGAACGTCACCCTGCTGTACCAGGAGGCGGTCGAGGGGCTGTTCTCGCTGGCTTACACGCTCAAGTTCGCACTCAAGAAGGCCGGGGGAGTCGACTACGGCGTGCTGCCGGCCGAGGGGCTGTGGTGGGTGGAGGATATGGCCGCTTTCAGCCTGGAGGACAAAGCTGCCTGGGAATGGACGATGATGATCGCCCAGCCGGAATTCGTCACGGTCGAATGGGTCGAGCGGGCGCGGGCTGAGGCGCTTAAGAAAAAGGGCCTGCCGGCGCTGGAACGGATCCGCTTCGAGACGTATGCCGAGGGCACGGCGGCGCAGATGATGCACATCGGGCCATACGCGGATGAGGGCCCCAACATCGCCCGCCTGCACGCATTCATCGCGGAGCAGGGCGGCCAGCTGCGTGGCAAGCACCACGAGATTTACCTCTCGGATGTGCGCCGCAGCGCGCCCGAGAAGCTGCGCACGGTCATCCGCCAGCCGTTCGAGCGGGTTGGTTAATTTCAAATGATGTTCAGTTCCCTGGCGCGGTTGACGGTCTGGACTCGGCTGTGAACTTCCAGCTTGGCGTAGATGTTCTGGGTGTGGGCCTTGAGGGTGTTGGGTGAGAGGTAAAGCTGGCGGGCGATCTCCGGGTTCGATAGTCCTGATGCGATCAGCTTGAGCACCTCGATCTCACGCTCGGAGAGCGGCTCAATCAGGCCGGGCTGTGGGGCTGGGTGCCGGCTGGGAGGATCGATGCGCGGAATGGGGAACAGCGCCAGCAGCGAACGGGCAGTCTCCGCCAGGGCAGGGTCATCCAGGCGGGGAAGCACGTCGACCAGCAGCAACCGCATCGGTTCGCCCAGGTCGAGAAAGGTTCGGGCGGCGTGAGCCGGGCGGGCCAGGGCCAGCGCATCGCGCAGGAAGGCGCGCGCCTGGGCGGCATCATCGGCAGCCAGGGCCTGCAGCACGCGCACCTGCAGGCGCGCGAATTCCCAGCCGGGCTGTTCTGCGAGGGCCAGGGCGGGCTCGAGGAGCGCGCGGGCGGCGGCCTTTTGCCCCTGCGCCAGGAGCAGGTGCACGCGGGCGGTCTCCGGGTAGAAGACAAAGGGATAAACGCCCAGCGAGTTGGTCACGCGCGGCGCTGCGCTTTCGGCCTGGGCCAGGTCGCCATCGAACAGCGCCATCTCGACCTGCAGCGCGGCGTCGAGGCTGAGGGTCAGCGGAGAGAGGTCGTAGTTGGTTTCGAGGAGCAGTGCATCCCGGAGGAACTGCCCGGCCTGTTCCGGGTCGCCGAGGAGCTGGTGCAGGCGGGCCGCCAGGCGGTAGCCATAGGAGCGCATCTCCAGGCTGCTGCTGCGGCGGTTGGCCTCCAGTCCCCGGGTGACCAACTCCAGGGCCTGCTGCAGGTCGTTCTGTTCGTAACGCAACATGGCCAGGTCGAAGAAGGGCATGTCGCAGCCGGGCAGGGGTTTGCCGCCGGACTCAAAGCGGGTGGCCTGTTCGAAATAGGCCGCGGCCTGGTCAAAATCGAGTGCCAGGGCGCTGACGCGCCCAAGCGAGGCCAGCGCGTTAATGCACGTGCGCATACTTTCGGCCTGTTGCCCAATGCGGAAAGCTTCGCGCAGCGGCGGCCCGGCGTTGAGTGGATCACCAGAGTGCATCAGCCCCATGCCCAGGCTGAGGTAGGCCGTCCCGCGCATCCACAGGTTATTGGGGGCCAGCAGGTCGAGCGCGCGGCGGGCCAGATCGATCTGTTCGGCGAATGCGCCTCGGAACAGGGCATTATTTGAGGCAGCCACCAGCGTGCTGCCCAGGTGGTCGTGGTCGCCGCCGGCGCCCTGCTCGGCCAGGGCCAGGTAGGTGGAGCCTAGCTTGAGCTGTCCGTTGTGGGTCAGGGGGTAGCCGTAGTCGCGGCACAGGTAGGAGTTCTGGCGCAGAACTGGCTCGGGCATGGAGCGCAGCCAGCGCAGGACGGTCAGTACTTCGCCCTGGCGGATCAACTGCGGGCAGTATTTGTGGATCAACTGCCCGCCCAGGTCCCAATCGCGGGCTTCGATAGCGTAATGGATGGCCTGATCGGGCTGGCTATTTTCATCACACCAGCGGCTGGCGGCCTGGCGCAGGCGGGCAGCCAGGGCCCCGCCGCAGGTGGATACCAGGCGGTAATGGATCAACTCGGCAAACAGGTGGTGGTAGCGGTACCACTGGCGGCGATTGTCGAGTGGGATGAGGAACAGGTTGGCCTCTTCGAGAGCCTGGAGCATGGCCTGGGCAGGCGGGTGGGGCGCGTCGGGTTCCTCAGGGATGGCATCCAGCACGGCGGCGCACAGGCTGGCGTTGAAGCGCTCGAGGACTGAGGTTTTGAGCAGGAAATCCTGCACGGTTGGCGGTTGGCGGTTGAGCACCTCATCGACCAGGTAATCGACGACGAAGCGGTCGTCGCCGGTGAAGGCCTGGATGAACCCGGCCACGCCATCGCCGTCGCTGCCGGCCTCGTACTGCTGGAGCGAAAGGGCCGCCATCTGCAGTCCGGCGATCCAGCCCTCAGTGCGCGCTTCCAGGGCGGCCACATCGGCGGGGAGCAGGTCGAGCCCCATGGTGCGGTTAAGAAACTCGGCCGCCTCACTCTCGGTGAAACGCAGGTCGGCCATGCGGATATCCGACAGCAGGCCGCGCGCCCGCCAGCGGGCCAGGGGCAGGAGCGGATCCTGGCGGGTGGTCAGGACGATATGCAGGTTAGGCGGCAGGCGTTCGAGCAAAAAGGCCACGTCTTCGTGGACGGCCGGGTTGTGGATGGCGTGGTAATCGTCGAGGACCAGTGCGGCCGGGCCGGGCAAGGCCTGCAGGTCATTGAGCAGGGGCAGCAGGAGCACATCATTGGGCGGCAGGCGGCTGCCTTCCAGCATAGCGCGGGTGGCCTGCCCGGCCCCGGGGTGGATCGATTCAAGGGCGGCCAGCAGGTAGCGCAGGAACATGGCCAGGTCGTTGTCAGCCGGGTCGATCGAAAGCCAGCTAACCGGATTTTCGCCGGCCTGCCGGAAGTTGGCCAGCCACTCGACCACCAGGGTTGTCTTGCCAAAGCCGGCCGGCGCGCAGACCAGGGTGTAGCGGCGCCCCAGGCGCCGGCTTTCCTCGAAGCGCCGGGTCAGGCGGGCGCGCTGCACCAGCCCGGGTCGGTGAGGCGGGGGAAATAACCGGGTCACCAATAATTGGGATGCGGCCATGCGCCATATTGTACATCATTAACCCTCGAGATTAATCCATTTACCAGATGATACCCAACCAACCGTGTGCTATCCTATGGCTGGTAAACGCGGAGACGGCGGCAGCAGGCACAATCCACCTGCCGTTTCGCGGGAGGCGCTATGATCCCAAAAATGACACTTGACCAGCCCGGCCGTTACCGCATCTGCGCGCAGGGCCGGCTGGCAGAAAAATGGGCGGAGTTCTTTGAGGGCCTGGCAATTGCGTATCAAATTGATACGGATGGGCGCGTCGTCACCGAGCTGTGCGGCGAACTGCCCGACCAGGCTGCGGTTCAGGGGGTGCTGCAGAAACTGTATAACCTGGGCCTGCCGCTGCTCCTGGTCGAGCACCTGGGCAGCGGCCCGCCGGGCGGAGAATGAGCAAGGAACGGTGAACGGTAGCTGATAACGGTTTTTGCGACAGGAAGTGTCGGGGATAGATTGAACGGACCGAGCGAGCGTAGTAAATCAAAGAGGATCATATGAAATTCGCGGGCTGGTTTTTTGTTGTTGTGGCGGTGTTAATGGTTGGGCAGTGGGGCCTCTTCCTGGCGGTGGGGGCGGTGCCAGAACTGCGGACGGAGCCGCTGCGGATCGGCTTTCACCTGGCGGCGGAGTTCGCTACCGCGGCCTGCTTGCTGGCAGGTGGGTTGGGCCTGCTGCGCGGGAAAACGTGGGCGAAGGCGATTGGGCTGCTCGCGGCGGGGATGCTGGCGTATACCTGCCTGGTCAGCCCAGGTTACTTCGCCCAGTTGGGGCAGTGGCCCCTCGTGGGGATGTTCGCGGCGCTGCTTAGTCTGGATGGTTTCGTTGTAAGAAGGTTGATGCGGAGGGGTGGGTGAAACTACCGCAAGGATCAGTTTCTAACCGACAGGCATTTGCCCAGGAAGGTAAATGATTATGGATATTCTTTCTGTAAAGTCTGATGAAAATGTGTCTGTACTTGTCAGCCCGTGGCTGATGCTCCTGTCGCGCTCGGCGATGTTCTTCCTGGCTCAGGCGCTGTTTGCGCTGGCTTACCTGGCTTTGGGCAGTGGAACGGCCTGGTACGAGGCTGCCCGCTGGTGGCCGATGTTCGCCGTACTGGCAAACATCGGATCGGTGCTTCTGCTGGCGCGGCTGACGCGGGTCGAGGGTGGGCGGTATTTCGACCTGCTGCGTTTCTCGCGCGCGAGGCTCAAGCGAGACCTGCTGTGGCGGCTGGGGATGTACCTGCCGTTTGCTCTCTTTATCGGCCTGGCGCTCAAGCTGCGCCCGAGCCTGTTGCCTTACTTTGCCATCATCCATGCGTTGATGGATATTTCCACTTTGGCGGTTTACTGGATGGTTTAGGGTTGGGCGATGAACAAGAACCTGCAGTTGGCGCTGATCGTTCTCCTGGTCGTTTTATGCGAAATGAGCCACCTTTCCTGATCCTGCACGGTGACCATGATAACGCGGTGCCGGCTACCCAAAGAGCAGGGTTTCGGGGTCTTCGACCAACTCTTTGAGCCGCACCAGGAACTGGACGGCTTCGCGGCCGTCCACGATGCGGTGGTCGTAAGAAAGCGCCACGTACATCATCGGGCGAATAACGATCTCGTCCTTGATTGCCACAGGGCGCGGCTGGATGGCATGCATACCGAGGATGCCAACCTGGGGTGGGTTCAGGATTGGGGTGCTCATCAGCGAGCCGTACACGCCGCCGTTGGTGATCGTGAAGGTCCCGCCGCGCAGGTCGTCGAGTGAAAGCGTGCCTTCTTTGGCCCTGGTGACAAAATCGCGGATGGCCTTCTCAATCCCGGCAAAATTAAGCCGGTCGGCGTCGCGAATGACCGGTACGACCAGGCCTTCCTCCGCGCCGATAGCGACACCGATATCGTAATAAGATTTGAGCACGATCTCGTCGCCCTGGATCTCGGCATTGATATGAGGGAAGGCTTTGAGCGCGCCTATGGTTGCTTTGACGAAGAAGGACATGAAGCCCAGGTCGACCCCATAGCGTTCCTTGAAGCCTTCGCGGCGGCGCTTGCGCAGATCGATCACGGCGCTCATGTCGATTTCGTTAAAAGTAGTCAGCATGGCTGCGTTGTGCTGAGCCTCGACCAGGCGGCGGGCGATGGTCAGGCGGCGCCTGGACATGCGCTGGCGGGTTTCACGGGCGTCGCGGGCGGCAGGAGTGGGGGGTGGGACGGGCGCCGGCGCGGGGGTTGGGACCGGGGCAGGAGCAGGCGTAGGGACCAGATCGGAAGAGCGTCGTGTAGGGAAAGAGTGTAGGATAGGGGTGTAGAT
>CAZBDC010000176.1:0-11160 GCA_964490575.1 uncultured Anaerolineaceae bacterium | reverse complement strand
TAATGAGCGGTGACTGGAGTTCAGACGTGTGCTCTTCCGATCTCGGTCGCCCGGCGGCCAGGCGCCCTGCTCGAGGCGGACCTGGTTGATGGACTGCTCGGCGAAGTCGGGGATGGCTTGCACGGCGATGCGGCCCCACTCATCCGGGCCGGTGCGCACCATCAGATCGAAGCTGCGGATGCCTTCGGCCCTCGCCACGCCCTCCACGTCGCGCACCAGCTCGACCATCTCGTCGTCGAAGTCGGCCGCCTGGATGACGACGTTGGCCGGGTTGACCGCCGCGTAGCCCGCGCGCATATCCTCGACCAGGATGCCGTGCACGGTGGCGATCATGCCCACCGCGAACAGCCCGACAAACAGCGAAGCCACCACCAGCAGCGTGCGCACGCGGTTTCCGGCCGGCTTGCCGGCGGCCAGGTCGGCCAGCACCTTGTTCCAGCGCGGGCGCAGGCCCGGCCCGCGGCGGGAGGCCTGGTTGGCGCTCACGGCTGGCTCCTGCGCTGGCCCGGCTGGCGGGCGGCCTGCTGCCAGCCCGCGGCCCGCCCGCGAGCTGCTTCGGCCAGGGCCTGGCGCAGCTCGCCCGGCAGGCGCTCCAGCCACAGCACCTCGCATTCTTCGACCGCGCGCAGCCCGCCCAGGGCGCGCCCCAGGGCGCGCGCGTCTTCGCCGCTGAACCAGTCGCCCGCTGCCAGCCGCCCGGCTGCCGCCTGCCCGCCCCAGCGCCCGTTGACCACCACCTCGAACGCCGCGCGGCCCGTGTTCCCAACAATCACCAGCCCCTCGCCCGGCAGGCGCTCGATCCACTCGCCGGCTGCCAGCCGCCGGGGCTGGGCCGCGCGGCTGAGCGCCAGCAGGGTTTCGTGCGGCAGGTCGGGGAACGGGCCCTGGAACACCAGCGCGCGCGCCAACCACTCGTTGATCAGCTCGCCGTCCGAGATGACCAGCACGCGCTGCGCCCGGCGGGCCAGGCTCATGTCGTGGGTCACCATCAGGACGGTCTTGCCCTGGGCCACCTGCTCCTCGAAGATCTCCAGCACGCGCTCGGCGGTGCGCGAGTCGAGGTTGCCGGTTGGCTCGTCGGCCACCAGGATGGGCGGGTCGTTGGCCAGCGCGCGCGCCACCGCCGCGCTCTGCTGCTGCCCGCCCGAGACCGCGGCCGGGTACTTGTGCTCCAGCCCGCCCAGCCCCACCAGCTCCAGCAGCGCCGCGGCGCGCGCCTCGCGCTCGGCGGGCTGGAAGACCTCGCCGAAGTCCATCGGCAGCATCACGTTCTCCAGCAGGGTCAGCATCGGCAGGAGCTGGAAGAACTGGAACACGATCCCCAGGTTGCGCCCGCGCCAGACCGACATCTGCCCCTCGTTCATCCGGTGCAGGACCGCCTCGCCGATGCGCACCTCGCCCGAGGTGGGATGGTCGATGCCGGTCATCATGTTCAGCAGGGTCGACTTGCCGCTGCCCGAGCGACCGACGATGCTGACGAACTCGCCCTGGCGGAAGGCTGCGTCGATGCCCTTCAGCACGGTGAACTCGCCCGCCGCGTTGTGGAAGGTCTTCACCACCTGGCGCAGCTCGATCAGCCCGCGCTGGTCCGGGATGTTGACCCTGGGATCGCTCGCCGCGGTCATATCAAGAACCTCCCCCCACCTGTCATTGCGATGGAGGGCCGGGCAACACCTGGCTTACCCCAAGCGCCTTCGCCCCGGCCCGACTGAAGCAATCTGCCCCGCCTGCATAGAGGAAGATTGCGCGCTTGCAGCGCAAGCGTCCGCTCCGCTTGCAATGACAGGGCCGCTCGCATCATTCCCTTAACTCCCCGTCCACCAGCTCGACCACCCGCGACATGCGCCGCGCCAGGCTGTGATCGTGGGTGACCATCAGGATCGTCTTGCCCTGCGCCACCAGCCCGCTGAAAATGTCGAAGATCACCCCGGCTGTGACCGAGTCCAGCCGCCCGGTCGGCTCGTCGGCCACCAGGATGGGCGGGTCGTTGGCCAGCGCGCGGGCGATACCCACCCGCTGCTGCTGCCCGCCGGAGATGTCCGCCGGCAGCTTGTAGACGTGCTCGCTCAGCCCGACCGAGTCGAGCAGCGCCAGGGCCCGCTCCAGCGAGTCCCGCCGCCGGTACAGCCCGCAGAAATCCATCGGCAGCATCACGTTGTCGAGCAGCGAGAGCGACGGCATGAGCTGGAAGGATTGGTAAACCACCCCCAGGCTGCGCCCGCGCCACAGGGCCAGCGCGTTCTCCGCCAGCGCGCTGACCTCCACGCCCGCCACCCGCACGCAGCCCGCCGTCAGCCGGTCGATCCCGGTGATCATGTTGACCAGCGTGGTTTTGCCGGCCCCCGACTTGCCGATCACCCCCACGAACTCGCCCGCCGAAACGTCCAGGTCGATGCCCTTCAGCGCGCGGAAAGCCCCCGCCGCGCCGGGGTAATCCTTGACCACCCCGCGCAGCGCAATCAGCGCCTGGGTCTGGCTGGCAGAACAATCGGGTTGTCCGGGCGGGGTTCCGGCGGCAGATCGCATGGCCAATCCTCAGATCCTGTACAGCGTGTTATAATGGATAATGCATTCACTAATGAACATTTTGTTCAAGTTTAGCCGGAAATACCAGATTCTGTCAAACCCCAGTTCGCCGGCAGAGTCGGATAATTGACAGGTGTTCAGGAAACGGATCGCCGATGGACACTCCCCCCAGGCCCACCCTCGACCGGCGCGCGCGCCGCACCCGCCGGCAGTTAAAAGAAGCTCTCTTCGCGCTGATCCTCGAAAAAGGCTACGACGCGGTGAAGATTGAAGACATCACCGAGCGGGCCGACCTGGGCCGCACCACCTTCTACCTGCACTACCACGATAAAGAAGAGCTGCTGCTCGAGTCGATCGACGGCATCGCCGAGGAACTGCTGGCGCGCCTGCGCCCGCCCCAGTGGCGACCCGATGGGAGCGAGGTCGGCGGCTTCGTGCGAGACGCCATCCTGATCATCTTCCGCCACGCCGACGAGAACGCCCAGCTCTACCGGGTCATCCTGCGCGGCGAGGGCGCCAGCCGGGTCTCCGGGCGGCTGCACCGCATCATCAGCGGGCGCGCCGTGGCGCTGATCAACGAGCGCGTCGCGCTGAGCGGGCTGCCGCTGAAAGCCCAGGTGCCGCTGGACGTGTACGCCAACTACTTCGCCGGCGCGCTGATGGCCCTGGTTACCTGGTGGCTGGAGGCCGGCATGCCCTACCCGCCCGAAGAAATGGCCGAGATGTTCCAGCAGATGTTCTTCGCCGGCGGGCGCCAGGTGCTGGGGTTTTAAGCACAACCTGAGGCTGCGATGTTCCGCGGCCCCCTGCCGTCCAAATTAACTGGGCAAAACCGCAAATTCGTGCTTGTAATTTCACGAAAACTCGCTATACTCTTATTCATTAAGCAATTCATCCAATCGAGCAACCGCTCAGTTGGCCTGTCACCTGAGTGGTTACCCGGGTGAATTGCACTCCACAAATCCCCACAACCCAATATTTTGCCTGAGGAGGATCGCCATGCGTTTAAGCAAGTTCTGGTTCCTGCTGATCATTTTGGTATTGGCGCTGTCTACCGCGCAGCCCGCTTCGGCGGGCGACAAGAGCCCCCAGGCCCCGGTCCTGGGCGCCGATTCGCCGAACGCCATTCCGGGCCGCTACATCGTCGTCTTCAAGCCCGGCACCGCCGGCAACGGCATGGCCCAGGCCATGGAACAGGCCCGCGGCAACGGCGCTTCGATCGACTATGTCTACACCGACGCGCTGACCGGCTTCGCCGCCACGCTGCCCGAGCAGGCCCTCAAAGGACTGGTCCACAACCCCAATGTGGAATATATCGAGGTCGACCAGGTGATCACCATCGACACCACCCAGACCCCGGCTACCTGGGGCCTGGACCGCATCGACCAGCGCGCCCTGCCGCTGAACAACACCTATGTCTACAATAACACCGGCGCGGGCGTGACGGCCTATATCATCGACACTGGCATCCTCATCAGCCACAGCGAATTTGGCGGGCGGGCCAGCGTCGGCTTCGACGCCTACGGCGGGACCGGCATCGACTGCAACGGTCACGGCACCCACGTGGCCGGCACGGTCGGCGGGACGACCTACGGCGTGGCCAAGGGCGTCACCCTCAAGGCCGTGCGCGTGCTCGACTGCGCCGGCTCCGGCACCACCACCGGCGTCATCGCCGGCGTGGATTGGGTCACCGCCAACAAGAAGCTGCCCGCGGTCGCCAACATGAGCCTGGGCGGCGGCGTGTCCTCCGCGCTCGACCTGGCCGTGACCAACTCGATCAACGCCGGGGTGACCTACGCGGTCGCTGCCGGGAACAACAACCGCGACGCCTGCAAATTCTCGCCGGCCCGCGTCCCCGCCGCGCTGACCACCGGCGCCACAGCCAGCAACGATTACCGCGCCTCGTACTCGAACTACGGCGCCTGCGTCGACCTGTTCGCGCCCGGGTCCAGCATCACCTCGGCCTGGTATACCAGCACTACCGCCACCAATACCATCAGCGGCACCTCGATGGCCACCCCGCACGCGGCAGGCGTGGCAGCCCTGTACCTGCAGGCCCATCCAACCGCACTGCCCGCGGCGGTCATCACCGCCATCAAGGGCGCGGCGACCGCCAACGTGGTCATCAACGCCGGGCGCAATTCGCCCAACCTGCTGCTCTACTCCCTCGTCCCGTAACCCGCCCGCCCGATAACTGAATACATCGCTGCCCCCGGCCCCTCTCCCGGCCGGGGGCAGCTGTTTCCCTGCCTGCTCTTCCTGCCTGCTCTTCCTGCCTGCTCTTCCTGGCTGCGATGCTCCGCGTCGCAGCCCTCCCCCGGACGCTCCGCGTCCCCCCACCGCAGGGCTGTCATGAAGGTTATAAACCCACTCGCGCCGGGGTCCAAAATTTGCTACAATATAGATACTAATTAGCTACTTATGCAGTGAATCGAGGGCCAGCCATGGATGAACAGCGGTATCCCAAACAGGTTTCCACAGGGTGGCGGATCGCCGTCGCGCTGCTGGCGGCGGCGGTGTCGCTGTCGTGCGCGCTCGTCACCCAGGCCCTTCCCCGCGCGCTGGGCGGGACTGCCTCGCCCGGGCGCATCACCTACGTCGGCCCGGACGCCAACATCTACACCATCGACCGGGAAGGCAAGCAGCCGGTCGCCATCACCACCGACGCCAACCCCGACCCGGGCGACGGCGAGACCGGGCGCATCTACCAGTACCCCACCTGGGCCCCCGATGGGCAGCGGCTGGCCTTCGTCGGCCTGAGCGGCGCCTCGCTGTTCGAGACGCAGGCGGCCCTCTACACCGCCGCGCCGGATGGTGAAGAGCGCCTGGAAGTCTTCCGCAGCAGCGCTGTTTTCCCCTTTTATCTTTTCTGGTCCCCAGACAACGCCAGCATCTCCTTTCTTAGCAGTGACCCGGGCGGGCTGGGCATGGCCCTCATGGTGACGGCAGCCGACGGCAGCGGCAGCCAGCTGGTCGGCATCGGGCAGCCCTATTATTACGACTGGTCGCCAGACAGCCAGGTGATTGTCACCCACACCGGCGGCACCGCCGCCATCGACCCGCGCGCGCGGATGGTTTTCCACCCAATGGATGGGTCGGGGGAACATGCCGAGCTGGAGCTGAGGCCCGGCTCCTTCCTGGCCCCGGACTGGTCGCCGGACGGCGCGCAGCTGGCCCTGGGCGTCTTGAACGAAGGGGGCGTATCCGAGCTGGTCCTGACCGGGCCCGACGGGGCCTCGAAACGCGTGCTGGCAAAGATCGGCGGGCAGGTCGCCTTCGCCTGGTCACCCGATGGCGCGCTGCTGGCGTATTCCAGCGGCGGGCTGGGCACCAACCAGGGGGTCTTCGCCAGCCTGGTGGTGATCGACCCGGGCCGCCCCGAAGCTGCCCAACTGATCGTCGAGGAAACCCTGCTGGGCTTTTTCTGGTCGCCGGACAGCCGCAAGCTCGCCTATTTTACGCCCGACCTGGAAGGCTCGCAGTACCCCCGCTTAAGCCTGCACCTCCACGTGTACGACCTGGCCAGCGGCGAAGACCGCCGGCTGGCCTCTTTCGAACCGGCCCCCGGCTTCCTCCAGGTGCTGCCCTACTTCGACCAGTACCACCGCTCGGGCACGCTCTGGTCGCCCGACAGCACCCACCTGGTCCTCTCGGCGCTCGACCCGGACGGGGTCTCGCGGGTCGTCACCGTGCGGGTCGCGGATGGGGAAACTCGCTCGATCGCCGAGGGGGAAGCGGCCTTCTGGTCCTGGAAGTAAGTGGTATACTTACCGGCGTTCGATTTCCCATCCCCCATCCTGCGCTTTAGAGGTGTCCATGGCAGAGCAGGCCAACCCCCGCCTGAACGAAAAAACGACCGCCCCGGCCACCGGCCGGCGCGGCATGTTAACCCTGGTGACCGCCGCGGTAACCTTCTACTGGGCCAGCCTGTACCTGTACGTGCCCACCCTGCCGGTCTACGCCGAGGAGATCACCGGCGACCTGGTGATGGTCGGTACGATCCTGTCGATGTACGGGCTGTGGCAGGCCGTCGTGCGCCTGCCGCTGGGCATCACCGCCGACTGGCTGGGGCGGCGCAAGCCGTTCCTGATCCTCGGCTTCGCCCTGGCTGCGCTGGGGGCCTGGGTGATGGGCACTACCAGCACCGGCGGCGGGCTGCTGGTCGGGCGGGCCATCACCGGGCTGGCGGCTGCCGCCTGGGTCCCGCTGGTGGTGCTGTTTTCCAGCCTGTTCCCGCCCCACGAGGCCGTGCGAGCCGCCGCGCTGCTCTCGATCGTCAACTCGCTCAGCCGGGTGATCGCCACCGGCCTGACCGGGGTGATCAACGACCTGAGCGGCGGTTACGGGCTGGCCTTCTTCCTGGCAGCCGGGCTGGCCGGGCTGGCCATCCTGGTCACCCTGCCGGTGCGCGAGGAAGCCCGCCCGCCCAAAAAGCCCTCCCTGCGCGGGATCGGCAGGCTGATCACCCGCCGCGATGTGCTCCTGCCGGCCGTGCTCTCGGCCGTCGGGCAGTACGTCACCTGGGCCTCCACCTTCGGCTTCCTGCCCCTGCTGGCCCGTGACCTGGGCGCGACCGGCGAGCAGCAGAGCCTGCTGGTCAGCCTCAACATCGGCATCGCCCTGGCGGGCAACTTCCTGGTCACCTACGTCATCCGCCGCTTCGGCAACCTGCGCATGGTCTACATCAGCTACGCCATCATGATCGCCGGGCTGGCCGTGGCCGCGCTGGCCAACAGCCTGGCGCTGGTCTTCCTCGCCCAGACCCTGATCGGCTTCGGCTTCGGCATCGGCTACCCGCTCTACATGGGCATGAGCATCGAAAAAGTTTCTGAAGCCGAGCGGGCCACCGCCATGGGCCTGCACCAGGCCGTGTACGCCTCGGGCATGTTCGCCGGTCCGTGGCTGAGCGGCATCCTGGCCAACGCGCTGGGCATCCAGCCGATGTTCGCCATCACCGGGGCCGGCGCACTGGTCCTGACGCTGTGGATGACCCGCCTGCTGGCGAAAACCACTCCCGCCCCGTGATGAAGAGCTAACCTGGACGGCCGGCTGGCTTTCTCCTGCGCCGATCCCCTGCGGAATTCTTTCCGCGTTAGGTAGCCGAGTTTGCGAGCAATCTGCCCGGAGGCCGCGTTTTAGATGGTGCAGTTCCAGTACGTCCGGCAGCCCAGCGCCTCGATCTCCTGGACCAGGCGGGCCGTGACCAGCGAACCGTCCGTTCAATCTGCTCCCCGAATCCGTTGACAGCCGCCCTATACACCCCTTGCAATCTTCATAAATTAGACTATAATTATCATAATAATTATAAGGAGAAACGATAACATGAAATCCTGCATGTGTATGCGCCGGAGGCTGAGCACCGCCGCAGGTTAACCCCAAAATACCCGGAAAGCCTTTCAACGGGCGGTCGATCAGCCTCTTTTCGTTAAGAGCCGGCTGGTTGGGCCGCCTGTTTTGCTTAAAACCTTACCTGTATCAAACAAGGAGAGACATCTCATGAACCAACTGAAACCCTTCGACCACGCCGCGCTGGCCACCCACCAGGCCGTGGTGATCTTTTTGCTGGTGGCCGCCTTCATCTTCAATCTCTCCCTGCTGGCCGGGCTGGTGGCCCTGTTCATGCTGGGCGGCGCGGCGTTGGGCAAACTCGGCTTCGGCTGGCTGTACGCCGGGCTGCTGCGCCCGCTGGGGCTGGTCCGGCCGGACGTGCTGGAGGATAACCCCGAGCCGCACCGCTTCGCCCAGGGCTTTGGCGGGGTCGTCACGCTGGGCGGCTTCCTGGCCCTCAGCGCCGGGTTGGGCGGGCTGGGCTGGGCGCTGGCCTGGCTGGTGACGGCCCTGGCGGCGCTCAACCTGTTCGGCGGCTTCTGCGTCGGCTGCGCGGTGTACTACTGGCTCAACCGCCTGAACGTGCCCGGCTTCAGCAAAGCGCCCCCGGCCGGGCTGCTGCCCGGTCTGCGCCCGCGCCGGAGGCAGTCATGAGCGCCGAGCTGTTCGCCTCCGACCCGCTGGCCCGCGCGCTGTGGGCCGTGCTGATCATCGCTGCCGGGCTGGGCTTCTACTGGCTGGCCAACCGCCTGGTCCTGCGCCGCGCCCAATCCAACCAGGAAAGCGGCCTGGCGCCCCTGCCCGGGCGGAAGCCGGGCGTCCCGGCCGTCCTTTACTTCACCACCCCCAACTGCGCGCCCTGCAAGACCGTCCAGCGCCCGGCCCTCCAGCGCTTGCAGGCCCACCTGGGCGAGCGGCTGCAGGTCATCGAGGTCGACGCCTCCGCCCAGCCCGAGCTGGCCCGCGCCTGGGGCGTGCTGAGCGTGCCGACCACCTTCATCATCGACGCGCGCGGGCAGTTGCGCCACGTCAACCACGGCGCCACGCGGGCCGAAAAGCTGATCGAGCAGCTAACGACATAGACTTAGAGCGGCATCGGCTGGTATACTTATAGAAACCGCGCCTGCTCCTGGCGGGCGCGTCTACCCGTCCTTTGCCAAGGAGCCTGCCATGTCCCGTCGCCAATCTTCTGCCCTGCCTGCCTGGTTCTGGTTTATCCCGGCTTTCCTGCTCGCGCTGGTCGCGGTGCTGTACTGGCAGCGAGATAAGCTGCCGGCCCGCCAGGCGGCCGAAGCCCGCCTGGCTGCCATCCGCCGCAAGGCGCTGCGCCGCCCGGCCGCCCTCCGCCCGGCCTATGTCGAGCCTGACTCGATCCCGATCGACCTGCGCGGACTGCCGGAAGTGCTCCTGCCGCCGGAGCCGGACGCGGTGGTGGCTGCCGAAGATGCAGTGGAAACCGCAGAGGCCCCTGCTCCCGACGACCTCAAGCGCATCGAGGGCATCGGCCCGGCCATCGCCAGGCTGCTGTTCGAGAACGACATCGTCGACTTTCAGCAGCTGGCCGAGACGCCGGTCGAGCGCCTGGACGAGATCCTGCGCGCGGTCAACCTGCGCCGCCTGGCCGACCCCGGCACCTGGCCCGAGCAGGCCCGCCTCGCCGCCGCCGGCGACTGGGAGGGGCTTCAGCAGCTCCAGGCCACCCTCAAGGGCGGGCGGCGCCCCGCCGGTTAAAACCAGGCCCGCTGGCCCCCTATCCCGGTTTTGCCCGGCTGTTTTCCACCCGGAAGAATAGCCGCATCCATAAATCGACCGCCGCAATGAGTGACCTTTCCACCCATCTCTTCGTCACCCCGGCCCTGGCGCGCCGGCTGGAACTGGCCAGCGCCTGGCGGGCGGTCAACTACGCCGCGGCTTACCGGCGCCTGCACCCGCCGGCCGCCTGCGCCAGCCAGCCGGTTGGCAGCGGCTGGGCCGTGTTCATCTCGCCCACCTCGCCGGTCAACAAGGCCGCCGGGCTGGGGCTGGACGGGCCGCCCACCCGCGCCGACCTGCAAGCCCTGGAAGATTTCTTCCGCAGCCGCGGCGCCCGGCCAACCATCGACGCCTGCCCGCTGGCCGACCCCGGGCTGTTCCGCCTGTTGGGCGAGGCCGGCTACGTCGCGGACGGCTTTTTCAGCGTGCTGGCGCGCGTCCTGCCGGAGGGGCTGGCCCCTGGCCCGCTCCCGCCCGGGCTGCGCGTGACCCGCGCCGGACCCGCCGAAGCCGACCGCTGGCTCGACCTGGTCGGGCAGGGCTTCGATGAGCGCGACCCGCCCAGCCCGGAGACGCTCGACATCCTCGGCCCCAACTTCCACGCCCCGTCCTCGGCTGCTTACTTCGCCTGGCTGGACGGCCGCCCGGTCGCCGGCGGGGGCATGTACCTGCACGAGGGCGTGGTCGAGCTGGGCGGGGCCAGCACCCTGCCGGCTTATCGCCGCCGCGGGGCCCAACGCGCGCTGATCGAGGCCCGCCTGGCGGCCGCCCGCGCCCTGGGCTGCGACCTGGGCCTGGTTTTGACCCGGCCGGGCAGCGACTCGCAGCGCAATGTCCTGCGGGCCGGGTTCTGGCTGGCCTATACCAAAGTGGTGCTTGCAAAGCCATAATAAGTGGAAACCTGCCCTACGCCTGGCAAAGCCCCGCCACGGGCCAGAAATGCCCGCCCCCCACGGTCCCCTTTCCGCTTCGAAAAGGGGAAGCGGGAACCCTCTCGGACCGCGGAACCATCCCTGCTCCGCGGGGATAGGTCCCGCGCCTGCCAGATCTTGCGTAACCGGCCCGCAGCAATCACAGCCATCCTGTCACTGCGAGCGAAAACGGGAGGAGCATCCGTTTTCGCATGGCAATCTTATCCGTTTTCATATAGAATAATAGCATCGGAAATTTGCTCGCGCCGCTGGCGCCATCCGCGCCGGCGGCTTGAAAGAGGGATCTTATGGAAAACCAGGTTTACGAAAGCTCTGTCGAGCAGCCAGGCGAGGAAGAAGAAGGCCTGACCGGCGAGGTCATCAGCGTGTACCAGGCTTCGGTCAAGAAAATGCGCGGCGACAACATCACCGTGCGCCAGGGCAGCGTCATGGAGGTCGACGCCGACCAGCTGGTCGTGCGCCAGGGCGGCATATTGAAGGTTAAGACGGAGACGCTCCACATGCTCCAGGGTGGAGCCGGGCTGATCCAGGCCGGGCAGGCCGAGCTGACCGCCTCGAACGCCGGCGTGATCGTGGCCGGCGGCGATGCCAGGATGGACCAGGCCGCCGCGCGCGTGATGGT
>CAZBDC010000175.1:3037-11235 GCA_964490575.1 uncultured Anaerolineaceae bacterium | reverse complement strand
CGATAATGAGCGGTGACTGGAGTTCAGACGTGTGCTCTTCCGATCTTCGGTCATCTCGCGGTCCGAGATCGTACCGGTCATCTGCAGCATCCGATCAGCCAGCGTCGATTTGCCGTGATCAACGTGCGCAATAATACAAAAATTGCGAATATGGTCTGTTTCAGTCATAAACTGCTGAAGTATAACCTAAAATTGACGGAGCGTCGAACTCTCCTCATTATTCTTCGCCGGTCACGCGTTCGATCCAGGATTCAGGGGGCAAAGCGCCTGCTGCCGGATAGACGAAATGAACCAGAAATTCGATATTTCCCTTGGGGCCTTTCAGCGGCGAGCGAATCAGGCCCCGAATTCCATATCCTGACCGCCCGGCATATTCCAGGATTTCAAACAGCACCCGGCGGTGAATTTGATGGTCCTGGATCACGCCATCTCCCCGGCTGACCTCTTCACGGCGCGCTTCAAACTGCGGCTTTACCAGAGCAACTACTTCTCCACCGTTTGCTTCAAGCCAGGCCCGGATAACCGGAAGAAGGACGCGCAGGGAGATGAAAGAAGCATCGATGGTGACCAGCGAGACCGGTTCCGGGAAATTCTCTACATGGCGGGCATTGGTGCGTTCCATGGCAACCACCCGCGGATCGTTGCGCAGCTTCCAGTGCAGCTCGCCATAACCCACGTCAACTGCGTACACCTTTCCGGCGCCGTGCTGGATCAGGCAATCGGTAAAACCGCCGGTCGAGGCCCCCACATCCACGCAAACCCGCCCGGCGAGATCCGACAAGCCAAAAGCCTCCAGCGCCGCCTCCAGTTTTTCTCCCCCTCGCGAGACGTAGCGTGGTCCAGGATCGATCTGGATATCGACCTCCGCTGGAAAACGAGTCTCTGGTCTGAATACAAGCTGTCCATCGACCCGAACCTGGCCAGCCATAACCCATTTCTGAGCCTGGCTGCGGTCCTCGGCCATTCCACGGCCAACGATTAAGGCATCCAGCCTCTCTTTCCGCATACCCCTGATTCTAATACCATTTTGAAGTGGATCAGCTTTCTGATCATTGGGCGAGTTTATGCTATCATATTCAACATGTTGAAAGCGCTCATCAAAACGATGCGTCCACGCCAATGGACAAAAAACGCCTTCGTGTTTGCGGGCGTGGTATTTGACCGGCAGTTAAGCCTGCACGATCCCCTCCCGCTGTTTCACTCGTTAATCGGATTTTCTCTATTTTGTTTTCTTTCCAGCAGCGTGTATATTTTCAACGATTTGATCGACGTTGAGGCAGACCGCAAACATCCGCTCAAATCCAAACGACCGATTGCCTCTGGAAAACTTCCCATTTCTGTGGCGCTCGTAACGCTCGCGGTTTTATTGGCGGTCACTTTCCCGGTCGCCTACCTGCTTTCCCCCAATTTCCTGATCATTTCCGTTGTCTATTTCCTGGTGAATGTCGCTTACACACTGTGGCTCAAACACATTCCGCTGATCGACGTTCTGATCATTGCGCTGGGATTCGTCCTGAGGGTTGGCGCCGGCGTTACGTTGATCCAGGTACAGCGCTTTTCTCCCTGGCTATACGTTGTAACCACGCTGCTGGCGCTTTACATTGGCTTTGGCAAACGCCGCGCCGAGCTGACACTGTTGAATGAGGATGCCCAATCGCACCGCCGAGTGCTGGATGGATATAACCTGCCACTGCTCGATCAGCTCATTACTATTGTCTCCAGCAGCACCATCCTCGCTTACAGCCTGTATACTTTTTCAGCGCCAAACCTGCCCGCCAACCATGCCATGATGCTGACGATTCCCTTTGTCTTGTATGGAATCTTCCGCTACCTCTACCTCATCCAAATAAAACATGAAGGCGGCGCCCCAGAGGAAATCTTACTGGCCGACCGGCCGCTGCAGATTACGGTTGTCCTGTGGGGATTATCGATCCTGACGATTTTTTACGTTTTCTAGCCCAGCCAATGCCCGCGTTTTCTGCATCCACTCCTGGAAAAATCATTTTGTTTGGCGAGCACGCCGTTGTGTATGGCCGCCCGGCGATCGCCGTACCGGTCTCGCAGGTACGCGCCAGGGCAGTCGTCACGGCCATCCCCCGCGGCTCACCTGGCCAGGCGTGGGTTGTCTCCAGGGATATTGGCCTGGACTGTGACGCGGCAGATTTGGCCCCAAACCACCCCCTGCTGCAGGCGATCCGGGCTACTATCGAGCAGCTAGGGATCACCGACCTCCCCCCAATCCGCTTGCAGATTTCGTCCACCATCCCGATCGCAGCCGGGCTTGGCTCCGGCGCAGCCGTCTCAGCCGCAATCGCCCGGGCCCTCTCCGCTTTTCTCGGCCGGCCCTTACCCGACGAAGCAGTTTCCGCTGTATCCTACCAGGTTGACCAGATCCTTCATGGAACTCCATCAGGGATCGACAACACGGTCGTAACCTATGCGCAGCCCATCTGGTATGTTCGTGACCAACCGTTTGAACTGCTCAAAGTACGCGATAATTTCACTGTTGTTATCGGAAACACAGGCGTATCCGGACCCACGAAGGCCATCGTCGGCGAGGTTCGCCAGCGCTGGCAGGCCGATCCCGAGCGCTATGAGCGCCTGTTCGACGAAATCGGCGCCATCGCTCGCCAGGCGCGCGCCATCATGGAGCAGCGTGATCCTGCCGGCCTTGGCTCGCTGATGTCGCGCAACCAGGCCCTTCTGCAGGCACTGGATGTTTCATCCCCTGAATTGGATCGCCTTGTGAATACGGCGATGCAGGCCGGTGCCGGCGGAGCCAAGCTGTGCGGCGCCGGACGAGGTGGAAACATGATCGCCCTGGTCGATCCGGAGCGAGCCGAAGCTGTGGCTGCCTCTTTACAACAGGCTGGCGCAAGCCACACAATTATCACAACGATCCATAAGACATGAGCGCTTCAAGACTGAAATATTTGACGTTTCTTAAGCTGGGCGGCTCCCTGATCACCGACAAGGATCTTGCCAATACTCCCCGCAAAGACGTGCTGACGCGCCTGGCCGGCGAAATCAGGGCAGCTCTTCACACTCAACCTGAAATGCAGCTCATCCTTGGCCACGGATCAGGTTCATTTGGGCATGCTGCCGCCCGCAAACACGGCACTCGCCAGGGTGTCAGCGGCCCGGCGGGCTGGTATGGCTTTGTCGAGGTCTGGAAGGAAGCCCGTGCGCTCAATCAAATCGTAGTTGAAGCGCTGGCAGCCGCCGGCGTGCCGGTGGTCGCTTTTCCACCCTCGGCCGCCGTCATTGCCCGGGATGGAGAGCCGGTCTCGTGGGACCTGGCGCCCATTCGTGCGGCCCTGGCAGCCGGGTTGGTCCCACTGGTGAACGGAGACACAATTTTTGACGAAGTTCGCGGTGGAACAATCCTATCGACAGAGGATCTGTTTCTCTATCTTGCTCGACATTTCGAACCCCGGCGCATCTTGCTTGCCGGTCTTGAGGAAGGCGTATGGGCCGATTTTCCGGTTTGCAGCCAGCTCATCGACACAATTTCCCCAGAAAATTTTCCACATTACGCCGCGCAAATCGTCGGCTCAGCCAGTGTTGACGTCACCGGGGGAATGCTGGAAAAGGTACGTCGGATGCTGGACCTGGCAGGACAGCACCCTGACTTCGAAGCATTTATTTTTTCGGGAGCCCGCCCCGGAGCCATTGCCAGTGCTTTGGGCGGATCAAAGAGCGGCACGAAAATCAGCCATCGTTGAGCGCCCACCAATTCCATGCTACGATAGTGATCGGAGGAAGATATGATCTACACAAGAGAGCAGTTGGAGAATTATGAAAGCCAGATGCTGGCGCCATACGGCATGCGCAGCAAGAATTCTCACGGGCGGATCTACGCTGAAGATGAACCCGAACACCGGACCCGCTTCCAGCGCGACCGGGATCGAATCCTGCACACCACAGCCTTTCGCCGGCTCGAATACAAAACCCAGGTGTTCATTAATTATGAGGGCGATTATTACCGCACGCGCCTCACCCACACGCTGGAAGTTGCCCAAATTGGCCGGACAATTGCCAGGGCAATCGGCGCCAACGAGGACCTGACCGAGGCCATTTGCCTGGCGCACGACCTGGGGCACCCACCTTTTGGGCATTCTGGTGAAACAATCCTGTCACGCTTGATGCGCGAGCATGGTGGGTTTGATCATAATAAACAATCATTCCGGATCGTCACCAAGCTTGAGAACCGATACCCGGACTTCCCTGGGCTGAATCTGACCTGGGAGGTGCTGGAAGGGATCGTCAAACATGAAACGGAATACGACGTAGCCGATGCGCGCGACTTCAATCCGGAACTGCGCGGCAACATTGAGGCCCAGATTGCCAACGTGGCTGATGAACTCACCTATACAGCCCATGATCTAGACGATGGCCTGCGTTCTGGCATGATCACCGGTTCGATGCTGGACGGCATTACCCTGTGGGAAGTTGTCTTGAAGAGCATTGAGTGGGCCGGCGGAGAATTTGACGACCTGGCCCGGCACCGCATCGTGCGCCGCCTGATTGGCATTGGGGTCAACGACCTGATCTTTGCCACTGACCAGCGCTTGCGCGAAAGTGGAGTCCGGTCCGTGGACGAGTTGCAGCGCCTGCCTTATAATGTAGTCAGCTTCAGCGAGGATATGCGCCGGCGCAACCGCGAGTTGAAAGATTTCTTGTATAACAATCTGTATCGCCATTACCGGGTGACCCGCATGGCAGTGAAGGCGGAAAGAATTATCTCCGACCTGTATAATGCTTATCTTAGCGAACCCATGATGCTGCCAAAACATATCCAGGATTTAATCAAAGAACGCAGCCTGGAACGGACGATTTGTGATTACATCGCTGGTATGACCGACCGGTATGCAATTGAAGAATATACAAAGTTGTTTGACCCCATTAAACTGCCTTGATCAATAGACTTGAGGATGGTGTTTCAATGAATGAAGTCCATTATCTGACCGCCGAAGGCGCCGAACGATTAAAAAACGAACTGGCGTATCTGAAAGGACCTGCCCGCGAGCAGCTTGCCCAGAGGCTGCGTGCCGCAATCCAACAGGGAGACCTTTCCGAAAACGCAGATTATATTGCCGCGAAAGAGGAACAGGCCTTTCTCGAAGGCCGGATCATGGAACTGACAGTAATATTGAGCAACGTCCAGATCATTGAAGAAAAACAAAACAGCCAGGGTATCGTCGACATAGGCACACATGTTACGATCCAGGAAGACGATTATGATCCTGAGACATACTACATCGTAGGCCCCAAGGAAGCCGACCCTACCAATGCGCGAATTTCCCACGAGTCGCCAATTGGACGGGCACTGATCGGTCACAAAGTTGGCGAAACGGTCATCGCCGAGACGCCAAATGGATCTATTCGCTTTAAGATCCTGAAAATCGAGTAGCGAAGTCTCTTAATCGCAGCGCACCAAATAGAGAGACCGCGCCAGATGGGCGGTCTCTCTTGTTTTAAGATCGTTGTCGCCTGATTCGGGGAGAAACCGGCGAACTGGAAAAAACCGGCGCTTAGCCTTTCGGCCAGATTTGAAGCTCGAGGGTAAACTGCTCGAAGAAGCTGCTGGCAGGCAGCGCGCCCTGGCCATAACTCATGTTGACAACCCTGGCTTCAAGCTGGAGCGTGGCAGTCTCCAGAATGATGTGCTTGTCTGGCCCTGCCAGCACTGGTTCGCCCTTCAAAGCCAACCGCTGGCTGATGGATGGATCATTGAACGCATGCTGGCTCATCAGCACTTTCGTTACGGTCTGAATATCATTCTTATCAAACAGCCAGACTTCGAAAGCGGTGACCTTCTTTGGATCGCCAACCCCAATCATCTCAGAAATTCCAACCCCGCACTCGCCCAAGAATTCTCCGGAGGTCGAATCGATGCTGAACGAATCGTCGTACAGATCATTTCCCAGAACATAGGTGGTCAGGTATTGGGCAATCGGTGGTTCCTGCCCTTCATAAGCAACCGGCTCAACAACCTTGCCGCCGCCGCTGGTCACCGTGCCGCGGCCCGTGGCGATGTTTGGTTGGCGGTTGCGGAACCGCAGCAGGTATACCGCGATCCCACCGATCACAAGCGTAAGCAGGCACAAGACCAAAAAGATGGTTGTCAGGCCCGAGGACGTACCAGTCTCTGCTGGCTGCGCCTGCTCCTCGCCGCCTGCCTCAGCCTGCTGCGCCTGAACCACCGTCGCGAACTGGTTTATCTGCTCAACGCTCACATTCGCAGGTGGCTTGAGCATCAAGTCCTTCAGGTACTGGGCTTTATCGGGGCCTAATTGAGCCCAGCGCTGCTGTGCCTGGGCAACATCACTGGTCATAACGAATGACTGAAGCGTCATCGCCAGATACTCTTGCTGTAAGTCGGCTCGCATGGTCTGGACTTCCGTATCGATCACTTCCACCGGCCACAGCCCCCATGCGATGATCAACCCGATGATCAAGCCTACCACCACGCCCACTCCAGCTCCAATGAGAACCGGGGTTGTTATCTGCGCACGTATCCTTTCCATATCCCTCGCTCCTGAATGATTCGATGTCCTTCTCGGTTCGGGCTTGCACGGTTTTTGTGTAAGAAAGATACTTTATTTTAGAACAAACTGCAAATGTATGCAATAAAAAACTGGTGTTCGAATCCTGTTTTCACCCTGCATTAGAATCGCGGTGCAAATATCGTGCCGGAAACAGCCCACAGACAGGCTGGCTACGATACCGGTTCACCCAGTTGTTCGAGCAAGAAGGTTTCAGAACACTTCAGGCACTGGGCCTCGCGCTTATTCGCTATCACCAGCATCCCACCACACTTTGGACATGGGTGTTCAATTGGGCGCTTCCACGAAGTGAACTGGCAGTTCGGGTAGGCAGAGCAGCCATAAAAGACCCGCCCTTTGCGCGTCTTGCGTTCGACCAGCTCGCTGCCACAATCCGGGCAGGCGACCCCGATTTTCTCAAGCCAGGCCTCGGTATAACGGCAGGCCGGAAAGTTGCTGCAGCTGATGAACTTTCCGTAGCGGCCCCACCGGATTACCAGATCGTGACCGCACTGCGGGCATTGCCGCCCAACCTTTTCAAGCTCCGCCTTGGTAGCGGGCATTTCTGTTTTGGCCCGTTCTACCTGTGGGGCAAATGTTGAGTAAAATCCTTTGACGACATCCACCCAATCACGTTCGCCGCCAGCAACCTCGTCCAGATCTGTTTCCATGTGAGCGGTGAAGCTTAAATCGACAATTTCGGCGAAATGCTCCACAAGCAGATCGTTGACCAGCATGCCTGTTTCGGTTGGATGAAGCCGCTTCCCCTCCCGGCTTACATAGCCGCGCTCTTGAATGGTCGAGAGAATGGGCGCGTAAGTTGAAGGCCGGCCAATGCCATGTTCTTCCAGCGTCTGAACCAGGGAGGCCTCGGTGAAGCGGGGCGGTGGCTGAGTGAAGTGCTGCTCCGGGATCAGCCGGACGAGGTCCTGGGGCTGTCCTTCAGCAACCTCGGCTGGAATCCGCACATTTTCGCCGTCTTCGGACGGTTTCTGATCCTCGTCGCGGGTATCTTCATAAAGGACCAAGAATCCAGGGAACTTCAACGCCGAGCCTGAAGCGCGCAGAAGATAATTATGCGCCTGGCCGGCTGCGCTCACTTCAACCGTGAGCGTGTCATAAACTGCCGCCTCCATTTGTGAAGCGACAAAGCGCTGCCAGATCAATTGGTAGAGCTTGAACTGGTCCTTAGACAGAAATTCTTTCACCTTATCGGGCAAACGCAAAACCGAGGTGGGCCGGATGGCTTCGTGGGCCTCTTGAGCGCTGACGGCCCGGGTTCGATATTGGGGCGGCTGGGGCGGCAAAAAATCGCCGCCGTAGGTGTCCAGCACAAACTGCCGGGTTTCCTTTTGGGCCTGTTCGGCAATATTGGTGGAGTCGGTACGCATATATGTGATCAGGCCAGTGGCGCCGCCTTCACCCAGATCGATCCCCTCGTATAGCTGTTGGGCCAGGGCCATCGTCCGGCGGGCCGTATACCCCAGGCGGCGCGAAGCTTCTTGCTGGAGCGTACTGGTGATGAACGGCGCTGAAGGTTTCCTGCGTCGTTCGCCGCGCCTTACGCGCGAAACCACGTACCGGGCCGGTTCCATGTCTTCCAGCAGTCCATTCACCACTTCCTGGTTTGGCAGCTTCGGCTCTTCGTTA
>CAZBDC010000175.1:0-3027 GCA_964490575.1 uncultured Anaerolineaceae bacterium | reverse complement strand
CCCTTCTGGCTTAAGTTCAGCCTCGATTGTCCAATATTCTTCGGAGACAAATGCATCGATCTCGCGCTCGCGTTCGACAATCAGGCGCAGCGCGACAGACTGCACACGCCCGGCTGACAGGCGGCTGCGCACTTTTTCCCACAACAGCGGGCTTAGACTGTATCCCACCAGGCGATCCAGAACGCGGCGGGCCTGTTGCGCATCCACAAGGTCCATATTAATCTCGCGCGGGTGTGAAAAAGCATCCGTAATCGCGGATTGGGTGATCTCATGAAATACCACGCGCTTGGTTATTTGCGGGTCGATCTCAGCCGATTCGAGCAGGTGCCAGGCGATTGCCTCACCTTCGCGGTCGGGGTCGGTCGCCAGGTACACTTCCTCGGCTGACCGGGCAAGTTCCTTCAAGTCCTTGACCACCGCACGCTTCTCATTCGGCACCCGGTATTTGGGCTTAAAGTTATTGTCGACATCGACCGCCAACTCAGAGCGCAGCAGATCCCGCACGTGCCCAACAGAGGCTTTCACGGTATATCCCTTGCCCAGGAAGCGGCCAACGGTCTTTGCTTTGGCCGGGGACTCAACGATGACCAGTTTCCCCTTGCGTTCCGAGGCCGCCTTCTTTTTCTTGGGCGCAGTCAAGCCCGCATGGGCATCTGTCCGCCCAATGCGGAACAATTTGGTCCCACAGACACTGCAGGTGCCTGTTGTCACCGGCGCTCCAACAGCATTAAAATCTGCCAGGGGATCCTTAATTTCTCGTTTTGTCTTGCATTTTACACAATAAGCTTCCAACATCATACTCCTACAAATACCGCCTGACCTCTTCGCGCCGTTTCAGATGGTTCACCACATCTCGGACTTTTTGAGCGTGCTGCCTCGAACAGACCAGGATGGCATCCTGTGTATCTACCACAATTACATCATCCAACCCTAACGTGACAATCAGGCGATCGGTATGATCAGACACAATCAATGAATTGGTCGTATCAAGACCCATGTGCGCAGCATCAAGAATAATGTTTCCGCCATCGCCTGGCTGGAAAACCTCAAACATTGATTCCCAGCTGCCAACATCGTTCCAACCCAGGTCAACTGCCGGGATAACCACCACCCGGCCCGCTTTTTCCATAATACCATAGTCAACAGTCTGCGGTGTGATGGTCGGCCAGACCTCATTCACCACAGAACTCGCAGCAGGCGTCTCCCAGGCCCTGCCAATTTCGGCCAATTTTCCGGCCAGTTCAGGCATTAGCAGGTCAATCTCTTCCAGAATCCGGTCTACCCGCCAGATGAACATGCCCGAATTCCAGTCATGGTCGCCTTGAGCCAGGAAAGTACGCGCGGTTTTCTCGTCAGGCTTCTCTTTAAACCGCTGGACCTCGTAAACCAGAAACGGATACTGTTCCAGGCACCGGCCGCGTTGGATATACCCGTACCCGGTCGCCGGATAGGTTGGCCGGATCCCCAGGGTAACCAGGTAACCATCTTCAGCCAGGCGCAGCGCGTCGATCAATAAATGCTGGAAATAGTCGACGCTTTGAATCAGGTGATCCGCAGCCAGGATCGCCATCACCGCCTGGGGGTCACGCCGATGCAGCACAGTAGCCGCCAGACCAACCACCGAAGCGGTTCCACGCGGCATCGGTTCCAGAAGGAAATTATCAGCCGGAATTTCCGGAGCCTGGTGTTTCAAATCTTCAGCCTGGTCGGCAACAGTTACCACGAAAATTCTTTCTGGGGGGAAAATCGCTGTAATCCGATCGATAGCGACTTGAAAGAGGGTGCGGTTGGACCCAAGCTGCACCATTTGCTTTGGACGCGACTGGCGCGAGAGCGGCCACAGGCGGCTCCCTTCCCCACCCGCCATAATCACCGCGTAGTAGTGGTCATACATTATCGTCCGTCCGGTAATCTGCTAAATTTTCACGCACCAAAGAAAAATTCATTCCGCCTACCTGGCGTACCATCCCCTTAAGTTCCATGAGCGTGAGTGTAGCCGAAACCTGCTCAATTGGCAAGCCTGACTGAGCACAAATTTCATCGACGTGCTGCGGTTCATCCGCCAGGATGCGCAGCAGGTTCGCCTCCGCTGCCGAGACTGAGGGGTCTGGCTTCAGCAGTGTTCGGGCCGCTTGCTTCTCCTGAACCTGCTCCAATTGGAGAACTTCAAGAATATCTTCGAAGGCGAGCAAGGGATGGGCGCCATCTTGAATGAGCCGGTTCGTGCCTTTACTCTGCGGCGCGTAGATGCTACCCGGGACGGCAAACACATCGCGGCCCTGGTTCGCGGCAAAAGAAGCCGTGATCAGCGCCCCACTTTGCAGGTCAGCTTCTACCACGACGGTGCCCATTGCCAGGCCAGAGATGATGCGATTCCTGGGTGGAAAGTTGACACTGTCTGGCGGGGTCCCGGGCGCGTAATCACTGATCACGGCGCCGTGGGCCTGCATTTGTTCGGCCAGGCGAAGATGCTCGGGGGGATAAATCCGGTCTACCCCGCTGCCAAGCACAGCAATCGAGCGCCCACCGGCCTGGAGTGCGGCCTCGTGCGCGATTCGGTCGACCCCCCGCGCCAGCCCGCTGACCACTGTAATCCCCTGCCGGGCAAGAAAAGCTGCCAGTTCACCGGCCACCTGCCGCCCATAGACCGTCATCCGGCGGGTTCCAACGATAGCAACGGACCACTCATCTTCAGGCGCAAGAGCCCCCAGCGCGTAAAGAACGGGGGGAGGCTGGTCAATCTCGCGTAAACGCCGGGGATAGGCTTCATCTTCCCAGGTTAGCACCTGGATACCACGGCGCTGAATATATTCCCAGGTTTTTTCAAGGGAGTGGTCACTCCGCACGCAAAGCAGGTTCTCCAGCGACTTTGACGGTAAACCAACCAGGCGGAGTCGATCCACCGGAGCTTTCCAGGCGGCCTCCAGGCTGCCAAAATAATCCATCAATGCGCGCAACCGAACCGCGCCGATGCCTTTAAAGATCGGAAGAGCACACGTCTGAACTCCAGTCACCGCTCATTATCTC
>CAZBDC010000174.1:0-11330 GCA_964490575.1 uncultured Anaerolineaceae bacterium | reverse complement strand
GCGGCCTCCCCGCCAGGCGGATGGCGCCCCGGTCGGGGTCGTACAGGCGGAACAGCAGGCGCGTGAGGGTCGTTTTACCGCTGCCGGTGCGCCCCAGGATGCCCAGCACCCGCCCCGCCGCCAGCCGGAAGGTAACGTCTTCCAGCACGCTGCCATTGGACGAGCCAGGCTCCGCCGCCTCGCCCGCCGGCGCGTAGGCTTCGTCGTCATAATGGAAAGTGACCGCCTCGAACGCCACCCCCAGCGCGCCCGGCGGAAGCGTTTCCCCATCCACCGCGGTCGATTTATCGGCTATACGCACCTCTTCGACCGGCGCCGCGGCCGGGTTACCCGCGAATGGAGTCGCCCCAACCGGCGCCCCATCCCGCACAGCCGGCTGCAGCGCGAACAGTTCCTGGATGCGCTGGATGCCGGCGGTCGCCTGCTGCAGGTCCTGGACCTGGCGGCGAATGTTCTGGAGCGGGTCGGCCAGCATCCCGACGTAATGGACGATCAGGTAAGCCGCGCCGAGGGTGGCCTGGCCCTGGGTGTACAGGTACACGCCCAGCCCCAACCCGATGGTGAAGCCGACCACGTAGATGAGGTTGGTCAGGCTGTAAGCCAGGCTGCCGGCCACGAAGGCCGCGCGGTCCTTGACAAAGGCGCTGCGCAGCAGGCGGTAGAAGCGGCGCAGGGCGTGCGCCTCGGCCCCCAGCGCGCGGACCTCCTCCGCGCCCGAGATACGCTCCTCCAGGTAGCCGTTCTGCTCGGCGCGGGCCTGGCGGGCGGCCGCCCAGCGCGAGACGGCCAGCTTCTGGATGCTGCCCAGCACGGCCAGGGTCAGCGCGCTGTAGAGGGCCATGCCCAGCCCCACCCGCGCATCCTCGCGCGCCAGCATGGCCAGGATGCCCACCACCAGCAGCCCGCTGCCCAGCACCTCGACCACCAGCGTCGAGAAGAAATTGGCCAGCAGGGTCACGTCGCCGTCGATGCGCTCGACCATCTCGCCCGGCGTGTGGCGCTTGTGGAAGCCCATATCCAGGCGCAGGCAGTGCAGGGTCAGGTCGGCGCGCAGGCGGTTGGTCGCCGTCCAGCCCACCATCTGGCTGGTATAGGCCGCCGCCAGCCCCATGGCCTGCTGGGCCAGCGCGAAGCCGATGAAAACCAGCGCCGCGACCGTCAGGCTGCGCAGCGCCCCGCCCGCCTGGGCCGTATCCAGCACATAGCGGATGATCTGCGGGTTGGCCAGCTGCAGCCCGATCCCGGCCAGCAGCAGGAAAGCCATCCAGGCCACCCGCCCCTTCTGCCCGCCCAGGTAGCGGGCCAGCAGCTCGCGGTAAGCGCCCACCTGCGCGCCTGCCCGCGGCGAATTCGTTTGTTTCAACGTTTGAACCGACATTCAGTACTTCCTCTTCATTCCCATTCAATCGTTTGGGTGATGGTATCACCCAAACGATTAAATAAAAAAACCACAGGCAACTGGTGCACCCGTGGCCGGAAATCCTGCGCTGTCAAAGCTCAACGCGCGCGGCTCGAACCCTGGTCAGCAGGCGCACCCAAACGACATCCCCTGGCTGCTGGTGGTGATAGCTGGCATGTCTGGTGCGCCTCCTTTCGAAAAGATCGGCGAGCTTGCCCCGCCGTGCATTGATTATAGCAAACAGCGGAGCATTGTCAAGCCCTGAGGAGCAAAAAAGAAGCCCCCTTCCCAAGGGAGGAAGGGGGCTGGCCAGGGAAGGTGGGGATTCTCTGGCGGAAGATGGCTTGTTTATCGCTTCAACAATCGATTGGCATAATCAGCCAGCGAAAGCGCGTCCAGGTCGCCGGTGATGCACAGCGCGCTGCGCGCCCCATCCGGCCAGGGCCAGAAACGCACCAGCCGCCCCGGGCTGCCCTCGACGTGGTCGATCAACGCGCGCGGGGTGGACAGCCGGCCCAACGCGGCCGCGTCCAGGACCAGGCTGCATTCGCTCGCTGCTTCGCCCGTCTCGACCAGGTAGCCCATGCTGCGCAGCGCCGCGGCCGCCCATTCCGGCGCGCCGTTCGGCAGCCCCACGAACGGCAGGACCGTGTCGTCCAGCACCACCCGGTGGGCATCCAGCCGCCAGTAGGTCTCGTCCCAGCGGCTGCCCTGCCCCAGCGGCTCGAAGCCGCGCGCCAGGATGGTGGCCCGCGGCGTGCAGTGCAGCCGCACCGCCAGGCGCTCCCCGGCCTGCTCCACCGCCGCCCAGAAGCCGGCCTTCTCCTGCCACCAGGCGCTGACCTCGTGCAGCCGGGCCAGCCAGACCCAGGGGGTGAGCGAGCGGGCCTCTTCCAGGACCAGTTCGAAGGGCGCCTCGCAAAAAGAGGCCAGCTCCGGGTGGAACATCAGGTTGAAGATCTCGCCGCGCCGGTGCGTTTCGTGCAGGATGTCCAGCCAGGCCCGCCCAATCTGCCCCAGCCCGAAGCCCAGCCCGTCGTGCATCTGCAGATCGTCCGGCACGCACACCGGGATCTCGACCAGCCCATCCTGGAACCAGGGCAGGCTGAGCGTGTTCTCGGCCGGCTCGGGCGCGTAAAAGCCGCGGATCGTCTCGAACATCAACTGGTCCGGCTGCCCGGCGGCCTGTCCGACCGGCCACTGGATGGCCCGGTTGCTGCTGTACTCGAACGCACCGGCCGGGATGGCCTTCAGCAGCGCGTCGCTGGCGCTCAGGTACGGGCAGCGGAAGCCGTGCACCTCCAGGCCATGCTCGCGGAACACCGCCGCCGCGCGCTGGAGCTGGCGGCTGCCCTCCTCGGGCGGGCAGGCCTGCAGGTCGACGTGGTTGTAGCCGTGCACGGCGATCTCCGCGCCCAACTCCTGCAGGCGCAGGATGAACTCCCGGTTGCGCTCCACCACCATGCCCGGCACCGCGAAGGTCGGAAAGCAGTCGAAGGTACGGATGGCCGCCACGCAGCTTTCGATGCGCGCCATGGCCTTGCGCGGTCCGATGCCGTAGCGCTCGTTCAGGCGCCTGGCCCGTCCAAGGATAAAGCTCAACCCGCGTTTCTTGTACCAGGAGGTAAGGTTCATGTCTTGTGCATTTTCCTCCAAAAGCGATCCTCAATCCGTATTCAAACTGGCCAGCCAGTCCTTGAACCATCCCCGGCTGTACTGGTAGCGCGCCAGGTAATAGACCATCTTGACGTATTCCTTCCCCACCGCGCCGGCCGAGTTTCGCTCGGTCCACCAGCGCGCCCGGTACGCGGTCTGGGCGAAGGGCACCGGCGCCATCACCAGCGCCACTTCCTCGCCCAGCACCTGGCGGAACGTCCACTGCGCCCGCCGCATGTGGTAGGGATCGCTCACCACCATCACCGCCCGGATGGGGATCGGGGAGGAATCGATCCAGCGCCTGAGCGCCTCGGCTTCCTGGCAGGTACTGATCGTGGGCGAGTCGTCGATCCCGATCCGCTCCGCCGGGACGCCCGCCGCGATGGCATTCTCCCGGCCCCAGGCCCCGTGGAACACCTGGTGCCCCTCGCACCAGCCGCCGCTGAAGAACAGGTAGCGGGCGTACCCCTGCCGGTACAGTTCGAGGGCGTAGGCAGTGTTGCCGTCCGGCCCGCTCAGCACGTGGATCACATCGACCGGGCGGAGCGCATCCGCGACCGCCAGGTAACTGCCCAACCCGGAAAGGATCCCCCCGGGCAGGAAAAGCACGCCGATCAACAGGCCAGCCAGCGCCAGCCCGGCCAGCAGGGCAGCCCAGCGCCTCATGCCCTAGCCCGCATAACGGTACAGCACCTGCCCGATGGCCTGCCCGACCCACACCGGCGAGCGGCGGATCAGGCGCTTGAGCAGCCCGCCCAGCCGGCCATCCCCACTCGCTTCCGGCGGCGGGGCGGCGGCGATATACGAATACGCCAGCGGAGTTTCCTCCGCCCCCCAGCGGCGCTTATAGGCCCGCAGCCCTTCGTCTTCCAGGTCGGCCCGCCCGAAATCGAAGGTGGTGAAGCCGTTCTGGCAGCCCCACTGCATCGCCGTCCACGTCACCAGGTGGTTCGGGCGCAGGGCCTGGCTGGCTTCATCCGTAGCCGAGTACTTGTAGGTCAGCGTTTTGCCCCAGTGCAGGAACAGCCCGGCCGAGATGCAGGCCTCGCCCTGGTACGCCAGCAGCACAAAGCCCAGGCCGCGCGCCAGCAGGCCCTCGCCCAGCAGCCGGAAGAACCGCCAGGGCTGCACCGGCACGCCGTGCTTGCGGCGGGTCAGGCTGTGCAGGCGGTAAAAGGCGCGCACCGCATCCAGCCCCGTCCCGCGCTCCACCCGCACCCCGTTTTTCTCGGCCGTGCGCGCGTTCTGGATCTGCTGGCGGTGAGCCCGTTTGGCCACCCGGGCCGGGTCGCATTCCAGCGCGACGGTGTGCAGGACGAACGGCGCGCGGGCATACACGCCCGGCAGCTCCGGCAGCGCGGCGCGGATTTCAAGCCGCCGCAGCCGCCCGGCCCGCTGCTGCTCGACCAGCCCGCCCGCCAGCGCCAGCAGCGCCGCTTCGTCCCGGTAGAGCGGCGTGCAGTAGTCGCTGAACGGCAGCGCCACCCAGCGCCGCGGGGTCGGGAAGGCGCGGATCTCGGCCAGCGGCAGCCCCGCGCTCACCTGGCCATCCGCCCCGGTCACCGCCAGGATGAAGGGCCGGTAGCCGTAGCTGGCCGCCAGGACGTCCATCCAGGCCGGGTGGTGAAAGACCGTCGCGGCCGGGTCCTGCTCGACCAGGCTCAGCCAGCGCGGGTCGTGCGGGGAAAGTTCAACCAGCTCATTCATCCGCTTTGCCTGTGCCTGCCCTTCCATCCCGCCCATCTCGCGCGAGGTGATTGTAAAAATCTTCCAGCGCCGGCGGGCAGCCGGGGATAAAGAGATAGCCGCCCTCCTCAGCCACCCGGCGCGTGCAGGCCCCCACGCAGATCACCGTCCGGTATTCCCTGCGCCAGTTGGGGTTCTTCCCCATCACGATCTCAGCTCCCTGCAGGGCGTGCGCCAGCAGCCTGGCTTTCCCGGGCAGGTGGTCCGGCCTGAGCAGGCTGCGCCGGATTTCGTGGAAGATGTAGCGGCAGCCGGTGCAGGCCTGCGGGTTCGACCACAGCCGCAGCCGCCCCATCTGCTTGTATTCCTTCCAGGCCGGGCGGTCGGTGGCGTGCTGCAGGTGAATCGCGTCTCCCGTGACCGCGAACCCGTCCGCAAACACGCCCGCCGCCCGGGTCAGCCGGACGTGCTCCGGCTCGGCGATCCCCAGCAGCCGGCAGGCGGTCGCGTCGATCTCGCCGCAGTTGTCGCCAGCAATCAGCGCGCCCGGGCCGAAGAAATTGCTCCCATCCAATATCGATAAGTCCGGGCGCACGGCTGCGTTCAGCGCCGCGATTGGCTCGTGCAGCCCCATCCGGTGAAACTGCTTCTTCACCCCTGGCAGCAGCAGCCCCTTCTGCATCTTCAGCGCGCCTGAAATCACGCACGCGCTGCTGGGCTTGAGGATCGGCAGGCTGATGTAGATGCGCTCCAGCGCCGCCCGCGGCAGCGCCAGCCTGCCGAACTGCCATTCCACCGTCACCCGCTCAGCCCCGTCCAGGTCGACCAGCGGAACGCCCAGCTCATCGGCCAATGCAGCGAACCCGGAGACGCGGAAGTTCTCCTGCGCATCGCAGCCCGCCGCCACCCCCTCGCCCAGGACGATGTCGACCCCGCTGTGCCGCTCGCGCAGCGCTGCCACGAGACACCGCACCAGCGCGGGCGAGGTGATCTCGCCGCTGGCCGGGCGGACCGGAAAGACGATGTTCGGCTTGATGAAAACTCCTCGCGCAAGGTCGCTGCCCGCCAGGAAGGTATCCAGGGCCTGGCCGACTGCTTCATCAAGATTTTCGTTTCCGTGGGTTAATAATACAGACATAACAACCCTAAACCTTGGCTCCCACCTCGCTGAGACGGAGAAAGAATTGCAATCATGGGAAAACTGTCAACGGATTTTGGGAGCAGATTGAGCGGATTGTCGACCACCACTACTCCACTGGCCGGAGCCAATCCGGCACAAACAGCCACTGCCGGTTCACCCGGTGCTCTTGCAGACTCTTGGGTGGTAAGATACGCCGGTGAACGAGACTGCGCTCGCCAAAATAGAACAGCTTCTGCGCTTCGAATGGAATGTTTTTCTCAGCCAGGTAAGCTTCAAGATCGCGATGGTAGGTGTCTTCTCGATAACCGGAGCCTGGCTTGCGGTGGACAGCCATGGCGCACCCGATGATCTGGTAAGTCAATGCATCATAAGGTGTTATCGCCCGGTTCGCTTGTGCCATGGGGACCGCCTCGTGGGAATAATCCGCTCAATCCGCTCCCAAAATCCGTTGACAGCCCGCTGGCAGCCCCACCCGAAAGAACTTCTCCTGCGTCTTATTTGGAATCTCCAGAAAATCCAAAACTGCCTTCATACTGGCGTCCAGGCGCGCCTGGTCTTCACTCTCCTCCAGCAGCCGCAGCGCCTCCGCCCGGCTGATCCCGCCCGAGCGGACCAGGCCGCACAGGTACAGCCCCGCCGAAGAAATCCCGAACTCCTTCATATACGTGTAGTCCAGCAGCGGCTCGAGGATGCAGTCATAACGCCAGCTCAGCGACCGGTCAGGCTTGCGCCAGCCGGTTTCTGCCTGGAGGGTCCGCTCGATCGTCTCCTGGTCCCAGGCGACATAATCAAAGACGCGGATGGTTTCCGGGCCGCCAGCCGGAGCGCTGGGCGGGCGCAGGGCCTGCCAGGCGGGGTTGCCGGGCAGCGGGAACTGCCGGCGCTGCTCTACCAGGTTCAGATAGGCCCGGCCCTGGTACAGCCCAAACAGGGCCAGCTCCCAGGGCGGGAGCTTCTTCACGCGCCGCAGCAGAAACCCCATCCGCGAGCCGGGGTCCCACCATTTTTCACTGGCAGTCACCCCACTCAAGATGAAGGGGATCTCCCGGCTGACCGCCGCCTGGTAGAGGACCGCCTCGATCCCGTAGTGGCAGAACAGGCACTGCCCCCAGGTCGTGCCGGTCGCTGCCAGCGAGGTCAGGTGGTTGCGCATCAGCTCGCGCTCGAGATCGCCGCGCGACTTCACCACCTCCAGCTCGAGATCCAGGCTGGCGCACACCGCGCGGATGTTCTCGCGGGCCAGGTCGACCATGAAGGGGAAGTCATACGAGACAGCCAGCGCGCGCAGCCCGAACTGCTTCTTCGCCAGGTAAGCCACGTAGCACGAGTCCTTGCCGCCGCTGATGCCCAGCACCACATCGTATTGCGCGCCGCGCCGCGCGCCGAGCACCTCGCGCAGGCGCGCTTCCCCCAGCGGCGCTTCCTCGCGGTAGTCCCGGCAGTGGTTGCACACCCCTTGCGAATCGAAGGCGACCCCCGGGTAGGTGTCGGGCAGCAAACAGCGGGTGCAGCGGACGCGGTCGTCGGTCATCGCGTCTCCGTCTCCGGGTAGCGCCAGGGGACGACCACGTCTTTGATCTTGCGCGCCGGGACGCCGCCCACCACCGTGTAGGGCGGCACGTCCCGGGTGACCACCGAGTTCGCCCCCACCACCGCCCCTTCGCCAATCGTCACGCCCGGCAGGATCACCGACCCCGTCCCGAGCCAGGCGTCCTGCTCGATGGTGATCGAACCCTTGTGCGAATTGACATATGGCACGATGCGCGACTCATTCGGCTGGGTGTGCATCACGAACGTCACCCGCGGCGAGATCGAGGCCCGGTCGCCGATGCGCAGATTGTTCTGGTCCTGCGTCCCGCCCAGGTCGTCGATGATAATGAAGTCTTCGCCGATGTAAACCTGCTCGCCGATTTCGTAGCCGCACAGGCGCAGCAGGCGGATGCGCAACCCGCAGCCGGGCAGCTGTTTGGCGATCAGCTTGAGCAGCTTATTCTTCAGTTTCATAAGCGCCGGGCTCCTTCATTGATAGAGTGAGCGATATGCTCGATGTCGCGGGTCCGCAAGTTGTAATGGATCGGCACGAGCAGGACGGTCTTGGCCAGCCGCTCGGCCTCCGGGCAGTCGCCCGGGTAGCCATACTGCGCGCGGGCTTCTTCGGCGATGCTGTCGAGATATTTAGCCGTGTCGATCCCGCGGCTGAACAGAAAATCCGCCATGGCATCCCGCTGCCCGCTGTCCTGGAAGCGCAGGGCAAACTGGAACCAGTTCGTGAAACAGCCCTCGCCCTCCGCCGGCAGCCCGAACGGCCCTGCTTCCAGCAGGCTGAGCAGCTGCTGCGCGTGCACGCGCTGGCGCTCGATTTTTTCGCGGAACCCTGCCACGCGCGCCTCGATCAGCGCCAGGTGCGTCGCCGCGATCTGCCCGGTTTCGAAGCCGTCCTTGGCGGTCAGGTTCAGCTTCTTATCCAGCCGCATCCCCACCGGGTAGCCCACCAGCCCGTACCACGGGCGGTTATACAGGGTCGCCTTGGCAAAGGTCGAGAGGGCATGAACGAGCATCTCCGGCATCGACCAGCCCGCAAAGCCGCCCACCACCTGCTCCACCCGCGCGCGCAGGGCCGGGTCCTGGCAGAAAATCGCGCTGCCCTCCCCAGCCGAGATATATTTCCCGCAGCGGAATGAAAAGAAGGAAGCCATCGAGAGCAGCCCGGTCGGCCGGCCATGATACGTGCTGAAGAGCGACTGCGCGCAGTCCTCGATCACCGGGATCGTTCCGGCCTCAGCCTGGATCGCATCCAGGTCGCACGGGTGGCCGAACATGTGCACCGCCACCACCGCCGCCAGCCCGGCCCGCTTCCGGCGCAGGTCGGCGGGCGCCAGGTTGCCGTTGTGCGGGTGAACGTCCAGGAAGCGCGGCTTCAGCCCGGCCTGTTGAATGGCGTTGAAGACCACCGAGCAGCAGAACAGCGGCACGCCCACCTCCGCGCCCGGCGGCAGCTCCAGCGCCTTGAGGATCGCATAGAGCGCCGCCCGGCCCGTGTTCGTCCAGATGGGCGCCCGGCCGAAGAGGGCTTCGAGGGCAGGGGTTTGTGGGGCGGGGTAGGCTGCGCTTGCCAGCGCATCCAGGCCGTAGTCCCAGTTGTTGCGCGGGATGAGGTTGAGGCGATGATTTAGATTCATCCGCTTCGCCCCCGGTGGTTGTCCATCGCCCTGTAGGCATCCAGCAGGTGCTCCGCCTGGTGCGACCAGGCCAGCTCGTTCTCAACGCGCTGCCTGCCGACCTGGCCCATTCTCGCCCGCCGCTCCGGGTCATCCATCAGCGCTGCGATGTGCCGGGCAAAATCCAGCTCGTCGTTCGGGCGGGCATACACCGCCGCCTCCCCGGCGGTCACGCGATGCTCGGGCAGGTCAAATGCCACGATTGGCTTGCTGAGAGTCATGTACTCCATGATCTTGATCATGGTGCAGTATTCGTTGAAACCATTCATTGGATCAGGATCCACGCAAATATCGACGGCGGACATATATCGAAGCACATCCGCGAAAGGAATAAAGCCGGTAAACTTTACACAATCATCCAATCCCATCTGCGCGGCAAGTGTTTTCAAGTCTGCCCACGCGCTGCCTGTGCCGATGATGATACAGAAGAAATCCTTCCTTCCCACGACGGTCAGCAGGCGCTCCAGCGCGCGCAGCAGGTAATCCAGCCCATCCTGCGGGCTGATCACGCCGATATAACCGATGATGGTGACCCCTTTGTTTTTCAGCTCCGGATCTGGCTCAACCAGTTTCAGCCGGTTGAGGGAAGGGCCATTTCGTACGATTGTGACTCGTTCAGCGGGAACACCACCGCGTTTCATCGCAATATTTTTATAGGATTGGTTTGTGGCGATCACATGGTCTGCGAACCGGAAGGATAGTCTCTCGAGCCAGAGTAAGATTTTATAAACCAATCCATTTTCACCCTGGTTTGAACGAGCAAGATACATCTCCGGCGTCAGGTCATGCTGGTCGAACACAAACTGTTTTCCAAAAATTTTATAGAACAGCGCGATCAACACGATGAAATCCGGTGGATTGGCGGCATGGATGATGTCGAATCCCCGCCGCGCCCAAACAAACAAGGAAAGCAGGTAGATGACGACGAAGGAGTAACCATACTCCAGCAGGTAGCCCGCCGCGCGCTGCGCCTGGAGCGGAGCAGGATAGCGGTAGACAAAAACATCGTCGATCTTCTCGCTCCAGCGCTCGTTCGGGGCGCGCTGGCAGATCACCGATACCTGGTACCCTTCCCCGATCAACGCGGAGGCTTCATAGCGAACGCGGATATCCAGCGGATAGGGGCTGTTTTCGATGACCATCAACACGCGCTTACCAGCAGATGCCGTCATAGCATCCTTCCGTGGCTTCATGATCCTTTCCAATCCCCACCAGGTCGACCAGGACCTGGTCGCTGCGCAGCAGTTGCGGCACGCGCCGGAACCCCGGGCTTCCATTGGCAATGACGATCACCTCAGCTTCCCTGACGGTTTCCTCAAGCGAACTCCGCATAAGTGAGGCGATGTGGGGGATCTGCCGCTCCAAAAAGACTCGATTCGCGCCGATCAATTTTTCCGGGTCCACGATTTCATCGTAAACGGTCACGGCATAGCCCCTGCCCACCAGGGTTTCGATCAGGGTGATCGTCGGGCTCTCGCGCACGTCGTCGGTAGAAGGCTTGAAGCTCAGCCCCAGCACCCCGACCCGGTGCCGCCCGGCGCTTTCCACCATCTCGATCGCGCGGGCGATATGCTGCTGGTTGCTGGGCAGGATCGCGCTGAGCACCGGGGCATCCACATCCCGTTCCCTGGCCCAATGTGCCAGCGCCCGCACATCTTTCGGCAGGCAGGAGCCTCCAAAAGCAAACCCGGGCTTCAGGTAGGCCGGCGAGATATTGAGGCGCTGGTCCAGGCAGAAAATCTCCATCACCCGCTGCCCATCTACGCCCTCAGTCTTGCACAGCGTGCCAATTTCGTTGGCAAAAGTGATCTTGAGGGCGTGAAAGCTGTTGCTGACGTATTTTGTCATTTCAGCCACGGCGATGTCGGTCCGGATGATTGGCGCGTCCACTTCCTGGTACAGGCGTTCAATTGCCTCGCCGCTGCGCGGGTCAAGCTGGCCGATAACCGTGAACCCGGGGTGGTAAAAATCCTTGATGGCGCTGCCTTCTCGCAGGAACTCCGGGTTCATGCCCACCCCGAAATCTGATCCGGCCCGGCGTCCCGATTTCTCTTCCAGGATCGGGATCAGCCGGTTGTGCACGGTTCCGGGCAGCACCGTACTGCGCACGACGACCACATGGTAGCCCGGCTTACTGCCCAGGCTCTCCCCGATTTCTGCGCACACCCGCTCGATAAACGCCAGAGATCGGAAGAGCGTCGTGTAGGGAAAGAGTGTAGGATAGGGTGGG
>CAZBDC010000173.1:0-11340 GCA_964490575.1 uncultured Anaerolineaceae bacterium | reverse complement strand
GATGGAATCTCGTGACTGGAGTTCAGACGTGTGCTCTTCCGATCTCTCAAGACGCCCAACTCGGTCGCCCAGGTGTCGGCGTTGGCGGCTGCCAGCGCACCCGCGAAAGCCACCCAGGCCCAATCTGCCCCGGGTTGGGCAACGTGGAGCAGGACAAACAGGCCGGCGATTCCACCGTTCGCGGCCACCTGGGCGGCATCGCGCCGGGAGCCCTTGGCAAACGCACTTTGTAGGGCCGATTTTCTGCGCTTGAACAGGCGCGATAAGATGCTGGACGAGACAAAGAAGCCCAGCAGCAGAATGGCCCAACCCAGGCCGCCCAGCCCAAAGATGACGGCGCCCAGGGCTGCGGCGGCCAGCGCACCTTGAATGCTCAAGGACCCGGCTCGCCAGGCGACCAGTGATATGATCGCGGCCAGGAGAATTCCAGACAGGATATTGCCCCAGGAGATGTTCATGCGGGCGTCCGGATGATCACAATAACTGCCGTCAGGAACAGGATCACGGTCAGGATCTGGCTGGCCCACAATAAGTAAGCGGCGGCTCGCGATGAGTCGCGCCGGTAGAGGAACAATCCAGTCGCCAGATCGATCAAATGGATGAAAGCTCCCAGGATCGGCAGCAGGAATAACTGCTCGGCCGGCCCGCCGGGCAGCGGACGACCATCTGGATAGAACCCCAGCGCGATCGTGGTCCGGGTTGGGATCAGTAGGCTGGTGCCGGCAAACAGCAGCAGGGTCAGCCCCAGGCCGGCGAGCAGCAGGACACGCGCGAGCCGGTCCCCCCAAATATTCGAGAGATAAGCGGCCGGCAGGACGGAGACCGGGGAAATCGGCGTGAGACTGCCCATTTCCATTGTCCGCTGGAAAGCATGGAGAAAAGCGGCCGGGTTTTCTGGGGAAATGACATAAATGCGGCGCGCAGTGGCAATCAGCACCAGCGTCTGCTGGCTGGAAGCCAGGTACTCGACCGGGCCCAGGTCGGCCGTCTGAACCGTACCGAGCAGCGCCCCTGGCCAGTACAGGCGCGGGTGGGGCAGGCTGGCGGCCAGGTCGCTGGCCTGGCGGACCCATTCGATTTCCGGCAGCGGAATATCCTCGGCCCGCAGCCCCCAGCGCAGGCGCAGCCCATCCCGTTCGAGCCGGTAACTTGCCAGCGCAAGCGCGTAGGCCCGGTAAATGACCAGCAGCAGGGCGGCAAACAGCGCCAGCGAGAGCATCAAGGGTAGGACGAAGTAGGCCCCGGCCTGCTGATCCAGCCCGAACAGGAACAACAGCCCACTGGCGGCGGCAAGCGCCAGGGCGGCCCCACCATGGAGCAGCAGGCCCTGCCGGCGCGGGGGATGGAAAACCGCGGCGCCGTTCATCCGATAAAAGAGACCCAGATGGAAATTGACCGGTACAGGATCGGGGCGACGACCGTCCCGCTCTTGCGCATGACCCAGCCCAGCACCAGGCCCTGCACAAAGGTCAGGCCCAGCAGGGTCAACGTGGTTTGCACGGGCAGGGTTCCAACCCAGGCCGGCAGGTGCCAGAGCGCAAACAACGCGGAGGTCAGCGCCAGCCCTGGCCAGGTGCCGAGCCACCAGGCCAGGCGCATCTGGAGATAACCGCGGAAGATGGTTTCTTCGAACAGGCCGATGCCAAGCGCCAGCGGCAGCGCTCCCAGGGCGGGCGAGCCGAGGCCTGCCAGCACATCCATCACCCGGTTGCGCAGGAAAATGGTTAGAAGCGCCAGCGCCAGGCCCATTTGCAGGCCCGGGGTCAGCAGGGCGCGGTTCCAGCCGGCGCTGCGGGCCGGCTGTTTGCGCGTGATTAGCGCCAGGAGGAACGGCAGCAAGGCCAGCCCGGCCAGGATCAATGCCTGCCACAGGTCCTGGTTGGGGGCGGGGGTCAGGCGGAGCGGGTCGGGGAAGATGGGCGGGTTGATGGTCTGGTGATAAAGATAGGCAAAGGCCAGGATCAGGCCGTAGAGAGAAAGCGAGACAAAGCCTTCCCGCCTTGGATAGCGAAAACCAACCGGGGGCTTCTTCAAGCGCGGGCTCAGCCCAATCAACATAGCCACCGCGATGGCTCCCAACCACTCACTGATAAAACCGGCATAGAGATTAATCGGCAATGTGCACCAGCCTTTTGATGTTGTTTTGGGCAACCTTCATCATCGACTGCCCGGAATTTACTTTTGGGGATGATCCGGCTGCGATGCTTCGACTGGCAAACCGGTGGGGTCGGCCTCTGTTTCAATTGGGAGCTCGACCTTTTCTTCCATGCGAACCTGGCCGCGCAAAAATGCGCCTTCTTCCGTGGCCAGCGCGACGACCACCACATCGCCCCATACGCGCCCGGTGCTGCGGATATCCAGCTTTTCGGCGGTGATCTTCCCGTTGACGGTGCCGGCCACGATGACGTTATTAGCGCGCAGGTTCTCGCATGTGACCCGTCCGGTCTCGCCGACCACGACCAGCCCGCGCAGGGTGATGTCACCCTCGAATGCGCCCTCAATGCGCACCCCACCGCTTCCACGCAGGTTGCCTTTCCAGATGATGCCCGGTCCCAGGACCGAAGTGACGCGCTCGGTCGGCGCGGCCACGGGGGTCAGGGGGGAGGTGTTTTTTCGAAACATGCGCTTGCTCTGCTCCTTCTAGCGGCCGTCTGGCTGAGCCTGCCTGGGGGCGGGCCAGGTTTCCCCGGCCCACACGCGCCCGCCGGGCGGCACATCGGCTTTGACCGTGCAGCCGTTGCCCAGCCGCGCGCCCTGGCCCACGGTGATCTGGACATTCACGGTGGCCAACATGCCAATCTGAGCGTGGTCCTCAACCCGGACGCCCCCGGCCAGGGTGGCGCCGGGCGAGAGGTTAACGACTCGCCCAACCACGCAGTCGTGATGGACGATGGCGCCGGTATTGATCAGCGTGCCGAATCCGACCCGCGCCGCGCTGCCCACGTAAGCCTGGGCGCAGACCTGCACCCCTGCCTCCAGGACTGCGCTGCGCTCGACCACCGCGGTAGGGTGGACCAGGGTCGGGCAGGCAAAACCGGCCTTTTCGAGAATTTCAAAGATCTTAATCCGCACCGCCACGTTGCCAATGCCGCCCACGGCATTTACGGCCAGGTGAACGCCGCGGTCGCGCCATTCGGCCAGGTCTTTTGTGCCGCCTAACACCGGCACACCCAGTACCTCTTTCCCCGGCGTCAGGCCATCATCGAAGATGCCGACGATCCGGTAAGAGCCCATGGCGCGCACCAGGTCGATGACGGTTTTGCCGTGCCCGCCGCCCCCAAAAACGACCAGCGCATTTGGATCGAAAGCCAGCGAAACCGGGACGGCCGCCCGGGGGCTGGGCTGTGCGGCGGCGATGGAAGGCCGGCTGCAAATATAGCACAAAATTTGCCCGGGTTGGACCAACTGTCCGGGCCTGGCATGCAGCCCAACTACATAGCCATCTTCAGGGCTGGCCAGGATTTCTTCCAGGCCCCGGCCCTCCAGGCGCGCGAGCAGCTGCCCTTTCTGAACGGCCTGTCCTTCCTGGATCGGGAGGGCTGCCAGCCAGAGGTCCTGGGCCTGTTGGGTGATGGGTATTTGAATGGCAGAATTTTGCATGTTCATCTTTGGTGCAGTCTTTGATCCTGCTCGAAGGTGCGCTGCAGGCCGGTTTTTAGATCCACGACCGGGCGGTAACCCAGCAGGCTTTCTGCCAGCAACAGGTCGGCCCGCATACGCCGCACGCCCCCTTCATTACGCGGGTTAACCATCATCTCGGGCTTTCCTTTCGTGACTTCCACGGCCAGGTTAGCCAGCTCGCGCACGCTGGTCTCCTTTCCGCTGCCGATGTTGATGATCTTCTGATTCACGCCAGGCGCGGTAGCCGCAGCGGTCATGGCGTTGACGACATCATCCAGGTAGACATAATCGCGGGTCTGGCTGCCGTCGCCGTGGACGACGATGGTGCCGTTGTGGCAGGCCTGGCGCAGGAAGTAGGGGATCACCGGGGCGTGGACGGGCGGCAGGTGCTGGCCCGGACCATAGGCGTTGAAGACGCGCAGGACTACCGTTTCGATGCCCCACAGCAGGCCGATCGTGCGGATGTAGTACTCGGCTGACAGCTTGGAGACCGCGTAAGGCGAACGCGGGCTGGGGCTGGCGCTCTCCTGGAGGGGCTGCTCGGCCTGCTCGCCGTATACAGCGCCAGATGAGATGAACACCACCCGCCGCACGCCGACGTCGCGCATGGCCTCCATCAGAGTCACCGTCCCGCCAACGTTGACCTGGTTGTATTCGCGCGGGTAGAGAACCGACTCGGGCACCGATACCCGCGCAGCCAGGTGGTAAACGCAGTCGACTTCCTGGAGCAGCGTCCACAGCTTGGGCCGGTCGTTGATATCCCCACGGGTCAGGTGGACTTCAGGCAGGAGCACATTGGGATCGCCGGTCGAAAGATCGTCCAGGCCGCGCACGGCGTTTCCCTCGCGAACCAGCCGATTCGCCAGGGCAGCGCCTAAAAATCCTGCAGCACCGGTGATTAAGTAACGCATCGAGATGAGATCCTGGTTCGCTGGAGATAGGTGAAATCCGGTCAGATATGCAAATTATAGCATACCTGACCTGGGATATCCTGACCTTGCATTTGGATACAACTGTTCCTTTGGGCGCGCAAGCTATGACTTTCATCAAGCCAGCCTGTGACAATAAGAGCGCTTTCCTCAATTGACCAGGCCGTGCGAATCCGGTAATCTTGAGGATATCAGGTCATATTTGAGGAGAATGAGCATGTCGAAGACAATGGAAAATCTTGCGGACGCTTTCGCGGGCGAATCGCAGGCGCGCAATAAGTACCTGGCTTTTGCCAAAAAAGCGGATGAAGAGGGCCTGCCCCAGGTGGCGCGCCTGTTCCGCGCGGCGGCTTACGCCGAGTTCGTCCATGCGCAGAACCATTTTAAAGCGATGGAAGGGGTCTCCAGCACCGCCGAGAACCTGCAGGCTGCGATCAGCGGCGAGAACCATGAGGTTGTCAGCATGTACCCGCCTTACATTGAAGAGGCAGAGCGCGAGGGCAACAAGCGCGCCAAAACCAGCTTCAACTGGGCCTGGCAGGTCGAAAAGGAACACGAGGAGCTTTACCGCGCCGCCCTGGCCGGATTGGGTGAGCCCCAGGAAGATTACGAGTACTATGTTTGCCCGGTTTGCGGGCACACTCACCCGCGCAGCGCACCCGACCGGTGCCCGGTTTGTGGCGCGCCGGGCGCTCGCTTTGAAAAGATCGCCTAGCGGCTTAACCGTTCGGGCGGCCGGCTCCGTGGATAGGGAGGCCGGCCGCCCGTGCAACCTTGAAAGGCGACGATCGGGGCGGGTTACTGCTTTAAGGTAAGGACGGCCGGGATGCGGTCGAACATCCAGAAGCCGATGGGCAGGCCGATGATGGTCAGGCTGATGGCGTAGGCGACTTCCATCCAGATGGCCGAGAACCACCAGCCGATCAGGATGAAGTACAGCGCGCGCAGGAGGATGTTGACCTGCTGCGGGGCCACCTCGCGCTGGATGATCTGCCCATCCGCCCCGGTGCGGACCAGCACGCTGTGCTGGGGCTGGCGCAGGGCGATCACCTTGGGCAGCATGTTGAGCATGGCGATCCCCAGCGGGATACCGATGATGGTGATCATGAAGAACCAGGCGACCACCATCCAGGCCTGGCCCAGCCACACGCCGATGAAGGCAAACCACAGGATCTGCAGCAGGCAGCCCGGGTTCTGATTGGTTTCAATTACGACTGTGTTTGGTTTGTTCATTTTTGTACCCTTCTTTCACTCCGTGAGCGTTCCAATAAGCGCAGAACTTGTGTCAATACATTATACGAATTAGGGCAGGAAAAGTTGTATGAATTAAAATTGGGTTTTGAAGATGAACACCAAAAAATAAGGGTGGGTTGTGGGATGAAGATTAACGATATGAATGGAAAAGTATGCCTGGTGACCGGTGCAACGGCCGGGATCGGGCGGGTGGCGGCCGCCGAGCTGGCCCGTGCCGGCGCAGCAGTGGTCATCGTGGGACGTAACCCGGAGAAAACCCGGGCGGTAGCCGGCCAGATCGAGCAGGAAAGCGGGACGAAGGTCGATTACCTGCTGGCCGACCTGAGTGTGCAGGCCGAGGTGCGCCGGCTGGCGGAGGACTTTCGCCAGCGCTACGATCGCCTGGACGTGCTGGTCAACAACGCTGGGGCGCTGTTTATGCGCCGCGAGATGAGCCGGGACGGCTTTGAGATGACCTTCGCGCTCAACCACCTGGCCTATTTCTTGCTGACCCACCTGCTGCTGGACGTGCTGAAGGCCAGCGCGCCGGCCCGCATCGTCAACGTGGCCTCGATGGCCCATTTTGGCAGCCGCCTGGACCTGCCTGGTGTGGCCAACCAGCGCTCGTACAGTTCCTGGAAGGCCTACAGCCAGTCCAAGCTGGCGAATGTCGTCTTTACCTACGAGCTGGCCCGGCGCCTGGAGGGCAGCGGGGTGACCGCCAACGTCCTGCACCCCGGGTTTGTGGCCACCAATTTCGGTATCAGCAACGGTGGACTCTTTGCGCCGTTCTTCCGCCTGTTCCAGGTGCTGGCCATCACGCCCGAGCAGGGCGCGCAGACCATCCTGCACCTGGCCGCTTCGCCCGAGGTGGAAGGTATGACCGGCCAGTATTTCGATAAATGCCGCCCGGTGCGCTCGTCGCCGGCCTCTTATGACCGCGAGACGGCGCGCAAGCTGTGGGAGGCCAGCCTGCAGCTGACCGGCCTGGCGGGCTAGAAAGATACTTGACATCGATAACGCGGTGCGTTATAATCGCTATAACGCACCGCGTTATGCTCTTAAACATCATCCGTGCGTAAAACGAGAACTGCCAAAAAGCCGCTCGCGCCCCCGCGGGCCACGCAAAATGCTGGTGGAGATTGCTTCGCTCCGCTGGCAATGACTAACGATCAAATAAGGAGATCCAATGACTGCTACCCCCCCTGAGAAAAACGAACCCAAAACCGTGCGCGGTTCACTGTATGAAACCACCCGCCTGGTGCTGCTGGCCGGCGTGGGCGCGATTTCGCTGGCCCAGGAAGAGATCAACAACTTCCTCGACCGGCTGGTCGAGCGCGGCGAGATGGCCGAGACCGACGCGCGCAAGCTGGTGCGCGAGGTGATGGACCGGCGCGAGAAGCTGGAGCATGAACGGCGCGAGCGGGCCGGAACGGTCGAGACCCGCCAGCCAGCCGCGACCCGGGCCGACATCGACGCGCTCAATGCGCGGGTGGCCGAGTTGACCCGCCAGATCGAAGCGCTGCGCCGCCAGCAGGGCGGTGAGTGAGCGAGGCTGCCATGCCAGTGATCAAGCGCTACGCTAACCGCAAGCTTTACGATACCGAAGCCAGGCGCTACGTCACCCTGGACGACGTGGCCGAGGCCATCCGGCGGGGCGAGGATGTGCGCGTGGTCGACCACGTCACCGGCGCGGACATGACCTCGACCACCCTGCTGCAGGTGATCTTCGAAGAAGAGAAGAAGATCGGCGGGCTGCTGCCCCAGGTGGCGCTGACCCGCCTGATCCGCGCCGGCGGCGAGGCGGTCAGTAGCCTGCGCGGGCGCCTGGCCGGGATCGACCCCTTCCAGGTAATTGACGAGGAGATCCGCCGGCGCGTGCGCGAGCAGGTCAGCGCCGGGCGCCTGGCCGAAGACGAGGCGGGCCGGATCGTCGACCTGCTGACCCACAAGCCGCCCCAGGCTGACGTGGTCCACATCCCAGTCCGGGGCGAGGAAGGCGAGTTGCCGCCCGCTGAAGAAGCGGCCGACCCGGCCGAGGTGGAGGCGCTCCTGCGGCAGATCGAGGCCCTCGAGCGCGAGCTGGAAACGCTCAAACCTGCTTAGGATTGGCTTCTTAAACAGCAGTGCGGGTGACCCGGTCGCCCGCACTGCTGTTTAAGTCCTATTTTTTATCCGATATTAATCCGTTCATAATCTGTTTTTTACGCCCGGGCGTTGACTCGCCTATCCCTTGTCATTAGAATGAGAGCGTACCCACTTTTGGTGTTGCACGGGGGAAGGAAATCTGCCATTCAACTTTATAACTATGCGCGTTTCCTCAGACGGTGGGCCGGCCTGCTCTACCCGGATTGCTCCGGGCGGCCGGATATTGTAAGGTTTATGAAAGTTTAAATTCGTTTAGCGGTAGTAACAAGATAGTAGAATTCTTCTGTTTTTCCCCCGTCAACAATATACCGGCCCGGTCGGCGGGCCATAAAAATTCGAAATCCATGTCGAAATGGCGGAGCCTGGGCGCAGATGCCGGGGTACAGGTGGGACGCCAGCCGTCAGGCCATTTCCTGATCCTCTATCCAGGGGGTTTCCTATTAAAGCAAGGCAGGGAGTAAGATGAAAACCATCGTTTCTGTAGTCGCCCTCGTTGTTTTTGCCGTGCTGCTGGCGTTTGGCGCCTTCCAGCTCGGCCAGTTCTACCAGCGCCCGCTGGCGGAACCACTCACCCTCGAGCGGGTTTCGGCTGCGGCTGAGCCTGTGGCCAACCAGGCCGCCCAGCCCCAGCAGAAGGGCAAATGCGGCGAGACCGGCCAGATGCTGATCCTCTTCACCGGGGCGGATTTCTCGGGCGGCGTGCCGCCGCTGGGCGCCGACGCCGTGCGGATCCTCAAGGTCGATTTTGACTCCCCGGCCATCGTCTCGGTGGCCTTCCCGCGCGACCTGTGGGTGCAGACCCCGGCGCTGGAAGACCAGGACATCCTCGCCACCCGCCTGGGCCTGGCTTACTACTTCAAGAAGGAAGCTACCCTGGGGGCCGAGAAGCACCGCATCACCACCGCCACCGGCGTGGTGGCCCAGACCCTGATCGACAACTTCGGCCTGGAGCCGGATAAATACTTCACCCTCCAGCTCGACAACGCGGCTGAGATGATCGACACCATCGGCGGCGTGCCGATCAACAACCCCGAGGCGTTCACCAACGAGTACGACGTGCACTTCCCGCAAGGGGAGCAGGTGCTGGATGGGCGGCTCTCATCCGAGTTCGTCCGCTCGTACCTGCCGGGCAAGGATGAGGCCCGCCGCGCACGCCAGACCCTGTTCGCCAAGGCGCTGCAGGATAAGGTGATCAGCGCCGACGTGCTGGTGAAGGTGCCCGATCTGATCAAACAGTTCGACAAAGCCATCGTCACCGACCTGAGCCCCAAGCAGCTGACCGCGCTGGCCTGCATGGCCAACGAAGTGCCAACCGCAGAGGTTGAATACTACGAAATCGATGAAACCCTGACCACCGCGCGCGAAGTGGGTGAATTCGACCCGGTCCTCGACCCGCACGTCCAGGATATCCTGGCCCGCCTCGAAGAATGGCTGGGCGTGGAGCTGGAACTCGAATAACCCGCCCGGTGCGCCGCGCAAGCAGCGACTTCATTTTGTGAACATTGATGCTTCCATACTGCGCGACCCGCGCAGTATGGAGTGCTGACCGACTTTCTTTCGCAGGAGACTTAAATGATCGTCCCCGTTGAACCCGTCCCCGACCAGCCCATGCTGGAAGAGGAGCCTTCGATTGACCTGCGCCAGTACCTGGCGCTCTTCCGCCAGTGGTGGTGGCTGGTGGTGCTGGTGATGGCCCTGGCCGGCGGGGCGGCGTATGGAGTCTCCAGCCAGATGACGCCCACCTACCGGGCCTCGACTACCCTGCTGATCAACCAGGCCCCCTCCAGCCAGGCCACCGATTACACCACCATCGTCACCAGCGAGCGCATCGCCAGCACCTATGCCGAGATGCTGACCACCCGCCCGGTGCTCGAAGAGACCCTGGCCCGCATGGGGGTGAACCTGTCGCCCGGCCAGATCGCCGGTATGATCAGCGTCAGCCCGGTGCGCGACACGCAGCTGATGCGCGTCTCGGTGACTGGGCCCGACCCGCAGTTCGACGCGGCCCTGGCCAACACGCTGGTGGCGACCTTCTCCGAATATGTGATGGATACGCAGAGCCAGCGCTTTGCCGCCTCGCTGCAGAGCCTGAAGGCCCAGATCGACGACATGGAGCTGCAGATGAGCCAGACCCAGAAGTCGATCGACGCCTCGCTCGACCCGGACGAGAAAGACCGCCTGGAGACCCGCCTGGACCAGTACAAGCAGATCCACAGCAGCCTGCTGATGAGCTATGAGAGCGTGCGCATGACCCAGGCGCAGACCTCTTCCAGCCTGGTGCAGATCGAAAGCGCGGTCGTGCCGGGCTACCCGATTGGCCCCAAGACGATGCAGAACGCGCTGCTGGCGGCAGTGGTGGGCGGGATGCTGGCGGTGGGCGGCATCCTGGCCTTCGACGCGCTGGACGATACGATCAAGACCCCCGAAGAGATCACCCGCCGCCTCAAGCTGCCGGTGATGGGGGCGATCGAGCGCTTCGAAGACCCGGAGGATGGGCGCCTGATCACTCGCTCGCAGCCGCGCTCGCCGGTGGCCGAATCATTCCGCGGGCTGCGCACCAACGTCCAGTACGCCTCGGTCGACCGCCCGCTGCGCACACTGCTGGTGACCAGCCCGGCCCCGGCCGAGGGCAAGACCACCGTGATCTCAAACCTGGCCGCGGTGATGGCCCAGGGCGGCCGCCAGGTGACGGTGGTCGACGCTGACCTGCACCGCCCGCGCATGCACACCGTCTTCAACATCCACCAGCGCCCCGGCCTGAGCACGCTGTTCATCGACGAGGTCAAGCTGCACCTGAACGGCTCGCGCCAGGGCTGCGGGATCGAGCGGCTGGGCGTGCTGGCCTCGGGCGAGCTGCCGCCCAACCCGTCCGAGCTGCTCGGCTCGAACCGCATGCGGCTGATCCTCACCGCGCTGCTGGAGCAATCGGAGCGGGTGCTGATCGACACCCCGCCGGTCCTCTCGGTGACCGACGCGGTGGTGCTGGCCCCGCTGGTGGACGGCGTGCTGGTGGTGGTGCGGCCCGGCCAGACCAAGATGGCCGCGCTCAAGACCACCGTCGAGCAGCTGCGCTACGTGGGCGGCAACGTGGTGGGCGTGGTGCTGAACGGGATCGACTACCGCTCGGCTCGCTACGGCTATTACTACAAGAGCCACTACCACAAGGATTACGTGTACTCTTATATCAGCGGGAAGAAGAAATAAACCTCACCCCCCGGCCCCCTCTCCAATTTCACAAAGAACGTGAAATTGGAGAGGGGGAGGAGGCAGGAACTGTTTTCTCCCCTCTCCAAATCCGCCCTCCTTTGGCGGATTTGGAGAGGGGGACGTTGCAAAGCAACGTTTGGGGGTGAGGTTCTTTCAGGGGGAACAAGCTCATGGAGACATCAGACACCAGACCGGTCCCAGC
>CAZBDC010000172.1:0-11584 GCA_964490575.1 uncultured Anaerolineaceae bacterium | reverse complement strand
ATCCAGATGGTTTTATCGAAAGGGTGCAAAATGGTCAAAATTATTGCAGACACCACTTCTTGCCTTCCACCAGTGGAAGCGGAAATACTGGGAATTTATTACTTACCCCAAATCATTGTCTTTGGGGAAGAGACGTATCGGGATGACACTGAAATGGATCCCCGCACCTTCCTGAAAAGGCAAAAAATAAGTCCCGTTCTGCCAAAAACAGCAGCACCGCCGCCGGCACTCTACACCCCAATTTTCCAGGAATTAGCTGCTAAAGGCGAAACGATGATCGTCCTGGCGCCATCTGAAACGGTCAGCGGCACCTTCCGCAGCGCCACGGTTGCTGCCCAGGATTTTCCCAACGCGGATATTCGCATCATTGACACCCGCCTGATAGCAGGCGGCCTGGGCGCTGTGGTTAAACAAGCCGTGCATTGGGCAAATGCAGGCCTCTCCCCTGAGGAAATTATTCGCCGGGTCCAGGAAATGTGCTTACGCCATCGCATCTATTTTATGGCCGATACGCTTGAGTACCTGTATAAGGGTGGTCGGATCGGAGCGGCAAAGGCGCTGTTCGGCAGCCTGCTCCAGGTAAAGCCCATCCTCACTTTTCGCAATGGCATGATCGAACCGTTTGAAAGCCAGCGCACGCACAAACGCGCCATAGCGCGTTTGAAAGAAGTCGTGATGGCGGAATGCCCACGGGACTCGAATTCTTTCTTATCCGTCATGCATGGAGACGCCGAAGCAGAAGCGCTGCAGTGCGCCGGTGAATTCAGCGCCCAATTGGGCATTCCGATGGACGACATCGCGATCTACGATCTGACCCCGGCCATCCTCGTCCATTCTGGACCGGGTGTGATCGCCGTCAGTTATTTCACTAAGCCAGTCTGAACAGAACCCTTCAGAGTCTGTCCAAAAAGCACGGTCCAGCTTAAGACAGGCCCAATTCCAAAATCTCGCGCATTTCAGACCGGGTAAGCTTGAGTGGATTTGCTTTCATACTGCTGGCAACAGCGCTCATCTGCACCAGGAGATCCACATCTCCTGGCCGAATGCCGAGTTCACCTAACGAGGGGATCTGAAGCGATTCGCGCAGCTCGATAAGCCAGCGGCCAAGATCGCTGGCCGTCGCATCCTGCCGACCGGTTACCCACCGGGCAATTTCGGCATAGCGCGCCAGGGCCGGGTTAGCCGGCTCGCGTTCAGCCAGCGCCTGCGAATTTACCAGCACGACCGGCGGCAGCAGGCAGGCGCATATCGCACCATGCGGCGCATCAAACATCCCTCCAATCGGACCGGCAAATCCGTGCACGGCCCCCAGGCCCGCGTTGGCCAGCGCAAGACCACCCATCAGGCTGGTAAACGCCATATCCTCTCGCGCTTCCGAATCTTGCCCATTTTGGTACGCGCGCAGCAGCGAGCGAGAACCACGCAAGATCCCTTCGCGGCAGTAAAGGTCAGTCAAAGGATTTGCCCGATTCGACACATAGGGCTCAATCACTTGCGCCAGCGCATCCATGCCCGTCGTCGCCGTGACCGCTGGCGGGAGCCCCAGGGTCAGATCAGGATCAACCAGCGCCAGGCGAGCCAGCATCATTGGGCTGCGCAGGCTGACTTTCACCCGCTTTTCTGGAACCGCCAGCACTGCGTTTCGAGTCACTTCGCTGCCTGTTCCTGCCGTCGTGGGAATGGCAATGAATGGAGCCGGGCGCTCGCGTAACGACTGGCCCCTGCCGACAACTTCCAGGTAGTCAAGCACTTCACCCGGGTTGGTGATCAAGGCCGCAACTGCCTTGGCTGTGTCGATTGCACTACCGCCGCCGAATCCGATAATCAGATCACACCCGGCGGAGCGGGCTGCCTGGATGCCCGCCTCAACCGTTTCGATGGATGGTTCGCTACTAACAGAAAAATGAGACCAGGATATACCATTGGCTTCAAGCAACTGGCAAAGTTTATCAAAGTCTGGTCCTCGATATCCAGTGACCACCAGGGCTTTCTCCCCCAACCCGCGAGCCGCCGGGCCAATCTCCTGGAGCACGCCTCGCCCGAAAACAATTTGCGCCGCGGTTGCGAATTCAATGCGCATGGTCAGGCCTACCCTCTCCCTACCAACCCAATTCGTCCGGGAAAATGTTGCTGTACTTAACACTATAACGAGGCTCTGCCATCATGTCCGCCACCCGGTCGCGCCAGGCAAGATAATGCGCAGTTTCTTTGTGTCGAGCTGGCGCCTCAGCATCACGGTAAACCTCTACCAGCACAAACCTGGTCGGGTCATCAGCCTGCTGCAAAATGTCAAAACGGGCGATCCCTGGTTCTTTGACACTGTTTTGAGCATTTTCGAGCGTAATCTCCCTGAACTGCTGGAGGCTCTCTGGCTTCACATGGACATAAACAAGTACGATGTTCATAACATTTCTCCTGGAATACCTTTGACGGGGGATTCTGAGCGACGATTGAATTTTTCTGATATACTCATTTTAACGAAAACGAGATGATGAGCCAACGAAACGAGCTATGGATTTCAATCATTACTACACAAATGAAGAACTGGAAACAACCCTGAAATCGTGGGGCAACCGTTTTCCTGACCTGTTCAAAATAAACATTATTGGCAGCAGCCACGAAGGCCGGCCGATCTGGCAGGTGACCGTGACCAATTTTGCCAGTGGAGACGATCTATCCAGGCCGGCTGTCTGGCTGGATGGCAACATTCATGCCACCGAACTTGCCGGAACGACCACCGTATTATATATCCTGCACAATCTTCTGGAACGCTATGGTACAGATGACCGGATAACCCGCCTGGTAAACACCTGTACCTTCTATGCCGTCCCGCGCATCAATCCCGATGGCGCTGCCGCCACAATGGCACAACAACCGCGCTTCTTGCGTTCAGGTGTTCGGGCTTATCCCTGGTCTGAAACCGAAGATGGCCTGCATGTCCAGGATATCGATGGTGACACCCGGATTCTACAAATGCGGATCGAGGATCCGAACGGCGATTGGAAGATCAGCGACCGCGATAAACGCTACCTGGTCAAACGCGGACCAGCCGAGTTCGGCGGAACCTATTACCGCTTGCTGCCCGAAGGGCTGATTGAAAATTATGATGGTTATGTAATCAAGATTGCCCGCCCCCTGGCAGGTCTCGATTTCAATCGAAATTTCCCGTTTGAATGGCGAACCGAAGATGAACAAACCGGGGCCGGTCCTTTCCCGGCTTCTGAACATGAGATCAATGCCGTCGTCCGCTTCATTGCCGAACATAAAAATATAAACGCGGCCCTGGCTTTCCATACCTTCAGCCGCGCCTTGCTCAGACCCTTCAGCACCCGACCAGACGATCAAATGGATCCCAGCGATCTTGAATTCTTCAAGAGACTGGGCGACATCGGAACGCAGCTAACCGGCTACCGTAATGTGTCGACTTTCCACGACTTCACCTACAGCCCAAAGGAAGTCACCACAGGCGCATTTGATGACTGGCTCTACGACCATTATGGTGCTTTTGTCTTTACAGTTGAACTATGGGATCTACCGACTGAAGCGGGCATCAAGGACCGCAAGTTTATTGACTGGTTCCAAAAACACCCGGTCGAGGAAGATTTTCAGATCCTGGAATGGGTCGACCAGCACGTCGGACCTGAAGGGTATGTCGAATGGTATCCCTATGAACATCCACAATTGGGCAACATTGAACTGGGCGGCTGGAATACCTTGTATACCTGGAGAAATCCGCCCCATGCCCTGATGGAGCGCGAAGCCGAGCGTCATCTTCCATTTGTCTTGACAATAGGCGAATTACTGCCCCATGTTTCTATCCAAACTCTGAAGGTCGAGCAGATCAACGATCACACCTGGGCAATTGACCTGGTGGTTCAGAACAACGGATACCTGCCGACTTATACCAGCCAGCAAGCCAGGAAACGCCAGGCTGCGCGCCCGGTCTTTGCAGAACTTTCGCTGCCAGCGGGGAGCCGTATCGTACAGGGCAAGAAACGAATGGAAGTGGGGCATCTGGAAGGCCGTAGCAACAAAGAAGATGTTACAACAGTTTTTGGCTACAGTTCGACGGACGACCGGGGGCATATCCAGTGGATCATCGAAAGCCCAACCGGAAGCACGGTCGAGCTGCTGGTCAGCAGCGAGCGAGCAGGTAAGATCCATTGGTCAATCAACCTGGGATAAAATCGCCACCTGTTGTAATCGCCTCGGCGTATTTCAAACCTTTTTATACTTGTCTCGTTTTGTGTGAGCGACTGCGTCGCACTCATAAAACAAACGAAGTCCGAAAACCTATTATTAACTGGAGGGAAAAATGCAATACACACATCTTGGACGAACCGGATTAAAAGTCAGCCGACTTTGCCTTGGGACAATGAACTTTGGCCCGCTCACTGCGGAAAATGACAGCTACGCCATCATGGATAAGGCGCTTGATCTGGGAATCAACTTCTTCGATACCGCGAACGTGTATGGCTGGAAGATGGGTGAAGGGGTCACTGAACAAATCGTCGGCCGCTGGTGGGCGCAAGGCGGTGGACGCCGAGATAAGGTCGTTCTCGCGACCAAAGTCTACGGAAACATGGGCGAATGGCCCAACCAGCAACGCCTCTCTGCCCTGCACATCCGGAAAGCATGTGAAGACAGCCTGCGCCGCTTGCAGACTGACTACATCGATATGTATCAAATGCATCACATTGACCGCGAAACTCCCTGGGAAGAAATCTGGCAAGCCATGGAAACGCTGGTCCAGCAGGGAAAGGTCATCTACGTGGGCAGCAGCAATTTTGCCGGCTGGCACATCACCCGGGCAATGGAAACTGCCAGGCAGCGCAATTTCATGGGGCTGGTCAGCGAACAGAGTCTTTACAACTTGAACGCGCGAACCGTCGAACTCGAAGTTGTTCCGGCCTGCAAAGAATATGGCCTCGGAATCATCCCCTGGAGCCCGCTGGCTGGCGGCTTGCTGGGTGGCGTGCTGGAGAAAACTGAAGGTGGACGAAGAGCCTCGGAAAACATGCAGAAAAACATCGAAAAGAACCGGAGCAAGATCGAGGCGTTTGAAGACCAATGCAGGCAATGGGGAGAAAAGCCGGCCGATGTTGCCCTGGCCTGGCTTTTAAAAAATCCGGTGGTCACCGCTCCAATTATCGGGCCTCGCACGATGGACCAACTGACCGGCAGCTTGAGGGCCCTGGAAATTGACCTGAACGACGAAATGATGAAGCGCCTGGACGAAATCTTCCCCGGTCCTGGGGGAGCAGCTCCAGAAGCTTACGCCTGGTAAGAATTGAGGATCGAAATGTGAGCAGAGGCTGTCAAGGCTGTCTTTTGACAGCCTCTGCCTGTCAGAATGAGGTTTTTCCAATAGCCCTGGGAAGAAAAAAAACGCCATGGACCTTCAGAGCGCAATAGTCTGGTTTGATGAAGCGATTATCGCCATCAATAAACCAGCCGGGCTGCTTTCAATCCGAGATGGCTATGACCCCTCTCTCCCCTACCTGGCCGGGTCGCTTGAAGCAACCTTTGGCCAGGTGTGGACGGTCCACCGACTTGATAAAGACACCAGTGGGATCATTCTTTTCGCCCGAAATGCCGAAGCTCACCGCGCGCTAAACCAGCAATTCATGCAGCGGGAAACGAACAAAGAATACCACGCCCTTGTCATCGGTTACCCAGAATGGGAAACGATCACGATTTCGTTACCGCTATTGACCAACGGTGACCGGAAGCACCGTACGGTAATCGATCACCAGCGAGGTAAAGCGGCTGTAACTCAGGTGGAAGTGGTCCAGGCAGCCGGGGGGTTTACCCTCCTGAAAGCCTTGCCGCGATCCGGCTATACGCATCAAATCCGCGCCCACCTGGCCGCTATGGGGCTCCCGCTGCTTGCCGACTCGCTATATAAGAGCCTCAAGCCTGTATCCAGGCTGCAAGAGGCGGCCTTAGAGAGGAGCCACACCCTGCCAATTCAGCGTGTCGCTCTGCATGCCAGCCGCCTCTCATTTCGCCATCCACGCTCCGGTCAGGCGCTCACCCTCGAAGCCCCTTACCCGGCGGACTTTGCCAGTACGGTTGGCATTCTCTTTTCCTGAAATAGAGTAATCAAAAACAGGACCGGGAAGCCGGTCCTGTTTTTGATTACTTGATCATTCTAGTCGCCTGAAGCGGTGGTCGTTTCGTCGGCAATATCAGGAGCGGGTTTCTTGCTCTGCATAATTGCCCAAACGATAACTGCCAGCAGGACGATGGAGACAATCCAGATCACAGCGCCGCCCTTCTGCTGAACAATGACAGGCGCTGCCAACAGCGACACCATATTGACAACCTTGATCATCGGGTTCAACGCCGGACCAGCGGTATCCTTCAGCGGATCGCCCACTGTGTCACCAACCACGCCGGCCTTGTGGCGCTCAGAGCCTTTTCCGGTGTTGGCCGTCAGGCTGCGAGGCTCATCTTCGATTGCCTTTTTGGCATTGTCCCAGGCGCCGCCAGCATTCGACATGAACACCGCCAGGAGCTGACCGCACAGGATCACGCCAGCCAGGAAGCCACCCAGGGCTTCTACGCCCAATACGAGACCCACCACAAGCGGTAGAACGACCGAGATCGTCGCCAGAGGGATCAGTTCCTTTTGAGCTGAAGTCGTCGAGATACCCACCACGCGCGCGTAGTCGGGCGTGACGGTGCCTTCCATGATGCCGGGAATCCGGAACTGCTTGCGCACTTCTTCAACAATCTCACCAGCCGCACGGCTCACGGCGCGAATCGCCAGCGAGCTGAACAGCCAGGGCAGCGCTCCACCGAGCAGAAAGCCGATAAACACGGTCGTATCAGAGATACGGATGCTGCCCATTTCCGACAGACCTAGCTGGGCCTGAACCCGGCCGACGTCCGTGATGTAAGAAGCGAACAGTGAAACCGCTGCAATAACTGCGGAAGCAATCGCAACACCCTTCGTGATCGCTTTGGTCGTATTGCCAACTGCATCGAGGTCCGCCATAATCTGGCGAGCGCGCAGCGTGTTTTCATCTTCCATGCCATGCCAGGACATCTCACCGATGCCGTTCGCATTGTCTGAGATTGGTCCGTAAGAGTCCATTGCCACATTGTTGCCTGTGTGGCTGAGCATACCAATGCCGATCATGGCAACCGCATAGAGGACGTAGAGAGCGCCATCGGCCTGGTAGATCAACAGCGCAGCGATGAAGCTGATGACGATCACAACCAGCGCCCAGACGCTCGATTCCATACCGACCGAAAGGCCGGAAAGAATGGTGGTCGCAGGCCCGGTGCGGGTCGATTTGACAATCTCCTGAACCGGGGGCCGCCGGGTCGCAGTGAAGTAAGAGGTCAGCGGGTTGAACGCCACCGCCAGGCCAACGCCAACCGTAGTCAGCAGGCCCAACCGCCAATCATGCCCATAGAGTATCGCAACCAGGAAAGCCCACAGGATGGTATTCACGCTCGAAACCTCATAAGAGCGGAACATCGCTTCTTCGGCATCGTGGGCCCGCAGGAACTTCAGCGGGAATTTCTCCCAAATCGGAACGGTGAAAGTTCCCAGGATCGAGCTGATCACGCCAATACCGCGGATAATCAATGGGTAAACAATCCACTTCAATTCACCCGTTTGCGCCAGCAGGGCAAGACCAAGGATCAGGCCAGAAACGATGGTCACTTCGTAAGACTCGAAAATGTCAGCAGCCATACCGGCACAGTCACCCACGTTGTCGCCGACCAGATCCGCCACCACGGCAGCGTTGCGCGGATCGTCTTCGGGGATATCTTTTTCAACCTTACCCACCAGGTCAGCGCCAACATCAGCAGCCTTGGTGTAGATACCGCCGCCCACGCGCATGAACAGCGCAATCAACGTTCCGCCAAAGCCAAAGCCTAGCAGTGCATCGGGAGCAGCCTTACCAAAAATGATAAAAATTACAGTTCCACCGAACAATCCCAGGCCATCTGTCAGCATACCGGTCACTGTACCGGCGTAATATGCGATTGACAGAGACTCGGTAAAGTCCCGCCTCGCCGCAGAAGCCGCCCGAACATTGGCCTGAATGGCCATGCGCATGCCCAATTGGCCAACAAGCAGCGAGAAGGAAGCGCCCATAATGAAAGCGATTGTGCGACCAACTGCAATAATGATGAGGGTATTTTGGGGGAACTCTTCGCGTGCTTCAAGGCTCGGAGGAGCCACGTACACACTTAAGAACAAAGCCACCGTTAACAGCCCAATGGCCGGCAAGATCGTACGCAACTGCCGATCAAGGTACCCGTCCGCGCCAACACGGATGGCGTTCCAGACTTCCTGCATCTTTTGCGTACCTTTATCTTTTTTCATGACGGTGCCACGCAGCCACCATGCATACGCAAGGCTGATAAAGGCTGTGATGACAACGCCGACCAAAGCAATCTGCTCGAAATTATTCAAGCCGTGCCTGGCAAGACCTAAGATATTCATTCTACCTCCTGAGGATGAAAGGGTGGAAAAATGGGGCGTTTCTACCTGCTAAACTTGGGCAAACCTGGATATTTTACTTCATGCTGACAGATTCGACAATGCTTGTACCAGGAAGATTAGCATCAGATTAGAAATCCAAAAAGTTATTGACTTTGTCTCTTCCATTGTTGTATATTGTATAGCGGCCTGTTTTCAGGCCCATATTCTTGTCAAAGCATTTGAATGAGCGGGAATGGGCCCCGTTCACAGCCAGGAATGCCCAAACGTTTACTTACTGCGACAGTGCCTCTGCTCGATCATCCACAGGCAAGTCCCGAATGAAAACAATGATCAATTTCATCTCATGGAGACATAGATGATACGTGTCTTGGGATTGACAAAAGATTACGGCCCTCGCCGGGCGATAAACGATCTCACTTTCCACGCCGAAAAAGGGGAAATTCTCGGTTTTCTCGGTCCAAACGGGGCCGGGAAAACCACCACGATGCGGATCCTAACCGGCTACATGCCGCCGACCAACGGAAAGGTTAGCATTGGCGGGTACGATGTGATCGAGGATTCGCTTGCCGTCCGGCGACTGGTAGGATACCTGCCCGAAACCGTCCCGCTTTATCCAGACATGACGGTATTCGAATATCTAAAGTACATGGCTGATCTTCGCAATTTAAAGAAGGCCCGCCCTCGCATTGAGGAAACCCTCGAATTAGTCGAAATGGGAGATCGCGCCGGTGGTTATATTGGAAAGCTCTCGAAAGGTATGCGCCAGCGGGTAGGCCTGGCGCAGGCGCTCCTCCACCAGCCAGAAGTCCTGATCCTCGACGAGCCGACCATTGGCCTGGATCCCAAGCAGGTTGTTAAGTTCCGCTCGCTGATCCGCCAGATCGGCAAAGACCGGACCGTCCTTCTTTCTACGCACATATTGCCCGAAGTCCAGCAGGTTTGCGACCGTGTGTTAATCATCAACAAGGGCCATATCGTCACTGAGGAGACGCCCGAGCAGCTCCAGGCCCGCCTGACAGGATCCCAGCGCGTCGCAGTGCGCGTGCGCGGTGAAGTTGATGATCTATTAGGTCGGGTAAAGGAAATTCCCGGTGTAGTGAACGTTGCCTCACACACCGACGACCGTTTTGAATTTGAGACTCTTCCAGGCCAGGATGCGCGTCCCTCAGTAGCGCGAGCCATCATTGAGGCAGGTTATGACCTGCTCGAATTCCAGCCCATTAACTTAAGCCTTGAGGACATTTTCCTCCAGCTAACCCGGGATGATGTTGAACCACAAGACGATGAGCTTGAATACCCCGCACTTGACGATGAAGAGGATGACGAGCTGTTCGTGGAAGAAGAACAAGAGAACCAGCCGAACGGAGATCCACATGCGTAACATTTGGGTCATCGCACAAAAGGAATACAAACACTATTTTATCAGCCCGGTAGCTTACGCAATTGCGCTGGCGATCCTGTTAATCCTGGGCATCCTGTTTTACGCCAACATTTTAGCAGCCGTCTACCAGCAATATGTCCCTGGCATCCAAATTGTCATTGGACCCCTGGTTACCCTGCTGTTATTTACCTCTCCCGCCATCACCATGCGCTCGCTGGCGGATGAATCAAAGAGCGGTACTTTAGAGCTGCTGCTTACCGCGCCGGTCCGCGATTGGGAAGTTGTGGTTGGGAAATGGCTGGGTGGAGTATTGTTCATCTTGACTTTGCTGCTGATCACCTGGTTTTACCCAATCGTGCTCAATCGAATGATCAGCCCTGGAATTGACCAGGGCCTGATGGTAAGCGGTTATCTTGGCCTGTTCCTGCTAAGCGCAACCTGCCTGGCGATTGGCGTGATGGCTTCCTCTTTCTTTAGTAATCAGATCGCAGCCTTCTTTGCCACGCTTGGAATCCTGCTTGTACTGTGGATGATTGGTTACCCCGCCCAGGCAATGGGCACGGGCGGAGAACTGCTGAGATACCTGGATATGAGCGAGCATTTTTACAACTCTTTCTACCGCGGCGTTATCCAGCTAAAAGACATCATCTATTATCTCAGCCTGACAGCCCTGGCGCTCTTTATCGGCTCCATGTCAGTTGAGATGCGGAGGTGGCGATAATGAAAGGCCGCGACTTGCGTCGATACGCTCCAATTGGGTTAGTGCTGGCTGGGCTTGGTGCGGTGGTATCCCTGGCCCTCTTCATCATCCAGCGTACATTTAATTTACCGCTCCAGATCAGCCTGGGGAGTATCTTGATTGGCCTGGCCCTGTTCGTACTCCTGGATCCCAACCGGGCCCGGGTGGCTTTGACCGGCCGTCAGGCCCGTTATGGCAGTAATTCCTTTCTGCTGACCGTTGCGTTCGTTGGCATCCTCATCGTTGTTAACTATCTGGTATATGACAATTCCCAACAGTGGGATTTAACCGAGGACAAGACCAACACCCTGGTCCCGGAAACCCTTGAAACGCTCAAGAGCCTGGAAACCCAGGTCAAAGCGGAAGCTTTCTTCACAGCCAGCATGTCGGTAGAGAGCGTCACCAACTTGCTTCAGAACTACAAAGCCAACAGCCAGGGAAAGTTCGACTATGAAGTGATCGATCCCAATACTGACCCCATCCGCGCGCAGCAGGCCGGCGTTACGCGCGATGGGACAATCGTTTTATCGGCGGATGGGCGCAAGGAGATGGTCACCTTTTCAAGCGAGGAAGAACTGACCGGCGCCCTCATTCGCCTGGCAAACCCAGGAGAGCGAACAGTTTATTTTCTGACCGGGCACGGCGAGTATGGCCTGGATGCATCGGGTGAAACCAATTACTCGCTGGTCAACTCAAGCCTCGTAGCCAAGAACTACACTGTTGAGAGCCTAAACCTTCTTGCGGACCCGAACATTCCGGCAGATGCGCTGGCTGTGATCGTGCCCGGGCCAACCAAGCCGCTCTCCGAGGGTGAGATGAAGACACTCCAGGCCTACCTGGATAACGGGGGCTCCCTGGTCTACCTGGCCGAGCCAACCCCGGTGACCGAGTTTGGTGATCAGCCAGATCCGATGGTTGGGTACCTCAGGACGGCCTGGGGGATTCTCTAGATCGGAAGAGCACACGTCTGAACTCCAGTCACCGCTCATTATCT
>CAZBDC010000171.1:0-11702 GCA_964490575.1 uncultured Anaerolineaceae bacterium | reverse complement strand
GAACAGTACGATTTAATCGTGTATGCACTGCCCGATTCGATCACGTTGACCTCAGCCTATTCAAGCTTGCGCCTGGAAAGTTTCTTGCTAACTTCGGATTCGATTGCTGAGGCTCGCCGTCATTTGAGCCAGGATGGCCTGGTCGTTTTATATAACTATTACCGCCAGCCATGGCTGATCCATAAACTGGCCGGAATGGTCGAGGCGGCGTTTGGCGCTCAGCCATTTGTCACGACCTATGGCGACACTGGTAGGGCGGCAGTCTTAATTGCTGGACCCGGATTGGCTGACCTGCCGGCAAAACTCAATCATGGTTATCGCGAGGATGATCTGGCACTGCTGCCCGGGCGGGGCTATTTTCTCCCCGTAATTGGACAGGGCTATCTGGGCAGCAATCTTAACCAGCCTCTGGCGACTGATGATTGGCCGTTCGTTTATATGCCTGACCGGTCAATTCCCCTGATTTACCTGGCCGCATTGGGGATGGTGCTGGTGATTGCCCTGCTGATGTTGGGGCTGGCGGCGCCCAGGGGGACGCTTCGCCGATTTGACTGGCACTTTTTCTTTCTCGGCGCGGCATTTATGCTGTTAGAAACGCGCAGCCTGGTTACTTTTGCGCTGCTGTTTGGCTCTACATGGATGGTCAACTCTCTGGTGTTCTTTGCGATTCTCAGCAGTGTCCTGCTGGCGATTCTGTTCAACGCGCGGTTTAAGATTCGCCGGGTCTGGCCGCTGTATGGGCTTTTATTGATGATGCTGGTCTTAAATTTTGTTTTACCCCAAAAGTCTCTCCTGGGGATCAACTCGCCTGGCTTACGCTATACTTTAGCCAGCTTGCTGGCGTTCCTGCCCATTTTCCTGGCAAATATCATTTTCAGCCGCTCCTTCCGCGATACAGAGATGGCTGATATTTCTTTTGGATCCAATTTGCTGGGTTCGATGGTTGGCGGGGTGTGTGAATATATCGCCCTGGTCAGTGGATACCAGTCGCTCTTGTTGGCGGTGATCCTCTTTTACGCTGTCGCCTTTTGGTTTTGGCAAAGGAGCAAAACTCAATCGGAAGCTCAGGAAGAAGCTCTGCGATTAATGGACCGCCTGGCAACGGGCTCATGACGCCACCACCCGTGTTTCTCGCGGGAAACCGATCAGAGGATGTGGGCTCATTTTCCAGCAGCATATTGATAGCTAACAAGCCCCGGGTTATCTCCCAGGGCTTGTTGCTGGCTGCCACGCTGATGCAGTTCACATGTCGCGTGTGTTTGATCTGTGAGGCTACTCCTCGCGGATCGTTACAGCGGTCATTTTATCACCCTGCCGGATGGCGTTAACTACATCCATCCCACTGGTAACCTTTCCAAAGACAGTATGCCTGCCGTTTAGATGGGGTTGGGGTGAATGGGTAATAAAAAACTGGCTGCCATTCGTGTTTGGCCCGGCGTTTGCCATGGAAATGACCCCGGTCTCATGTTTCAGAGGATTGTTTTTAACCTCGTCTTCAAAGTTGTACCCCGGCCCACCTGCGCCTTTGCCGGTTGGATCCCCACCCTGGATAACAAAGTTGCTGATCACGCGGTGAAACACGATCCCATCATAAAAGCCCTCGCGGGCCAGGAAGACGAAGTTATTGACCGTCTTGGGCGCATAATTGGGATAGAGTTCCAGCTCAATATCTCCCTTGTTGGTGCTCATCGTCGCGAAGTACTTTTTCTTTGGATCGATCTGCATTTCAGGGGGCGTTCGCCACTGTTTTGCCATTCTTTGCTCCTTAAAAAATCTGTCCGTTCTGTGATTTTAGTTTGATCAAGCCTGACAACCACTCCGATCGACCGGTGATCGGTTCGATTATAGCTTATTCGGTGGCTGGGCGGGATAACTTCAGGTTGCCGCCCACGAAAAGGATCAATGCAACCAGGCAGGAGAAAGCCATCACGATAAAAATCTGGTTTGGTCCTAGAACATCGAAGAGCCAGCCGGTCAGAAGGGCGCTGATTACACCCGCCAGGCTAAGGGTGGAATTGAGCAAACCCTGGACTGTCCCAGCCAGGCCGTGAGGCGCCATTTTATTCGCATAGGTAACTGCGCTGTTCCAAAAGAAGACGTAAGCCGGGCCATTGAGAATGTTAATGGCGATAGCCCAGTTAGGGACCTGCATGAAGCCAAGCAGCGTGTACCGGATGATCATCAAGAACATGGCGGTGATCAGCAGCTTCACCGGGCCAAACCGTTTGAGGAAATACCCACTAAACATCATAAAGGGGATTTCGACCACGGCTCCAATCGTGATGGCGACGCCGATCAAGGATTGGCTGGCACCCATCGCTTGAAGAGTCACCCCGAGGAACATAATCGAGGCATTTGAAGCGATCCAGATCAGGAAGACGCAGATGGTGAACAGTATCCAGGATGGACGGCGAACGATTTCACTCAGCCCGCGAAATTGCCTGCCGGTGGCATTCGCTGGGGAGGGCGGCAGCAGGAGGGCGGCGCCGGCAAAAAGAAACATAATTACCCCATAGGCTGGAAACATCAACTTCAAGCCGGTCTGGTCGAACACGAAACCGGCTGTCAATGTGGTCAGGATATATCCAATGGTTCCTCCCAGCCGGTAGCGTCCGTAATCGTTGCGACGCTCGCCCAGCACGGACAGGATGGTGCTATCTACCAGTGTACTGGGAGCTGAGTTTGCCAGGCTGGCCAGAACTCCTAACCCTAGAAAACCCCAGAATGAGCTTACCAGTGGAATGAACTGCGCAATCAGGAGAGCGATTCCGGCGCCAAAGGCAATAAAAATCCGGCTTTGTCCGGTCCGGTCGGCCAGGTAGCCCCAACCGACTGCCCCAGCTACCCCTACAAGCGCTGTGAGCATGTTGATGGTTCCGATTTGTGTGCCGCTCAACCCGGCTTCACGGTAGTATATGTTGAGATATGTATAAAAGACGCCAATTGCAGCAAACTGGAAGAAGAACATTAACCAGAAAGCCCACGGACGCCTGAGCCCAGGGCTGCTGGCAGGAACAGCCTCTTGCTGGATCAAATTGCCTCCCTTGAACCCGCAAGGGGTTTTCGGGACAGCATTGAGAAGGTCATCGGGATTTGGGCGCGTAATTCTGGGGCAAGGTTTGGAAAATTCTCCCAATAAGGCTCCGCATGTTCCCCAAAGTACTCGATCACCAATCCGGAATCCTTCAGCGCGTTAAAAATCGTACTTAATGTCCACAGGCGCTCGTATTTGCGTGCCTGTTGGCTGACCGGAATGCCCAGTGAGTCGCCAATATACGTGTCTGGCCAACCCTGCGAGGATTCGGCATACCCAAAGTAGTTTATGCCTGAATATTCAAGAGACTGTGCTTCGGGATCGAAAAGCCAGGTAAAGGGGTGGTCGTCCAGAATGTGAAAAACACCACCCGGTTTAAGCAGGCGCGCGATCACCTTTGCCCATCCGTTCAGGTCGTGGATCCAGCAGATCGCACCACGCCCGGTGTATACCAGGTCGGCGGTGGTGTCCAGTTCGGGTGGAGTATCCAGAATATCACAGCGATACCATTTTGCCGGTGCGCCCAAAGCGGTGGATAACTTGCGGGCATTTTCGATATGGACATCTGAGATGTCTACGCCGGTAACATGTTGGACACCTTCTAACCACAAGGACAATGTATCGCCTCCTGAAGCGCATTGAAGGTGAATGGCGTGATGGTATTGGCGTAGGTCACCCAGGTTTTGGCGCTCGATCGGGTGCAGATTAGACTTTTTATTTCGTAAATGATGAATGGTTTGATCCAGGTGATCTGCATAATGCCGCGCACCTTCATTCCAGCCTGTCCGGTTTGACTCGTGCCGGTCGCGCACTTCTTTATCATCTTTTGGGAGGGGTTCGGGCTGGTAAGACTGCTTCAATTCATTATCGAGCATGTTTTTGGCCTTTTTACCTGGCGGTTTTCATCATCGTCCGGCGCGTCTGCCAGACCATCCGGATGAAATGGTATGCATGTCGCAAAGGGCGGATATGGCTCTTTTCATCGCCATAAATTGTGCGGATTGGCACCCAGGCTAATCGATAATCCTTTTGGATACATCGAACGATCATCTCAACTTCAAACTCGAAGCTTGTTTCGCGAGAGTCCAGGGTTGTTTCGATCATCCGTCGTGATAATAACCGGTAGCCGGATTGGTTGTCTGGGATGGGTCTGCCCACTGCCCACGAGAACAACTTTGTGCCCAGTGTGTTGGTTGTGCGCCGCAGGCGGGGCATGTGATGAAACTGCCGCTGCCCGATGATTAGATCGGCCTTTTCGGCTCGATATGCCTGGATGAAGCGCGGGATTTCGTCTGGATCATGCTGCCCATCCGCATCGAGCATCAGCACGGCTTGATAGCCCTGGTCGATTGCCCAGCGAAAACCACGCAGCAGGGCCGCCCCTTTGCCCTGGTTTGGAACCTGGCGCAGCACAAAGGCGCCGGCGGCTTCCGCATTCATTGCGGTATCGTCTATTGAACCATCGTCGACGACCAGGACCGGCATAAAATCCTGTGCCTTTTGGACTACGGCTGAGATATGCCGGTTCTCATTGTAGGCTGGGATCAGTGCTAAAAACTCTTTTGCATCGTCCATCTAAGAACCTTTGCCAATTTCGCATAATCTGGCTCGATCGATCTGGATCGACCCATGGTATTGTACCAGTGGCGAAGGTTATCCTGGGGATGAAAACAAGCCGATTTATCACTTCAATATGATATTGTTTGGACTGTGCTTGATAAAGCTTGTAAAGGGAATGACACAATACACCACTCAACCGGACGTTCTAACTGGAATTTAATCGTTTTAAGAACTGGTCTGGTGATAAAATACGCAGATGATGAAATTCACCCCGCGTGTATGGACGATTCTGCTGGCAGGATTTGTTTTACTGGCACTGCTTCTCCTGGCTTCCAGTTTGAACGCGCTGGAACTTGCTGAGGGAAAGCCGGTCCCATTAGGTGAGATGGCGCCGACCTTCGCGAATTCTGCCGAGAACGAAAATTTGTTGAGTATCTTCATGATCGTCTTCCGCGTGTTGATGATCATTGTCTGGATCCTGATCCCGATTTATATCGTTTATCTGATAATTTCCAAAGAAGCCCGGAAACGCTTTTTGCGGGATATGGTAACCCTACTGCCTATCCTGTTCTTCCTGTATTGGCTAACGAGCAGCGACCTCATGCAGAACCGTGAGGGCGAAGAAAGTGGACTGCTTGGAATTAATCAACCGATGGACGAAGGCGTGTTCGAGCAGCCTCCGGCGATGCCTGTGTTTCAGCCCCCGCCCGACTGGGTGACTACGGTGACAAGCCTGGTGTTGGCAGTTGCGCTAACCGCAATTGTGGCGCTGATTATATTTACCGTCTGGCGCCGGAACCGGCGCAAGGAAGAACTGCCGCTGCAAAAAATTGAACGGCGGGCCCAGGATGCACTGGATGACCTGGCTGCCGGTGGTGATTTGCGGGAAGTGATCCAACGGTGCTATTTCCAGATGATCGACGTGCTACATGAATATCGGAATATTCAGCGCGATCGGGATGTTACCCCCCATGAGTTCGAGAGGCTCCTTGCGCGGCATGGCTTACCTCCCGATCCAGTTCACCAGCTAACCATGTTGTTTGAGCAGGTTAGGTATGGCGCGCACCAACCCGGCCGGCAGGAAGAGCGGCTGGCGATCAGCAGCCTGTCGGCTATCGTCAGTGCCTGCCAGCGCGGACGCGAAAGAGAAGGGCGCTCGTGAACGGAGAACCCTCGATTAATCCTCGCCGGTTTATTGTCATTCTGCTTGTCCTTGCAGTGATCAGCGGCGCAGTTCTCTTTTGGCTGCGAGACATTGTGCGTGAGGTGGTTGTATTACCTCTTTCCTACCTTGTGTTTGTGGCTGGGATCATTGTCGACACCGCCCCACAGCTTTTTTTCTGGCTGGCAGTGATCCTGATCGCTTTTTGGATTGCTTATCGGAGCTTATACGCCCGGCGCCGAACAGCGCCCACTGCGATTGCTCCCATCTTGCATGACATGGGTGATCGAGCGCCTTATGGTGGGCGGGTCGCGTATTGGTCAACAAAAGTTGATCATATGCGCAGATATAGGAGCGTTTATTACCAGAGCACTTTTCATCTTTCCCTGGCCAGGCTGCTGATCGAACTGCTGGCGTATCGATACCGACTGACTATGCTGGAGGCTGAAGAAAGGTTGCGAAATGATATGTTGGAGGTACCGGAGGAAGTACGCGCATATGTTGTCACAAGCCTTAGCCGGAAGGATGTAACCCACCAGAATTTTATTGCGCGGATGTGGAGAAAGATCATCGAAACTGTCCAACGCTGGCTGCCCGGCCGGCACGAAACCTCTGCTAACCCGGCGGATGATCGACCAGAATCGACAGCCGAAGCTCAGATAGCCCGTGTCATACACTATATGGAAGAGGAGTTAGAGGTAACCCATGACCATCCAAGTCAATGAAGTCGCAGAACTGACCAACAAGGTGATTGCGGAGGTCGAAAAAGCAGTTGTAGGTAAGCGGGAAGTGCTAGAAAAAATTATGGCTGCTATCCTGACCTCAGGTGGCCATGTTCTCCTGGAAGATTATCCTGGGTTGGCAAAGACGCTGACAGCAAACAGCTTCTCCACTGCACTTGGGCTGGATTTTAAGCGCATCCAATTTACGCCCGATCTTTTACCCGGCGATATCACCGGTGGCTATATTTACGACCGTTCGGCTGGAACTTTTGTGCTTCGCCAGGGTCCATTGTTTGCCCATATTATCCTGGCTGATGAGATCAACCGGGCTTCGCCGCGCACCCAATCCGCCTTGCTGGAAGCGATGCAGGAATACCAGGTTACCCTGGAAGGCGAAACGATGACCCTGCCGCAACCATTCATTGTACTGGCGACCCAGAATCCAATCGAATATGAGGGGACATTTCCGCTCCCTGAGGCGCAGCTCGACCGTTTTATCATGAAGATCTCGGTGGGTTATCCCTCTCCTAAAGAGGAACAGGAAATTCTCAGGCGCAGGCGCGAACGCCGCACCGATGCGATGAATCTGCAAGCAGTGACTGATGCAAGTGGTTTGATGGCCATGCGCGAAGCGATCGAAGATGTTTATGTCGATCCGGATATTGAAAATTACATCGTTAACCTAATTTTTGAGACGCGCCGGCATCGCAAGGTGACGGTAGGAGCCAGCCCGCGTGGAACATTGGCGCTGTTAAAACTTGCCAGAGCCTGGGCGGCTATGAATTCGCGTTCCTATGTTTTGCCAGATGACGTGAAAATTTTCATTTTGCCTGCACTAACGCACCGGTTAATTCTTGAGCCTGATTTATGGACTGACCGGGCAGCCGCGAGCGAGGTGCTGAGTGATATTTCGCGCACTGTTCCGGTACCGGTCCTGCGAGGGTTGTGATGCAGGACAGCCGAGTCACTGGCCGGTTCCTAACCCTGGCTGTACTGGCTTATATGTTGGTCTTCACCGGGCTGATCACGATGACGGGCAGCCTGTTAGCCCTGGCGCTTCCATTAGTTGTTTACCTTGGCGCTACGCTGCTTTCCCCAGCGCCGGTGCTCAAACTCAGCGTATCAAGAAAAGTCAGCGCTGATACCATCCTGGAAGAGTCGGATGTAACGGTCACGTTGCAGATCTTAAATCTTGGCCCGGCATTAGATGAGTTGATCGTTGAGGACCCGCTGCCAGAGGGTATGACTCTGGTCGAGGGGCAAACGCGGCTGTTGATCAGCCTGCCGCACAGCGGCGAAATCAAGATGGTTTACAAGGTACGGGCGTCCAGGGGCTATTATGAGTTGAACGACATACAAGTGCACGCCCGGGACCATCTTGGGGTTCAACGCGCCAGCGCCCGCTACGAGTCTCATGAAAAGGTAACATTCTTACCCAGGCTTACCCGCCTTCGGCGAGTGGCAATCCGCCCGCAACGCACCCATGGGCACTTCGGCCCGATCCCATCTCGCCAAACGGGATCGGGGATCGATTTTTATGGCCTGCGGGAGTATCAGATGGGGGATCCTCGCCGCTGGATAAACTGGCGAGCCTCAGCCCGCCACGACCAGGCCTTGTTTGTCAACCAGTTCGAGCAAGAGCGAATTGCCGACGTGGGGATTATCCTTGACGCTCGCCAGCAGAGCAATATTGTGATGCAGAATGGGCAAGCTTTGTTCGAGTATTCGGTCAGGGCAACCGGGGCGCTTTCTGAAGCTTTGCTCAATGATGGCAATCGGGTAGGCCTCTTGATTTATGGCTTTGGGTTGGAACGGACATTCCCCGGATATGGCAAGGTCCAACAGGAAAGGATCCTCTATGCTTTGGGTCAGGCGCGGGTGGGGCACAACTTTGCGCTGGAGAGTCTTGGGTATCTGCCAACCCGCTTCTTCCCAGCAGGTTCGCAGATTGTCATGGTAAGCCCGTTGATGACTGGTGATTTACAGGCTTTCACCAGGCTCCGCGCCACCGGTTATGAAGTGCTGGTCATTAGCCCAGACCCAGTTGAAATGGAAGCGCGGGCTCATGCTGTTCAAGGGGACCTGGCCTGGCAGATCGCCCGGGTTGAACGAGCGTTGATGCTGCGACAGTTGCAGCGCATGGGAGTTCGCGTAGTCGATTGGCCTGTCCACCGCCCATTTGAGCCGATTGTCCGGGCAACGCTCAACCGGGTTTCAGCAGGCCGGAGACTTGGATTGCGAGGTTCGTTGTGATTCGGATCGAACGTTTTTTTGTCAGCCACATGCTGGTTGCTGTCGCTGCGCTGGCGATCGGGCTTGCAGCGAGTGAAACCGCGCCAGTTGTTTGTTCATTGGTAATTGTCATACTTGGCCTGGTCTGGTATTCTTCACAACAGCGCAGGACCTCAGGCAGTGAAGGCCTTTTTCTTTTCCTGTTTATTTTCTCTTCTGCGCTAGGGATCTGGTTTGGATCACCGGCCTGGTTGATGCTAATTGGCGCAGTGTCAAGCATTGGTGCCTGGGACCTTGATCATTTTGTCCAGCGGCTGGGCCAGGTTGATTATGTTGATTTAGAATCGGGCCTTGGACGCGAACACTTGAGACGATTATTTCTCGTGGAGGTAGTTGGACTCCTGGTTGGCCTGGCGGCTCTGACGATCCGGGCACAGATCAGTTTTTGGTGGGAGGCCTTGCTGGTTATGCTGGTCGTGATTGGGTTAAGCCGGATTGTTGCCAGGGTTCGGAAGGAAACCGGTGGCTGAAGGAACCGTTCATGGCCTTTGCAATTGCTGTAAATAACCTGATCGAGGCGATGGGAAAGCCGGGCTGTGCGATCTGCCGCATCTACCGACAGACTTCTGAACGAGCTCTTGAGTCTTTCCTCTGGGAAAATGTGAATGAACCAGACGTGCGCCAGGGCATCCTCGATTCCTATGGCTTTTGTCCTGTGCATACCCGCGTGATGGTCGCGCGAGAAGTTTTGACCAGCAGCGTCCCACTTGGGACAAATATCATTTACGAACACCTGGGCCGGGTGGTCGCTCGAGAGCTCAAGGATCTAAAACCGGATAGTTTAACAGGCCGGGTAAGTGGGATTTTCGCCAGGCTGAGGCGACTGATTGAACGCCCCGGTGTTTTGTTGGCAGCCGGGGCTGGCCCATTGCACCCGCGTGGAACCTGCCCGGCTTGCATGGCTGGGGATCACGCTGCGCTAAACAGCCTGCACGTCTTGTGTGAAGAAATCCAGAAGGACGGTGATGTACTCGCTGCCTATCGGCGATCGGATGGGGCCTGTTTTCGTCATATCCGGGCGGCGATTGAGGTTCACTCAGTTCGTTTCCCGCGTTCGGTTTCAATCATGATTGAAGATGCTGTCGCCCGGTTGGAAAGCCAGTCACGAGAGATGAAAGAATTCGTTCGGAAGAATAACTGGTCTTATCGGGATGAGAAACTCACTGAGGAAGAAGATACGGCCTGGCGTAAAACGCTCGCTTTTTTCACTGGATACCCAGCAGGTGCTTTTACCCACAAGACGGACGACTTCTGATTTGGTAGATATCAATTTCCCTCGACCGGTAAGGCCAATGTTGTATAGATGCGCAGGTCCAGGATAGGCCGAAGGCGTGTAGAGGGCTGATCATCGCAGCCGCGCTTGTTGGCAGTATTTAGCGCGGCTTCGTACTGCTCGGGGCGAGCGCGAATCTGGCGTAGCGCCCGGCGGGTCAATGCATCAGCAGTCTGGTTGAGGCCGCGAGGAGTCCAGACCCAGGAAATGTGCTTAAATTTTCTGGCCAGTTTGCATGCCCGCCTGTACAGCGGCTTGATTGATCTCGCAGAGACGGTGGCGCAGCCTTCCATCTGGTCTATCACTGATTTGGCATCGCCTGAAACCAGGATTATCTCCCCGGGAACATTCATATCCAGCAGAGCTTCTAAACCTTCCACCAGGGCCAGGTATTCAGCCACATTCGATGAAGCCCCTTTGTTCCGAGCGTACCCGCCATGCCCTCGCGCAATCACGAACTGGTCGCGTAAGATTACCCACCCATAACACATGACCCCGGCGTTATCTCCTGACTGCATTTGACGTGGAACGCTCTGGAACAGGCCATCAAATTGCAATGTTAGCATACTGAAGTGTCGTTTCCCCCTTCATCCAATGTTGGTTTTGGGTAACTTCAATGTTCTACCGCAATCTTTCATTACAATTATTGTGGGGTCTCTTCGATTAAATGTCAACCTTTACCCGTTAAAAATGGTTTAAAGTTTCGTAAAAATGGTTGCGAAAGAGTCGAGCGATAGCACTTGAGAAACCTCAATGGCGATCAGGATGATTACAACGACCGGGTAGACCAGCCACGCAATCCACAGCCAGCGCTTTTTCTGATGCCGCAGCCAGGGGATTGTAAGAAGCATGCCTGCAGCTGAGAAGGGCAGCACCACGGGTAAGAAGGAGAGGTTTGGCAATCCCAGGTAGGTGTTAGCAATGGTGCAGTGCTGCTCAGCCATTGGGAATTGTTCGCCAAGGTCGATCAGAACAGAAACATGAGTTGTTAGTCCCCCCGCACTTTGCACAGTCCAGGCAACTTTCTGGTATGAGCCAGGTGCAACATCGATTCTCTCGATGCGGGAAGCATTTGCCTGGCGATCGCCCAGTAAGGGCAAAGGCAGCGAACTGCTGCGTAAAATGACCGGCACACCCGATGGAAGCAGGCTTGAATTTTCCACTTCAAACTGTATTTCTCTCGAACTGCCGCGCGGAATTTTTGTGGGACATTCAAGTGATTGGATATTGAAAGGTGGATATACCCGGCGCTGCTGGCCTGTCTGAGGGTCGATAATATACAAGTATGAAACCGGTTGGTCATCTGCCTGGATTGTGTAAGCAATTTGCTGGCCATTAACCGCTTTAGAAAGGTTAAACTCACGCTGAGGGGTATCTGTCAGACGGCGTTGACTGGATCCATCAGCAGTGACCAAAAACACATCTGCTCTTGGCGGATCTGCCTGCTCGATACCGATATAAGAAAGCCCTATTTCATCTTCCAGCCAAAGCAGGTTGAGTTTTTCGATGTTGTCATCGGTCAACTGCTGGAGGCTGTTTCCGCTGCGGTCGATTCGAAAAGCCTGGCTGGTTCCATCGCGGGGGGCCAGGTAAGCCAGGTATTCGCCATCTGGCGACCAGGCAATATCACTGATGCTCTCTTCTTCCCCAAGCCATTCT